>NZ_JBJQKY010000011.1:0-133734 GCF_046486595.1 Escherichia sp. WS3063
CTACAACAGCAGAAGAATTAGCCTGAAATTAAAAGGTCTGACTCCAATTGAATATCGGAATCAGACCTATATGCCTCGTGTTTAACTGTCCAACTTTCTGGGGTCAGTACAAACCGAGGCCAACGAATGAACCTAGCAATTCAGATCTTAGCCTCTTACCCGCCATCCGGCAAAGAGAAAGGCTATGAAGCACAACCCTCTGGTGGTGTGTCTGCTCATTATCTGCATTACGATTCTGACATTCACACTCCTGACCCGACAAACGCTCTACGAACTGCGGTTCCGGGACGGTGATAAGGAGGTTGCTGCGCTCATGGCCTGCACGTCCAGGTAAGGGCAAGCGCGGGGATTTTCCCCGCGCATCTGACTAGCAGATTCATTTTCTCATGGCACCCCTTTTACACTTCAGTTAGTGCATGTTTTTTTCGATGCACTAATAGAACCATCATTACAGACAAATTTGCCGCCTGCCGTACAGTGTGAGATCCCCCCTTTCGAACCAGAACAGGGTTTGCGCCCGGCATCGGCATAAAAGGAAACAAGCGCTCCTATAACCAAGATAAGTGCCAGTTTTTTCATATAACCTCCATGGTTTATCGAATCTTATGTTCGATTTGAACGTTATACGCTGGTTTATTTTGATACTGTTGATGAGATCAAAGATCGTGTGAATTGATTAAAGATAAGCCAGATGGACATATGGACAAGGATTATGGTTTTATTTGTCATACAAATAAATATAATAGGCGCTTCCGATGTAGGCCCGTACTCTTCGCCTGTACCGCGGGTCGGTTTTAGTACAGGCGTTTTCTTTAAAGATCCTTCAGGAACGTTTACGCGGCATCATGCGTAGAAGTGTGTTGTCCTTCCAGAAATAGTGGTGTGCCAGTGCAGCCGCAGCGTGCAACCCGATGACAAAATATCCCAGATTCGCCAGCGTCTCATGCCACCACTTTAAGCTATCAACCCGTTCGAAATTGGCCTCTGCTGCATAAGGCATTGTCATACCAAACGCAGACCACGGGTTGCCCCGGTTATACATCATCACCAAACCAATCACTGGCAGCGCAATAAACAGGAGATAGATCACCAAATGTCCCAAATGCGCCAGTCCCGTCATCATCGGTTTTGGTTTAGGTACAATCGGCGGAGTTGGGTATTTAAGCCTTAACAAAAGACGAACAACCATCAGCACGAGAATTGAGATGCCACAGGAAACATGAATCATGTTGATAAGCGGCCTATCGCCACGTGGGAAAAAACCACGAAACTCCATTGCGCAATACGCTGCGATAACCAGCAAAAAGACCAGCCAGTGAATGCCGATTTGTAACCTTGAATATTTACTTTCCATAACATTTCCTGCTTTAACATAATTTTCCGTTAACATAACGAGCTTTTCTTAAAATTTCATTAAATATTGTTCACCCGTTTTCAGTACGTTACGTTTCACGGCAAGAATGTAGATTGCCCATCCCGCCATCCTGGTCTAAGCCTGGAAAGGATCAATTTTCATCCGAACGTTCCTGACAGGAGAAGACCATGAGTAAAGTTGGTATTAACGGTTTTGGTCGTATCGGTCGACTGGTGTTGCGTCGATTACTTGAAGTCAAAAGCAACATAGACATTGTTGCTATTAATGATCTCACTTCCCCAAAAATTCTCGCCTACCTGTTGAAACATGATTCAAACTACGGACCGTTCCCCTGGAGCGTTGATTTTACGGAAGATTCACTTATCGTTGATGGAAAAAGTATCGCGGTTTACGCCGAAAAAGAGGCTAAAAATATTCCATGGAAAGCGAAAGGCGCAGAAATCATTGTCGAATGTACTGGCTTTTATACCTCCGCCGAGAAATCGCAGGCGCACCTTGATGCTGGTGCGAAGAAGGTGTTGATTTCCGCCCCTGCCGGTGAAATGAAAACCATCGTTTATAACGTCAATGACGACACACTGGATGGCAACGACACCATTGTTTCCGTGGCGTCATGCACCACTAACTGTCTTGCACCGATGGCCAAAGCCTTGCACGACAGTTTCGGAATAGAAGTCGGCACGATGACGACCATTCATGCCTATACCGGCACTCAGTCACTGGTGGATGGTCCGCGAGGTAAAGATCTACGCGCTTCACGTGCAGCGGCAGAAAATATCATTCCCCACACTACAGGTGCGGCAAAAGCCATTGGTCTGGTGATCCCGGAACTGAGCGGCAAACTGAAAGGTCATGCGCAACGCGTGCCGGTGAAAACAGGTTCGGTCACTGAGCTGGTGTCCATTCTCGGAAAAAAAGTGACTGCCGAAGAGGTGAATAACGCACTTAAACAAGCAACCACCAATAACGAGTCATTTGGTTATACCGATGAAGAAATAGTCTCTTCCGATATCATTGGCAGCCATTTCGGTTCGGTGTTTGATGCCACGCAAACGGAAATTACCGCCGTGGGCGATTTACAACTGGTGAAAACGGTCGCCTGGTACGATAACGAATATGGCTTCGTCACACAGCTCATTCGCACCCTCGAAAAATTCGCTAAACTCTGACGCACACAGGCGGAGGAAAAACCTCCGCCTCTTCCACTCATTAAGACTGTAAATAAACCACCTGGGTCTGCAGATATTCATGCAGGCCATGTTTACCATCTGCGCCGCCAATACCAGATTTACGCCATCCGGCGTGGAAGCCTTGCATAGCTTCGAAGTTTTCACGGTTGATGTAAGTTTCACCAAACTTCAGCCCGTTAATGGCTTTCATCGCGACGTTCAGATTTTGGGTATAGATTGATGAGGTCAGGCCGTAATCACTATCATTCGCCATTGAGATAGCCTCTTCCAGCGTATCAAATGCGACCACCGGCAGAACCGGGCCAAAGGTTTCCTCATGCATAATCGACATTTCCTGGCGAACATCCAGCAGCAATGTCGGCGGATAATAATATCCTTTCCCCTCTACCGCTTTGCCACCCAACGCCACTCTCGCCCCTTCTTCTACTGCGCGCGCCACTTTTTGCTCGACCCTTTCCAGCGCCGCGGCGTTAATCAACGGCCCCATCGCAATGTCGTTGCGTTCAGCGGGGTTACCAAATTGAACCGCCTGCAACGCTTCACCCAGCCGATTGACAAACTGATCATAAATGCCTTTCTGTACATAAACACGTTCTGCACAGTTACACACTTGCCCACTATTAATAACGCGTGAATCAACGATGGCTTTGACTGCCAGTTCAAGATCGGCATCGTCCATTACGATAGCCGGTGCTTTACCCCCCAATTCCAGGCACACTTTGGTGATGTTTTTCGCCGCAGTCGCCATAATCTTTTCACCTGCAGAGACGCTGCCTGTCATACTGACCATTGCGACCTTTGGGTTACCCGCCAGTTCTTGCCCAACGGTTTCACCACGCCCCAGAACAAGGTTAAACACGCCGCGCGGAAGGCCTATTTCATCGACAATTTTGGCGAATGCAATCGCATTGTTTGGCGTAAATTCACTGGGTTTAATGACGATGGTATTACCGGTCAAAAGAGCGGGGGCCATTTTGCGGGCAATGAGGAAGAACGGGAAGTTCCACGGCAGAATGCCGGTAGTCACGCCAAGCGCACGTTTAAACAGAAGAATATTTTCTCCTGGACGATCGCTTTGAATAATCTCGCCTTCATAACGCCGTGCCCACTCCGCCATGTAATCGATATAGTCCGCAGTAAAAGCCACTTCGACTTCAGCCAGCTGCTGGATCTTGCCCCCTTCTTCAACAATCAGCGCACTGATTTCGCTGGCGCGTTTGCGGATCCCGGCGGAGATTTTGCGCAACCAACTGGCGCGTTCAATAGCAGGCAACGCTTCCCATTCTGGTTGTGCACGTTCTGCTGCATCGATTGCCTTACGGACATCCTCGGCCTGACCATCGGGAATGCGGGAAATGACAGCCTCTGTTGCAGGGTTTACCACATCAATCCATGCGTCTCCACGCCAGGTAACAAACTGTCCATCAATATACATAGGATGTTGAACGGGTACTGACATGAGCGACTCCTGTGATTTATATGTTTGTTTTTAGTAAATACATTGTTAATTAACATCAATCATCAGAGAGACGGCATCATGAAAGGACAATTCTGTGAAGGGCTTCATAAAAACAAGTGTAAAAGGAATAAGAGGCAGAAATAAAAGGCAGGAGTTATGCCCGTTTGCAAACAAGTGGTTCACAAACGGGCAATTTTTAACGTAACGAGCGACTTTCCATCGCCTCGATGAGCACCGCATCGTGTTTCAGCGTTTGCCATGCCTGGATGACTTCTGCCGGAAAATCAACGTGAACGATAAAATCTCGCCCGCGGGGACCGTAGCCATCGCTATCATCGTGTAAACGCGGCAGCTCGCCAGTGAGTAGTGATAGATAACGCTCAACCGGCCATAATCCTTGTAACTGATTAATAAAGATTACACTGTCTGCGTTATTTCCTAACTGAGGAACGAATCCGGGATAACTTAACCAGCGTGGTGCATCGGGATTGTCCCCGGTCATACGGCGGAACGTCGCCATCGTGCGCCGCTGCATGGTGGGGTCCTGAACAACGATAGCTGTGTGAACTCGTTCTACGGCCTGATTCAATAGCGCGATGCTAAAGCGTGCGTTTTCACCGCAGTTTGTTGACTGGTCTTCAATCCAGATTTTTTCATGCGGAATGTGCCAGAACTGATGAGCGATATCCGCCAGGATGGTAGCTTCAGCTCTGCCAGTGGTGCGGATAGTGTTGTAGTGCGGATGCTGTGCGATGGCGCTATACAAAAAAGTTGTCGAGTGACCGATACCACCACTAATCAGTAAAGGAATTTGCTGATCGCGGGCAATCTTACATGCCGCATCGATAGTCGGCATAACCGCATTGCCTGCAAGGATCACGCAATCGGCCTGATACGGCACCTCACCGGAGAAATCATCCTGCGCCAGCCACTGACCGATAACATTTATGGCATCTATGGTTGCCGGCGAAAGCGTCGGAAACGGGGTAATGTTCATGGTTCCTCCTTATCGTTCCCTTAAGAATACTGCGTGAGATAATAGTGAGAAGCGGAGCACTCTGAAAGGAGGAAGTCGTATTTCCTTAACTACCACTCCGCAAGCCTGACATATCTTTTAAGGAAATGCTGTAGATAAACATTATTCATCTTGCAGCAGAGAATTGTATTTTTCTGAACTCCTGAATTTTTTCCCATACCGTTTTTAGAATTAATAAAAAACCCGGCGCTAAATGCTTACCGGGTTTTAGATTTATCAGGCAAATAGCAGTGTTAACCGCTAATCTGCTCCATCGCCTGCAAAATACGCTTATCTGAAATCGGATAAGGCGTACCAAGTTGTTGAGCGAAGTAACTAACGCGCAACTCTTCTATCATCCAACGGATCTCTTTCACGTCTTCATCCTCACGACGTGCGGGCGGCAGTTTGTTGATCCATTGCTGCCACGCCTGCTGGACGTTTTCGACTTTCAGCATCTGAGCACGGTCACGATGCGGATCAACCGCCAGTTTTTCCAGTCGTTTTTCAATCGCCTGCAAATAACGCAGCGTGTCGCCCAACCGTTTGAAGCCGTTACCAGTGACAAAACCGCGATATACCAACCCGCCCATCTGCGCTTTAATGTCAGAAAGCCCCAGCGCCATAGTCATATCCACCCGCCCTTTCAGACGTTTATTGATATTGAACACCGCAGTGAGGATTTGCTCGACCTGCTTCGCAATATCCACCACCGTGTCGTTCAGTTCAGCACGGACTTTTTCATGCAGCGCAGCAAAGCCTTCTTCCGTCCAGACCGGGCCACCATTGGCGTCGATCAGTTGATCCACCCCGCAGGAGATACAGTCGTCGATCAGCTCCAGCACTTTGCCATACGGGTTAAAGTACAGCCCCAGCTTGGCTTTGTTCGGTAACTTTTCATGCAAATACTTGATCGGCGATGGAATATTCAGCAGCAGTAGACGGCGAAGACCGTTCCACATTGCCTGCTTTTGTTCCAGCGGATTATCAAACAGTTTGATCGCCACGCTGTCGCGTTCATCCACCAGCGCTGGCCACGCCTTCACTTTGTAGTTGCCACGCTTCTGTTCGTAGCTTTCCGGCAGCTGACCAAAACTCCAGATATGTAAGCCGCTCTGCTCGATACCGTCATCCGCCACCGCAGACAGCGTTTCCTGCACTTTGCCTTTCAGCGCATCTTTCAGATCTTGTAGAGAGCGCCCTTCTTTTAGCTTCTTGTTTTTGTCATCCACCACACGGAAGGTGATTTTCAGGTGATCGGGCACCTGATCCCAGTGCCAGTCTTCGCGGTCAACGGTAACACCGGTCATCCGCCGTAACTCGCGCTCAAGGCTGTCGAGCAACGGTAACTCCAGCGGTGTGACGCGGCCTAAAAACGCTTCGGCGTAGTTTGGTGCAGGCACAAAATTACGGCGTACCGGTTTCGGCAACGATTTAATCAGTGCGATGATCAGTTCACGACGCAGGCCGGGGATTTGCCATTCAAACCCGCTCTCTTCTACCTGATTAAGCAGCGGCAGCGGGATATGCACAGTCACACCGTCAGCATCCGCGCCGGGCTCAAACTGATAGCTCAAACGCAGCTTGAGATTGCCCTGATGCCAGAAGTTCGGATAATCCAGCTTGCTGATTTTTTCCGCCCCTTCTTTGATCAACATGCTCTTTTCAAAGTTGAGCAAATCAGGCGTTTCGCGGCTGACTTTTTTCCACCAGCTGTCGAAGTGACGAGCGGAGATTACATCGTGGCTGATGCGCTGGTCGTAGAACTCAAACAACGTTTCGTCATCAACCAGAATATCGCGGCGACGTGATTTGTGTTCCAGCTCTTCCACTTCGGCCCGCAGTTTCAGGTTTTCACGGAAGAATGCGTGACGCGTCTGCCAGTCACCTTCCACCAGAGCGTGGCGAATAAAGAGTTCACGACATAACGCCGGATCGATCTGGCTGTAGTTGACCTTGCGCGCAGCAACAATCGGCAAACCATAAACAGTGACTTTTTCCGTTGCCATCACCGCGCCCTGCGCCCGTTCCCAGTGCGGTTCGCTGTAGGTGCGTTTAATCAAATGCTGAGCAACGGGTTCTACCCATTCAGGGTCGATACGCGCAGCAATACGCCCCCACAGGCGGCTGGTTTCTACCAGTTCCGCCACCATTACCCATTTCGGCGGCTTTTTAAATAAGCCGGAACCGGGGAAAATGGAGAAACGCGCGTTACGTGCGCCGGTATATTCTTGTTTATCGGCATCTTTCATGCCGATATGGGAAAGTAAACCCGTCAGCAACGCAATGTGAATTTCACGATACTCCGCCGGTTCGCTGTTAACCGGAATGCCAAGTTCTTTCACCACCTGGCGCAACTGGGTGTAGATATCCTGCCATTCGCGCACGCGCAGATAGTTGAGATAATCGGTACGACACAGGCGACGGAAGGCGTTGGAAGAAAGCGCCTTTTGCTGCTCGCCAAGATAATTCCACAGATTTACAAACGCGAGGAAGTCGGATTCTTTGTCGTGGAAGCGACGATGTTTTTCGTCCGATGCCTGCTGTTTATCCATCGGACGCTCGCGCGGATCCTGAATGGAGAGCGCGGACGTGATAATCATCGCCTCACGCACGCAGCCATGTTTTTGCGCTTCCAGCACCATACGCGCCAGACGTGGGTCGACAGGCAACTGCGAGAGCTGGCGACCGAGCGGCGTCAGTTTATAGGCGCTGGCCTGTTCATCCGTGGTGATCGCGCCCAGTTCTTCGAGCAGACGCACGCCATCCTGGATATTGCGTTTATCCGGTGCTTCAACAAACGGGAACGCAGCGATATCGCCCAGCCCCAGCGCAGTCATCTGCAAAATAACCGAGGCCAGGTTGGTACGCAGAATCTCCGGATCGGTAAATTCCGGGCGCGAAAGGAAATCGTCTTCGGAATAGAGACGAATACAGATCCCTTCGGACACACGACCACAGCGGCCTTTACGCTGATTGGCAGACGCCTGCGAAATGGGTTCAATCGGCAAACGCTGCACTTTGGTGCGATAGCTGTAGCGGCTGATACGCGCTGTACCGGGGTCGATAACGTATTTAATACCCGGTACGGTCAGCGAGGTTTCCGCGACGTTGGTCGCCAGCACAATGCGCCGTCCACTGTGCGACTGGAAGACGCGGTTCTGTTCGCTGTTCGAAAGCCGCGCATAAAGCGGCAAGATTTCGGTATGCCGCAGATTTAGCTTGTTCAGCGCATCGGCGGTATCGCGAATTTCCCGCTCACCGCTCATAAAGATCAGAATGTCGCCAGGGCTTTCCTGGCTCAGTTCGTCTACGGCGTCAAAAATCGCCTGCAACTGATCGCGCTCGGTGTCATCAGCTTCTTCAACGATCGGGCGATAGCGCACTTCCACCGGATAGGTCCGACCGGAGACTTCGATAATCGGCGCATTATTAAAGTGGCGCGAAAAGCGTTCCGGGTCGATAGTCGCGGAAGTAATAATGATTTTTAGGTCAGGACGCCGCGGCAGCAACTCTTTCAAATAGCCGAGCAGAAAATCGATATTCAGGCTGCGTTCGTGCGCTTCGTCAATAATGATGGTGTCGTACTGCATCAGCAGGCGGTCTTGCTGGATCTCTGCCAGCAGGATACCGTCGGTCATCAGCTTGACCATCGTGTTATCACTTACGTGATCGCTGAAACGCACTTTGTAACCGATGCAACCGCCCGGCTCCGTTTTCAGCTCTTCCGCAATACGGTTAGCCACCGTTCGTGCCGCCAGGCGACGCGGTTGGGTATGACCGATCAGCCCTTTAATACCGCGCCCCAGCTCCATACAGATTTTCGGTAGCTGAGTCGTTTTACCGGAACCGGTTTCCCCGGCGACGATCACCACCTGGTGATCACGAATCGCGTCGAGAATGTCCTGCTTTTTCTGACTAACCGGCAAATTGTCGGGATAAGTGATTTCCGGTCGTGCCGCTTCACGCAGCAGTACTTTCCCTGCCGCCTGGTCAATCTCTTTCGCCATCTCCTGGAAAATGGCCTGTTGTGCATCAGGATTTTTAACCTTCTTAACACCGTGCAGACGGCGAGAAAAACGCTGTCTGTCGCGCAGCATCAGCGAATCCAGCCGCTGCTGCAAGGCCGTAAAGGTCAATTTTTGTTGTTCTGTCATAACGTTAGTGGGCAGTAGGCTGCCTGATTAATTTTCTTTTAAATGATAGATATAGAGTACCACATCGCGGCTTTCTATGCGTTGTTCAATAAATTCGAACATAGGCTTCGATTTATTGCGCTATCTCTGTGGCAGGATTGTGAATAAAGTGTCAGCAAGCAACGGGGCATCGCCCATTCAAACATCTATAAGGAAACACCATGAGCAAGGTATTAGTTCTTAAATCCAGCATCCTGGCAGGGTACTCTCAGTCTAATCAGTTGTCCGATTATTTTGTTGAACAATGGCGCGAAAAGCACTCCGCTGATGAAATCACCGTTCGCGACCTGGCTGCAAATCCGATTCCGGTGCTGGATGGCGAACTGGTTGGTGCGCTGCGTCCGAGCGATGCGCCGCTGACTCCGCGTCAGCAGGAAGCGCTGGCGCTTTCCGATGAGCTGATTGCCGAGCTGAAATCCCACGACGTTATCGTTATTGCGGCACCGATGTATAACTTCAACATCTCGACTCAGTTGAAAAACTATTTTGACCTGGTTGCACGTGCAGGCGTTACTTTCCGCTATACCGAGAACGGTCCGGAAGGTCTGGTAACGGGTAAAAAAGCCATCGTGATTACCAGCCGCGGTGGGATCCATAAAGATGGCCCAACGGATCTGGTAACGCCGTATCTGTCCACATTCCTGGGCTTTATCGGCATTACCGATGTGAAATTTGTCTTCGCCGAAGGGATCGCGTACGGCCCGGAAATGGCAGCGAAAGCACAGTCTGACGCGAAAGCAGCCATCGACAGTATTGTTGCTGCATAACCGGACACTATTTTGATGTGGACTGTAGATATTCAGTCCACATCTCAATCCGCTTACCTGTTTTCCCATAATTTCAGCATCGCTTTGTGCTCTTCCTTAAGCACAATCCGCGAGCGTCTGGCTCGAATATAACTAATCGCTTCATCAACGGTTTTACAATGTCCGTAACATAACAGCCATGCCGCCACCACCAGCGCACTGCGCGATAATCCCAACGCGCAATGGACCAGAACGCCGCCTTGCTCTTCGCGTAATGTTTCCAACATCGCCACGGCCTGTCGGAGCTCCCCCTCTTCCGGAACCACCAGATCCAGCATCGGTACACAAAAATAGAGTTGATCTTTTGTGGCTCGTCCGCGAGGGAATTCAAAGGTGACGTCCAGAACCGCATTCTGTGCCGGAATATGTTGTGGAAACGCCCCTAAATAAACACCAGCAGTAATTTTGCTCACTGGCTCAAGGCGAAGACAAAACCAACGCATAGACAGCCACATCCCGATGCGCCATGGCAATGTCAGCCAGTAAACGGCGGGCGGGAGTTTCCCCTGACTATCTTTACCTGTTGTTATCGCGCCAAGCCCACCGTACCCACGGCCAATAATGAATAGCGATAATACTGGCCAACATAACCAGACTGACCACCATAACTGAAGCATTATCATTAGCTCCATCAACACAATGCACGAGCACGCGCCTGCGACATATGGCAGTGCTATTTTGATTCGACGTTGATCAGGTTTCTGATAATTCCAACGACGGTCTACGGGCACCATCCAGTCAATTAACATACCTACCGCCAGCCCCGTGATGACATCAATAAAATGATGCTGCCAGGTCGTCAGCGTCGAAATGGCGATGAGTAAAAACCATCCGCCGCAGACTTTACGCCACCTCACAGCCAGATGCTGACGAAAGTGACGCCAAAGTAGCCAGCAGAGAATAATATGCAGCGAAGGAGACTGGTTATAGGGCAGATCAAACAGTTCAAGTTGCGAAAATAGCCATCCTGTCACCCCACTCACTTCAGGACGGATAAAACTAAACTTCAGCGGATAGAGAAAAAAACCGCAGCAGGCCATTACCGTTGCCAGAATAAGCCGGTGAACCAGACGGCGCTGCTCAAATGTCGAGCTACAAATGAACAGCGAAAATCCATATAAAAGATCCAGACTCCAGTAAGGAACAATAGTCCAGGGAAGAAAAGGGATCGCCGTTTCCCAACCGAATACCTGACTGGGGATATCATGGTTGTTAAGATCCTGAGTCGCGGTGAACTGATTAAGAAATCCATATGTGAAGAAGAAAAACGGGGCCAGCAACAATAACCAGCCAGCTCCTTGTAGCAATACGTTCCGGCGTTCAGTTGTCACGACGCACCGCCATCGAAACCGTAAAAATGCCCCACACATCAATCCGTTGTGTGCATTTATCGAATCCGGCATCATGCACGAGCGAATCCATCTCCCCTTGCGAACGCACGCGCATTACCCACGGTTTACCATCTTTATGACTGGTTAACACCCCGGCAATCAGCTCCAGTTGTGGGTGCCACGGCTGCCCGGTGTAGAGGAGAATGCCACCCGGATCGATGGCATTGGCAAGACCTGCGAGTGAGTTTTTTACCTGCTCATTTTCGGGAAAAAGCTCATACAGTCCAGAGACAATCGCCAGCGTAGGCCGCGGAGTTAACGCGCTGAGTTCCTCCGGGTTAAACGCATCGCCCTGTTCAAAACGCACCCGCCCAGACATTCCCCGTTGAGCAATCATCTCTTGCCCCTGTGCAACATTTAACTCGCTGTAATCACGTAACAAAATATCGCTTACGGCAGGCTCGTTTGCCAGCGCATCCAGTACATAGCGCCCATGCCCTGCGGCAATGTCAACCACGCGGACGGCTAAACCTTTGGCGTGGAGATCGGCAACGGCTTGTTTAATCAGTATTTGTAAATGGGTTTTGCGCTGGCGAATACCGCGCCAGCCAACACTGTTCAGGTAGATTTTGTCGATTAAGCGCCCGAATGCGTTACTACCTTGCGGTTGATTTTGATAGACATAATCCAGCGAACTGCCTGAATCAAAGCCGGTGCTCATTCCGAGATGCAGGCCCGCAGAGTGCGTCCCGAACAATTTCATCTCTTTACGCATAAAGCGATACGCCAAATCAACCGGCGATAATGGCACGGGTCCACCTGAAAGTAGCCGCCATCGATCCGCTGATGGTCCTGTGCAGTCTTCATGCTGATAATCAAATTTTTGTGACTTGTTAGCATATAAATGACTAATAAAGCTTTGCATTTTTTCAAATACCAGCGCCCTGTTCTCTTCACCCAACGTGTCGTGATAAAAGCCTGGCAGCAGATACAGCTCTTTGAGAGGGCTACGTAAACGCTGATAAAAATCAATCTGCGGTTGGCGATGCACCACATAGTCATCGCCTGATATCAGAAGTTGCGTGGGGAGCGTAATCGCCGCCGCATCGCTAACAATACGTTCAGACGTTTTATAGAGATCGAGCAAGATATTGACGGCAATCGCCCGTGTGATCAGCGGATCATTATTGAAACTTGCCACCCGTTGCCGATCGTGGGTCAAATAGCGTCCTTTCACATAGGAATTAATAAAAAACAGACCACGCAGACGATGCCATAACGCCAGCGCAGGACGTGCCAGCGGCACATACAATTTAACCTTAAAGGCCGGAGAAGCCAGCACCAGCCCGCGAATAGCAGGCGCATAATCATGAACCCATGTAGCAACCATCACTGCGCCGACGCTTTGCGCGATCACAACCACCTCTTCCAGTCCGACCTGGCTGTCGCTGGCAGCAAAACGGACAAATTCATCGACATCCTGCACTGAACGCGCAAGAGATGGGCTATAACCACGCGGCCCTGACGTTTGTCCATGCCCTCGGGCATCCCATGCATAAAAAGCAGTATCTGGCATCGCCAGTTCATCAACGAGATGTTGTAGACGCCCGGAATGTTCATGACCGCGATGAAATAAGACGATGACCTTTTTCGCCCCGGGCTGTAAAGCGGGCCAGTGCCGATAAAACAACGCTGTATTATCACTGGTAGTAAAAAAATATTCCCCAGGGATGCGTGGATTTTCCATTTTCTCTATTTTCCTTCAGTAACAGCAGTAGCGAATAAAATAAAAAAATACCGGGGCAGTGAAAATTAATGAGTCAATCCTGTCAAGGAGTCCGCCATGTCCTGGTAATAGTTTTCCGCTATCTTTAACACCAACATCTCGTTTGATGGCTGACATCACTACATCGCCGCAAAAACCACTAATACCAATTAACAAACCCGCTAATAATGCCTGTAATGTATTTAGCGGTGTCAGCAACGGTCCAATAATCAGTGACGCAATCATGGTGGTGATGACGCCCCCCACCAGACCTTCCAGCGTTTTTCCCGGGCTGACTTTGGGGACCACTTTTCTTCTGCCGCAGGATTTCCCCCATAAATACTGTGCAATATCGTTTGACTCGGTTAATGCCAAAAGAAATAACACCAGTAACGCCTCGCCCTGGATATTTATGGTTGGCAACATTAACAACCAGGCGGCATGACTCAAGGCGAAAACGGTCATTATCCAGCCCCAAAAAATGGCGCTCACTGTATGCAGAAAACCGGAGGGGTCACCCACAAAAACTCGCCAGGTGGCTAATATCAGAAACCCAGCCAAAGGTATAAATAACAGAAACAGCTCAAAGTAATTAAAACCGATAAGCAAATAGTTAAGAGGAATACCCCAATATAACCAACGCGGAAAATGTACAGATATAAGCGTACAATATTCTTTCAATGCCAGAAAACTTATCAGCGCAAAAAACGTCAACGTCATCCAGCGTGGACCTGAAATCACCATTGAAAAACAAATGACGATGCCCCACCAGGTACGAATACGTAATGTAACCTCACCCCCTTTTCTCTCCGGTAACCGCCATATCAGAAAACGGTTTATCAGCGTTGCTAAAATTAACAACGCGAAAAGTGTTGCCAGAGATTTTTCCAGCATTATCTTTCAGCACTCATAAAAAGCACACTTCGACAACGATTAATCGCAGTCCAGATAAGCAGAATTGAAGCAATGCCCCATAAAAGATTATTCCATTGCATCCACTGTGGATAAATGGCAACGGCTAGCCCCCACAGACCAAATATTAACGCGCGATCGCTTTTGCCAAATGGACCGGCATAACTGCGAATACCGTTAATCGTCTGCGCGAGTAAACCACAAAACTCAGTCAATATGGTGCAAAATAACATGATTATTACGAGTGATGCGTTACTTTCCGGTAAAAATAAAAACGGTAAATAGAGCGCAATATCGGAAATAACATCGCCAGTTTCATTCAAAATCTCCCCCAGACGTGTTTGCTGATTGCACTCACGCGCCAACATGCCATCCAGCGCATTGAGCGCCATACGGATAAAAAGCACGATAGGCAATAGCAAAAAGAGGATGGGTTGTGCCACCAACATCAACAGCAATCCGGTAAGAAGAGAAAGCGCCAGTGCAGCAAGAGTGATGTGATTCGCTGTAACGTGGTGCTTATAAAGCCAAAACATCGTCGGCCTTAACAGCGACTGAAAGAGCGGTTTTATCTGGTAGAGCGTCATTATCAATCCTTGATAATTCGGTTTGCGCTATGGTGCATCAATTCCCCTGACGGAGATATCGCAACACGCCGCTTCATTAAAAATTCAGAATATATCAAGGTATTGGGGACTCACTGTCAGGAATTATTATCCCCAATTAATCAAAGGGTTAAAAAATATTACGCTGTTATTCAATACAACTCATCAAGTTTTCTCATCGCTTGTTCCCGTATTGCGCGCGTCTTACCATTAAGCGCCAGCTGGCGGACTAAATCCAGTTCAGGTTTAACAAGCTCTAACGCCAGCAAAGGATCACGTTTCAGCCTCGCCTTCAATACATCAACTGGGAAACGGGGATTATTCATCGCCATAATCCACCACTCGGGATCAATTTCTGCCGCCAGTGCCGCAGACGGTGTATGGCGATTGTTAAGTGCGCCGAACTTGAAAAATGTAAGATTGCTTTTCGCCAGCGTACTCCACCATATACGATCCGGTTGTTTTGCCAGTTTATCCAGTTGCGCTAACGCATCGGGGTCAAGTGCATAATAAACACGTAACGCTTCGTTAACCTGCGCACGAGAGCTGTTTTCCTGCCTCAGAAAAAACTTCGCCCAAATATCATTGCGTGGCATATTTTGCTGTAATTCCTTGAGGACAACAGCGGGTAAATTATCCCAACTAACTAATGCACTCTCTAAAAAGTCCCAGCCTTCCGAACGTATCAGAGAGGTGGCATTTAATAGCATCTGGTCATCAACTTCACCGTGGCTAATCAGCTCAGACAAAATCATATCAGCGCTGGTTTCATATGCTGCAGAATCTGCTTTCGGATTATTTTTTCGATGCGATAAAGCGCGATGCCAAATTTTTTGTTTCATCGCCGTACTCAGATACTGATTTTTCGCCAGATTACTCCACCCTGCAGGATCGTTGAAACGTGTCAATAACCGTTGTAAAGCAGCGTCAGAGTGAATTATCTGCATATCCCGACAGCAAAAATAGGCAGGAAATTTTTTCTCCATCTTTTTAACAAAATTAAACTGTAAGTTATCTGGCAATGCTAAAAATAACACACGTATTAGATCATCGTCATTCTCGAATTTTTGGTGTAAATATACTGCTATTTTGTCACTCTCTTGTGGCGTCATCCGCAACAATTGACCATGGTGTTTAATCTCTGCCAGCTTGAACGCTAAGTTTGTGACAACATCGTTTGATGAATCGTTCGCCAACTGCATTGCCTGATTGTAGGTGAGTTGTCCTCCAGCACCGACCTGACGAATAGAGGAATCATCACTGCGGATATAGCCATCAATAATGGATTCGGGCAATAACCACGCATCTTTATAAAGCTCCTGAATGATCATATCCCAATCTCTTTTCGCCAGAGTCATGACGATATCCAGAGGGAGATTTTCACGTAGCGCAAGATTCAACGGACCGGCACCATCAGGTAGACGACTCATTCGCGTCATTATTTCGACAGCGAGCGGTTCACGGTTGAGCAAACCCAGAACAACAGGCTGGTAACCCAATTGCTGATCGGTCAACTCCAGAATCTCATTGTCAGGCATATATCTCGCCATACTTTCAATCGTTTGTTCATCATTGCTATTAATAAGTTGTTTGCGTAGGTTAACTGAAATTCCTTTAAGCCTTGGGAGAGTTCGCATTATGGCAAGATCAAATGTCGCAATGTCTCGTCCTTCAAATGCAGCAACGTTGCCTTCATCCAGCATTTGCAATTCCTGCACTAATTCAGGAGAAGGCTTAGGGCGAAACAGCGCTTCTTTTTTCATCTGATTACAGACATTCCCTGCCATGCGAATATTGCTTCGCTTAAAAATTTCTTTCAGAGCATCTTCATCATTTATTAGGCCCCAATAATATGCATCAGGATTTATTATCGTTAGCGCTTTTTTGACATTTTCAGTGTCATTTTTGTCTCCCGCTCGGACCATGAATTCACTATTTGTCGAAGACACAACAACAGGTGCAATTATGTCATTGATAAATATCCCGCGCGCATTAATACTCCCCTTAATCGTAGACGGATTATAGTAATATGAGTCGATAAATACCAGTCCACTTGCATTTATCGAACCGGTAATTAACAGTGGTGAATCCGTAACTATATTCGTTGCCGTCACATCACCGAGAATAACCCATGGATTAGAAAGAGAGAAAGTGGAAATATTTCCTTTGACTGTCAAATTGCCAAGAACAATCAATTTTTCATTACTCTCTATATTACCTTCCACCACTAAATTGCCACGATGCACTTTCCAGTCCGGTGCAGATAAACCGACGGGGACAAGATTCACGCTACTATTGATAGCTTGTTCAATTTGCTGTTTATCTTCAGCGGTAGCCGCAGAAAAAAATGGTTCAATATCAACTGTATTTGCAACACATCGAAGTTCCGCCTGTACTGGAAGACTCAGGATAAACAGGGGAAGTAAACCTATCCAGCTGCAAATCCTGGGCTTAAACATATGCACTCCATGCCATTAAAAAAGAAACAAAAGGGAAATGCATCTTTCCCTTTTGTATATTCGTTATTCTCGCGAAATACCATCCAACGTAGACAACACTTCCTCAGAAAGATGCAATTTTTCAGCAGCCATATTCTCCCGTAAATGCGCAACAGAAGACGTCCCTGGGATCAGCAAAATATTCGGTGAACGTTGTAACAGCCACGCCAGCGCCACCTGCATTGGTGTTGCACCCAGGCTCGCAGCAACATCGGAAAGCGTTGAAGATTGCAGCGGCGTAAAGCCCCCGAGCGGAAAGAACGGCACGTAGGCAATGCCGTCACGAGCCAAAGCATCAATCATTGCGTCATCAGCACGATGAGCAATGTTGTATTCGTTCTGCACACAGACGATTTCGGTAATCTTACGCGCCTCTGCAACCTGCGTCGGTGTAACGTTGCTCAGACCAATATGTTTTACCAGGCCTTGTTCTTGCATCTCTGCCAGCACGGTCAGGCTGGCTTCAATCGATCCTTCCGCTGGGCCATGACCATCCCCCATCATAACGCGCAGGTTAACCACATCCAGTACGTCCAGCCCGAGATTACGTAGATTATCGTGCACCGCTTTTTGCAACTCTGCCGGAGAAAATGCGGGCAACCAGGAGGCGTCCTCTCCACGCCGCGCCCCAATTTTAGTAACAATGGTCAGGTCGTCAGAGTAAGGATAAAGCGCTTCGCGGATAATCTGATTGGTGACGTGCGGACCATAAAAGTCGCTGGTATCAATGTGATTGACGCCCAATGCCAGCGCCTCGCGCAGCACAGTTATAGCGACGTGGCGATCTCTTGGGGGGCCAAAAACCCCAGGACCTGCCAGTTGCATCGCGCCATAACCAAGACGGTTAACGGATTTTGTACCGAGAGTAAATGTGTTGCTGCTCATCGCACCCTGCCCTGTAATAAAACGAATTCAGAAAAATCAGTATAGAAACGAAAAGAGTTAAATAATGCGAAGGCGTAAACAAGATTACTGGATGAGTTGCTCTATTGCCCTGAAAGACACCAAAACAAAACGCGTAAAGCCCCGCATTCGGCAATAAAAAAACCGCAACCTGTATCAGCGTTGCGGTTTAGGTATCACATGCTAAAAATTAGAACGTCCAGCATCAGGACGTTACTGTTTCGGTCGCAGATTCTCATCAAATACCAGGCGCTGCCTGCCAGGTTCAACTTCCCGCAATGGCTCGACTTGATGTAACGTCTGCTTACAGCGTGTCACCAGCACCTGGTACTCATGCGTACCCTGCTTTTTCCATGCCAACTCCTGCTCACTGAGTTCACGAATCGCTTTCGCCGGGCTGCCGACAATCAGGTAATTAGCTGGCATTTCTGCTTTGGCTTTCACAAATGCGGATGCGCCAACAATGCTGTTCTCGCCAATCACCGCACCGTCTATCACTACCGCGTTCATTCCCACTAATGCATTGCGGCGGATAATGCAGCCGTGAAGGATAGCGCTATGACCAATATGTCCATCTTCTTCCACGACAGTATCCTGCTCGGGAAAACCGTGCATAACGCAATTATCCTGAATGTTCGCGCCATCTTTCACCACGATACGACCAAAATCGCCACGCAGGCTGGCATTTGGCCCAACGTAAACGCCCTTGCCGAGAATAACATCGCCGATCAATACCGCTGTCGGATGGACAAAACTCTCTTCTGGCACAACCGGAGTCAGACCGTCTATCTGATAAATTGGCATAACGCCTCCTGTTCAATATTCAAGCCGCCAAAACGTTGAAAATACAGGCTTCCCGGCGCAGGCAATTCACCGACCGAGGTTTCACCTTTTTCACTAACGAACGCTAAAGCAGCAGGCGCTACGCGCTGATAAAGTTTGCCGATAAAGGTTTGATAGTCGCGCAATATATCCGTAACCGTCGTCTCGATTTTTGTGCAGATGCGATTCGCCATGCCGCAGATGATGAAAAACTGGCAGGCATTGGCTTTCATTGGGGATTTTCCGACCAGAGTCATTTTTCAACGGTATTTAAGCAACGCTTTGGGATGACGCCAGGCGAGTATCGACGTAAATTCCGCTAACTAATTAGCGTTGCATGTACAGCAACGCTAATTAGTTAAAACAGATATTTGACTATGCATTTTCAGGGCGAAAGGCAATTTGACAGGAGTTTTTGAATAATCATCTTGTTTCCGGAAAATAGATTAATCGCCTTCTCCAGTAGAATTATCCCGATATTGCAGTTTTGCTATCAAAATTTTCGCACCCATTTACCGTTTATCCCTTGTACATATTCCCCCGGTTTGGCCCGAGCTACGAGCTTTTGCCCGGCAAGTTTCGCGATATCATCCACCGACACATTATTTTGCTTTGCCAGTTGTTGGTAGCTCGTTTTACGCGCGGCGTTAATCTCTGTTACTAATTTCTCTGTTTCAGCATCCGTTTTCAGCGCAACCAGATAACCGTAAAATGTTTCACCTACCCGTCCCTGGGTTCTGGCTTCATCCAGAGTCAATGCCATTACATTGCTGCTTACCAGCCCAACAAGAAACGTACAAAGAAGTAATGTTTTCTTCATCATCGCCTCAGAAAAGATCGCTACGAGTCTCAAGCAGCTCTTCGACATCTTTGTCTGCCTTGATGATGATCTCATGCTCAATTTTAACGTTCATATTGATAGTGATCGGTTCCTTAGGGGCAGCGACTTCAATGCGAGGCGTACAGCCAACCAGCATAAAAGATGACGTCAACGCAGCCAGTAAAATTTTCATTGTTTATCCTCACACTCTTTTCCTTGCGGACAGTCATTTCCCGGCAGACGCGCGTTCTGCTCCAGCCATGCCTGGAGATTATCGCCAAAGCGTAAACTGCGCCACAGCGTAAAAATATTCTCTTCATGATGGTAATTAAGGTTTACCGTACCGCTTTTACCATCAACGCGACTGGTACCTGTAATGTTGGCCTGCATGGTTAATAAACCGAGATTATCTAAATTAATTTTTGTCGATGAACGGCTAATTTCCATATAGCGCAACCAGTTAATTGCTGAACCCGCAGTCATATTGTCTTTCACCACCGCATCTGCGGTGTCTTTATCCAGCCGCAAGGTCATTGGCCCGCTATTTGCCAGCCAACCATCTTTCACTATCCATTTTTCGTTGTTTAGCCATAACGGCAATGCACCACTAAATGCCCCGGACATGGCGAATTGTTTCGGATTGACGGCGCTAACCAGTTCGCTGGAGGAAAGATTATTCAGCCGCAACAGCGCCGGGTCATGTTGCGGCATACGTAATTGTTTCATCAGCACGTTACCGCCTAACACATCAACGCTAACATCAGTCAACAGCAATGGTTCTTCTTCAGTCCACGGATAACGACCTTGCAAATCAGCCGTAATATTTTTCGCTGTCACCAGATTAATCACTTCGGCAATTCGCAACGTAACGGGGCCGCGAGTCCCCAGATGCCAGGCTCCATCGGCAAAACGGAAAGGCAGGACAAAATCGACACTGTTAACCTGATTATCTGGCATCCAGGCACTACCGCCTTTCAACACACCGTGCCCTCCCGCGCGGAATTCTTGTTCAGGCGCAGCAGAAAATGCGACCTGGGCATATAGTTCGCCATCGCGTAAGTTCATCTTCCAGTCGGGTGGCACCAGCGGCTGGAATACGGTCAGTGATTGTTTAGGCCACCAGGCGTTACCGCGCAGACGAATACCGTCCCAGCGACCATTTAACCGAACCGGGCCAATCTCACCAGCATGTAAATCGCCTTTAAAGAGGAAATACGTCGGATCGCGTCCATCGACGCTAAATTTTAAGGTTGATGGCGGTAACACACTGCCACCAGTGAACAGCGTTTGCCCGGCGTCCAGTGACAGCGCGCCGCTAAAGGAGGGATGCTGTGCGTCACGTACCCAGACGACGGGCTTGTCGAGAATTAGTCGCGGCTTTTCTACCGTCATCGTACCGTATTGTAACTGGTCGAAACCGGTGGAGAGATCGGTCAGCGTAATCGTGCTGTCATGCCACTCACCCTTTCCTGCGACATCCCAGGTGGCATTCATCGGTGTAAAACTGCCTTTTCCCCAGTAGCGCCACTGCCAGCGGCCAGCGTCAGGGAGAAAATCATTCGCCAGTCCATCCATATGCAGCACGAAATCGCCCAGTTCATTTTCATGCGCCTGCAAAATGGCCTGCAAACGTCCGTCAACACCACGTTGGGTGACTTTTACACCCGCTAAAGGCCAGCGGATTTCATCGATGTCCAGCGAATCGATGACTCTTCCCTTTGAACGAAGTAACGCGCCTGGCTCAAAGGTCAACGTTGGGTCAGTCAGACTTCCACTTAGCTGCGCAGGTAAACGGGCATATAAAATGAGATCCGCCTGTTTCGCTTCACCGGTCAGCTGCATAGGCAGCTGGCTGTTATCCATGCTTAATTTTCCAGGGCCAAAATTAAGCACCGCGTTGCCCTTACCCGCTTGCCCCTGGGTCAGCACACTCAGTCGTCCGCTGACCAGAGCGTTCTCGAGCCCTGCCTGCCAGTTGTCGACTTTGACACCCAGTCTGCCACTCAAAGGAAAACCTGCATACGGCCAACTCCAGCGACCATCGCTTACGGTCAATTGTTGACGAGTAATTTGCCACGGCAAATCGAACAACGGATCGCCGTTATCCCGTGCCAGCACAATCAATTGCCCGCTATTTTCCTGCCAGTCCAGCTCTGCATCCACCAGTGACGGTTCCTGCGGCAAGTTTAACGTCGCAGTAGCATGCCCACTTACAGGAAGTCCATCCGGCACGAGCGGCATAGTAAATTCCCCCACCAGTTTAACCGGCGGCTGATTTTCAAACGCGACGACATCCAGTTCGCTGACTGTAAGTTGCTGCCCTTTCAGCTGGCCTTGAAATTTAACTTTTTCGCCCTGATAACGCAGTTGCTGGATATCAGAGGTTAATGCGAGAGAGAGTTTTCCCTGCCACTCCTGCCAGGGAGAAAAAATCAGTTTATCGATATTGATCCAGGTGTTAGGCAACATGGCCTGCCACTGCGCGAGGGTTTTTGGAGCGGCAGGCGATTGCTCCGTCTGCGGCAATTTCGCCAGACAAGCAGAATCAAGTTCTACCGTGCCGACGTTCAATAACCAGCGGCTCGGATGTGAAAGGCTGGCGTTGGTGATATGCGCAAGCTGACAATCTCCCACCAGATAACGGAGATCGGGGATGATTAAACCTTTACGCGTAATGCGTGGGCTTTCATCTAATGCAATACGTGTCCCGAGCGGTAGCCAGATGCCCGCCAGCGTGGGAACCCACAGCCCGAGCGTCATCAGCAGCGTCAACGGCACAAGAATAATCAGTAATAACAGCGCGAGAACGGCTTTATATTTACCCAGCATGGGTAGTTAATATCCTGATTTAGCGAAAAATTAAGCATTCAATACGGGTATTGTGGCATGTTTAACCGTTCAGTTGAAGGTTGCGCCTACACTAAGCATAGTTGTTGATGAATTTTTCAATATCGCCATAGCTTTCAATTATATTTGAAATTTTGTAAAATATTTTTAGTAGCTTAAATGTGATTCAACATCACTGGAGAAAGTCTTATGAAACTCGCCGTTTATAGCACAAAACAGTACGACAAGAAGTACCTGCAACAGGTGAACGAGTCCTTTGGCTTTGAGCTGGAATTTTTTGACTTTCTGCTGACGGAAAAAACCGCTAAAACTGCCAATGGCTGCGAAGCGGTATGTATTTTCGTAAACGATGACGGCAGCCGCCCGGTGCTGGAAGAGCTGAAAAAGCACGGCGTTAAATATATCGCCCTGCGCTGTGCCGGTTTCAATAACGTCGACCTTGACGCGGCAAAAGAACTGGGGCTGAAAGTAGTCCGTGTTCCAGCCTATGATCCAGAAGCCGTTGCTGAACATGCCATCGGTATGATGATGACGCTGAACCGCCGTATTCACCGCGCGTATCAGCGTACCCGTGACGCCAACTTCTCTCTGGAAGGTCTGACCGGCTTTACTATGTATGGCAAAACGGCAGGCGTTATCGGTACCGGCAAAATCGGTGTGGCGATGCTGCGCATTCTGAAAGGTTTTGGTATGCGTCTGCTGGCGTTCGATCCGTATCCAAGTGCGGCGGCACTGGAACTCGGTGTGGAGTATGTCGATCTGCCAACCCTGTTCTCTGAATCAGACGTTATCTCTCTGCACTGCCCGCTGACACCGGAAAACTATCATCTGTTGAACGAAGCTGCCTTCGAACAGATGAAAAATGGCGTGATGATCGTCAATACCAGTCGCGGTGCATTGATTGATTCTCAGGCGGCAATTGAAGCGCTGAAAAATCAGAAAATTGGTTCGTTGGGTATGGACGTGTATGAAAACGAACGCGATCTGTTCTTTGAAGATAAATCCAACGACGTAATCCAGGATGACGTATTCCGTCGTCTGTCTGCCTGCCACAACGTGCTGTTTACCGGGCACCAGGCATTCCTGACAGCAGAAGCTCTGACCAGTATTTCTCAGACTACGCTGCAAAACTTAAGCAATCTGGAAAAAGGCGAAACCTGCCCGAACGAACTGGTTTAATCTTGCCGCTCCCCTGCATTCCAGGGGAGCTTATTCAGATAATCCCCAAAGACCTTTCATCCTCTATTCTTAAAATAGCCCTGAGTCAGAAACTGTAATTGAGAACCACAATGAAGAAAGTAGCCGCGTTTGTTGCGCTAAGCCTGCTGATGGCGGGATGTGTAAGTAATGACAAAATTGCTGTAACCCCAGAACAGCTACAGCATCATCGCTTTGTGCTGGAAAGCGTAAACGGTAAGCCCGTGACCAGCGATAAAAATCCGCCAGAAATCAGCTTTGGTGAAAAGATGATGATTTCCGGCAGCATGTGTAACCGCTTTAGCGGTGAAGGCAAACTGTCTAATGGTGAACTGACAGCCAAAGGACTGGCAATGACCCGTATGATGTGCGCCAACCCACAGCTTAATGAACTCGATAACACCATTAGCGAAATGCTGAAAGAAGGTGCACAAGTGGATCTGACTGCGAACCAGTTAACGCTGGCGACCGCGAAACAGACATTAACTTATAAGCTGGCGGATTTAATGAATTAATAGCTGCCACAGCTCCCGGCGGCAAGTGACTGTTCGCTACAGCGTTTGCCGTTGGGTAATGCACACATCCCAATCGCCGTACCATCCAGTTGACGGGCAACAGAAAGCGAACCGCCGATCATTGCACAATTTGCTTCTCCACTACTGGACATCGACGCTTTTAAACCTGGCGCTACGTGCGCCGCAGTCGCCTGCTGAACAGGTTCACTACTACACGCCGACAATAATAAAGCGGCACACCCTACCCAAAACGCTGCTCGCATCTTTTCTTCCTCTGATCTTCAAGCCAAACGACACCGCCATAAATAATAGGCAGCACAGAGGGCGGCGTCGAGAGCTGTCCTGCGCGTTGCCCCGCATTTTTACTTTTTTATGGCTATTTTTTTGCCCTCTGTTTGATCAAAACATTCATTACGCTGATGTGGGGGACACAAAAGCGAAAATGCAGAAGAAAGCCATTTGCTAAAATTGAAAGATAACTACTGGGCGCGCAGCAATTTCGTGCGCCCCTCATTTGCGCAATGTAAGGGTGTCATATGATTACTATTGACGGTAATGGCGCGGTTGCTTCGGTGGCGTTTCGCACCAGTGAAGTTATCGCCATCTACCCTATTACCCCCAGTTCCACGATGGCAGAACAGGCTGATGCCTGGGCCGGAAACGGCTTGAAGAACGTTTGGGGAGACACACCACGCGTGGTTGAAATGCAGTCGGAAGCGGGTGCTATCGCTACCGTGCATGGCGCTTTGCAGACGGGTGCCCTTTCAACATCGTTTACGTCATCGCAGGGTTTGCTGCTGATGATCCCGACGCTGTACAAACTGGCAGGCGAACTGACGCCATTTGTCCTGCATGTAGCGGCACGTACCGTTGCCACACATGCACTCTCTATTTTTGGCGATCATTCCGACGTTATGGCGGTGCGCCAGACGGGTTGCGCGATGTTGTGTGCGGCTAACGTCCAGGAAGCGCAAGACTTTGCTCTCATTTCGCACATCGCAACGCTGAAGAGCCGCGTGCCATTTATTCATTTCTTTGATGGTTTCCGCACGTCCCACGAAATCAATAAAATTGTCCCGCTGGCCGATGACACTATTCTTGATCTCATGCCGCAGGCCGAAATTGATGCTCATCGCGCCCGGGCGCTCAACCCGGAACATCCGGTGATCCGCGGTACGTCCGCCAATCCTGACACTTATTTCCAGTCTCGCGAAGCCACCAACCCATGGTACAACGCAGTCTATGACCATGTTGAACAGGCGATGAATGATTTCGCTGCCGCGACAGGTCGCCAGTATCAGCCGTTTGAGTATTACGGGCATCCACAAGCGGAACGGGTGATTATCCTGATGGGCTCTGCCATTGGCACCTGTGAAGAAGTGGTTGATGAATTGCTGACCCGTGGCGAAAAAGTCGGCGTGCTGAAAGTTCGCCTGTACCGTCCCTTCTCCGCCAAACACTTGCTACAAGCTCTGCCGGGATCCGTATGCAGCGTGGCGGTACTGGACAGAACCAAAGAACCCGGTGCCCAGGCAGAACCGCTCTATCTGGATGTGATGACCGCACTGGCAGAAGCCTTTAATAATGGCGAGCGCGAAACCCTGCCCCGTGTCATTGGTGGGCGCTATGGTCTTTCATCCAAAGAATTTGGCCCGGACTGTGTACTGGCGGTATTTGCCGAGCTCAACGCGGCTAAACCGAAAGCGCGCTTTACGGTTGGTATTTACGATGATGTGACCAATCTGTCACTGCCGTTGCCGGAAAACACCCTGCCAAACTCGGCGAAACTTGAAGCCTTGTTTTATGGCCTTGGTAGTGATGGCAGCGTTTCCGCGACCAAAAACAATATCAAGATTATCGGTAATTCCACGCCGTGGTACGCACAGGGCTATTTTGTTTACGACTCCAAAAAGGCGGGCGGCCTGACGGTTTCTCACCTTCGCGTGAGCGAACAGCCGATTCGTTCCGCTTATCTGATTTCCCAGGCTGATTTTGTTGGCTGCCACCAGTTGCAGTTTATTGATAAATATCAGATGGCTGAACGTTTAAAACCTGGCGGCATTTTCCTGCTCAACACGCCGTACAGCGCAGATGAAGTATGGTCGCGCTTGCCGCAGGAAGTTCAGGCCGTGTTAAACCAGAAAAAAGCGCGCTTCTATGTGATTAACGCGGCGAAAATCGCCCGCGAATGTGGCCTGGCGGCCCGTATTAATACCGTCATGCAGATGGCTTTTTTCCATCTTACGCAAATTCTGCCTGGCGATAGCGCCCTCGCAGAATTGCAGGGTGCGATTGCCAAAAGTTACAGTAGCAAAGGTCAGGATCTGGTGGAACGCAACTGGCAGGCTCTGGCGCTGGCACGTGAATCCGTAGAAGAAGTTCCGCTGCAACCAGTAAATCCGCACAGCGCCAATCGACCGCCAGTGGTTTCCGATGCCGCCCCTGATTTCGTGAAAACCGTAACCGCGGCGATGCTCGCCGGGCTTGGTGATGCCCTCCCCGTTTCGGCGCTGCCGCCAGACGGCACCTGGCCGATGGGCACCACGCGCTGGGAAAAACGCAATATCGCCGAAGAGATCCCCATCTGGAAAGAGGAACTCTGTACCCAATGTAACCACTGCGTCGCTGCTTGCCCACACTCAGCTATTCGCGCAAAAGTGGTACCGCCTGAAGCGATGGAAAACGCCCCTGCCAGCCTGCATTCGCTGGATGTGAAATCGCGTGATATGCGCGGGCAGAAATATGTCTTGCAGGTGGCACCGGAAGATTGCACCGGCTGTAACCTGTGCGTCGAAGTTTGCCCGGCGAAAGACCGTCAGAATCCAGAGATTAAAGCCATCAATATGATGTCGCGGCTGGAACATGTCGAAGAAGAGAAAATCAATTACGATTTCTTCCTCAACCTGCCAGAAATCGACCGTAGCAAACTGGAACGTATTGATATTCGTACATCACAGCTGATTACACCGCTGTTTGAATATTCCGGTGCTTGCTCCGGTTGTGGCGAGACGCCGTATATTAAATTGCTGACTCAGCTCTATGGCGATCGGATGTTGATCGCTAACGCTACGGGTTGTTCTTCAATTTATGGTGGTAACCTGCCCTCCACACCATATACCACTGATGCCAACGGTCGTGGACCGGCATGGGCGAACTCGCTGTTTGAAGATAACGCCGAATTCGGCCTTGGTTTCCGCCTTACGGTCGATCAACACCGTGTCCGCGTGCTGCGTCTGCTGGATCAATTTGCCGATAAAATCCCGGCGGAATTACTGACTGCGTTGAAATCAGACGCCACGCCAGAGGTTCGTCGTGAACAGGTCGCAGCTTTACGCCAGCAACTCAACGATGTTGCCGAAGCACATGAACTGCTGCGTGACGCAGATGCACTGGTGGAAAAATCAATCTGGCTGATTGGTGGCGATGGCTGGGCTTACGATATTGGCTTTGGCGGTCTGGATCATGTATTGAGCCTGACGGAAAACGTCAACATTCTGGTGCTGGATACGCAATGCTATTCCAACACTGGTGGTCAGGCGTCGAAAGCGACACCGCTGGGTGCAGTAACTAAGTTCGGCGAGCACGGCAAACGTAAAGCGCGTAAAGATCTTGGCGTCAGTATGATGATGTACGGTCATGTTTATGTGGCGCAGATTTCTCTCGGCGCGCAGCTGAACCAGACGGTGAAAGCGATTCAGGAAGCGGAAGCGTATCCGGGACCATCGCTGATCATTGCTTATAGCCCGTGTGAAGAGCATGGTTACGATCTGGCTCTCAGCCACGACCAGATGCGCCAACTCACTGCTACCGGCTTCTGGCCGCTATATCGCTTTGATCCACGTCGAGCCGATGAAGGCAAACTGCCGCTGGCACTGGATTCACGCCCGCCGTCAGAAGCACTGGAAGAAACGTTACTTCATGAGCAACGTTTCCGTCGTCTGAATTCGCAGCAGCCAGAAGTGGCAGAACAGTTATGGAAAGATGCTGCAGCTGATTTGCAAAAACGCTATGACTTCCTGGCACAAATGGCCGGAAAAGCGGAAAAAAGCAACACCGATTAAATGCTCTGGATAAGGATTATCCAATTCTAAAAAAAAGCCCGGACGACTGTTCGGGCTTGTCTCATTATTTGTTGGATAAATAGTAACAAGGGTCCAACAGAAAATAATCTTTGTGACAATAAAGGCATATAACCCGCGAAGAATAACGCATCACTATTTAAATGTATAATTTTTATTTTGTATATGTCGCCAACAATATATTCACCAAACTTATCATCATTTCCGTAGAATTATTTGATTAAGGTTTTACTTAAGGCGTAACAAATGATATTTATCGTCTAACTGAACTTCTCCTTTAGGATGTTTTCACTCCCCGAAATGGGGATAAAAGGCAAATAAAATAACTAAAGGATTTATTCAATGAAAAGCAAAGTACTGGCACTCTTAATTCCTGCCCTGCTCGCCGCAGGTGCTGCACATGCAGCCGAAGTTTATAATAAAGACGGCAACAAATTAGATCTGTATGGCAAAGTTGATGGCCTGCATTATTTTTCTGATAATTCAGCGAAAGATGGCGACCAGAGCTATGCGCGTCTGGGTTTTAAAGGCGAAACCCAAATTAACGATCAACTCACTGGCTACGGTCAATGGGAATACAATATTCAGGCAAACAACACTGAATCTTCAACAAACCAGTCATGGACCCGTCTGGCATTTGCCGGACTGAAATTTGCAGATTACGGTTCTTTCGATTACGGACGTAATTATGGCGTAATGTACGACATCGAAGGCTGGACCGATATGCTGCCTGAATTTGGCGGTGACTCTTATACCAATGCAGACAACTTTATGACTGGTCGTGCCAACGGCGTCGCGACTTATCGTAATACTGATTTCTTCGGTCTGGTAAATGGTCTGAACTTCGCAGTGCAGTATCAAGGTAACAACGAAGGTGCCAGTAATGGTCAGGAAGGCACCAACAACGGACGTGATGTTCGCCATGAAAACGGTGACGGCTGGGGTCTTTCCACAACATATGATTTAGGCATGGGCTTTAGCGCTGGTGCGGCATACACCTCATCTGACCGCACCAATGACCAGGTTAACCATACTGCGGCAGGTGGTGATAAAGCAGACGCGTGGACTGCTGGGCTAAAATACGATGCTAACAATATTTACCTGGCAACCATGTATTCAGAAACGCGTAACATGACCCCGTTTGGCGACAGCGATTATGCAGTTGCGAACAAAACCCAGAACTTTGAAGTTACTGCACAGTACCAGTTTGATTTTGGTCTGCGTCCGGCAGTCTCTTTCCTGATGTCTAAAGGCCGTGACCTTCACGCTGCCGGTGGTGCAGACAACCCGGCAGGTGTTGATGATAAAGATCTGGTTAAATACGCCGATGTTGGCGCGACTTACTATTTCAACAAAAATATGTCCACCTACGTTGACTATAAAATCAACCTGTTGGATGAAGATGACAGCTTCTACGCTGCCAACGGCATCTCTACCGATGATATTGTCGCTTTAGGTCTGGTTTATCAGTTCTAAATCCTCCTGCCCGCTGTTATGGCGGGCTTTTTCTGCTTATTCTTCCTCCTTTGATCTAAATTAAAAATGTGAACTCCGTCATTACACAAAAAGTGTCATCTGGCGTTACACTTTATGCGGATACTAAAACAGGAGGTTTTATGAACAGAACGATTCTTGTCCCTATCGATATTTCCGATTCAGAATTAACTCAACGCGTGATTAGCCACGTTGAGGCAGAGGCAAAGATTGATGATGCAGAGGTTCATTTCCTGACGGTAATACCTTCACTGCCCTACTATGCCTCTCTGGGTTTAGCGTATTCCGCAGAATTACCGGCAATGGATGACCTGAAAGCGGAAGCCAAATCGCAACTGGAAGAGATCATTAAAAAATTTAAACTACCAACCGACAGAGTGCATGTCCATGTTGAGGAAGGCTCGCCCAAAGACCGCATTCTGGAATTGGCGAAGAAGATCCCCGCTCATATGATCATCATTGCTTCCCATCGACCGGATATCACCACTTATCTGCTCGGTTCTAACGCCGCAGCTGTAGTGCGTCACGCAGAGTGCTCCGTGCTGGTTGTGCGCTGACACTAACGCCCGCACATTGCTGCGGGCTTTTTGATTCATTTCGCAAATGTGCTGACATTTTCCCCTCTAATCCGTACCATACACGCCACAGTTTTTATATCAGATTTCTTATGCTGGGCGTTCCGGCATGACGCATACTCTTCTGATGCCATATAACGAATTGAGTCGCTTTTAAATGTCGCAAAATCAAGAAATTAGTAAGAAAGAACAATACAATCTGAACAAATTACAAAAACGTCTGCGTCGTAACGTGGGCGAAGCCATTGCTGACTTCAATATGATTGAAGAAGGCGATCGCATCATGGTTTGCCTCTCCGGGGGTAAAGACAGCTATACCATGCTGGAAATTCTGCGCAATTTGCAGCAAAGCGCGCCAATCAATTTTTCGCTGGTGGCTGTTAACCTCGATCAAAAACAACCGGGCTTTCCGGAACACGTTCTGCCCGAGTATCTTGAAAAGCTGGGCGTTGAGTACAAGATTGTGGAAGAGAACACTTACGGTATCGTGAAAGAGAAGATTCCGGAGGGCAAAACCACTTGCTCACTGTGTTCTCGTCTTCGTCGCGGTATCCTTTATCGCACCGCAACGGAACTGGGGGCGACGAAGATCGCGTTGGGTCACCATCGTGACGATATCCTGCAAACGCTGTTCTTAAATATGTTCTACGGCGGCAAGATGAAAGGTATGCCTCCGAAACTGATGAGCGATGATGGCAAACATATCGTGATTCGCCCGCTGGCCTACTGCCGCGAGAAAGATATTCAGCGCTTTGCCGATGCAAAAGCGTTCCCGATTATTCCGTGCAACCTGTGCGGTTCACAGCCTAACCTGCAACGTCAGGTGATTGCTGACATGTTGCGTGACTGGGATAAACGTTATCCGGGGCGTATCGAGACGATGTTCAGCGCGATGCAGAATGTGGTGCCATCGCATCTGTGCGATACCAACCTGTTCGATTTCAAAGGCATTACCCACGGTTCTGAAGTGGTTAACGGGGGTGATCTGGCGTTTGATCGCGAAGAGATCCCTCTACAACCGGCGGGTTGGCAGCCTGAAGAAGATGAAAATCAGTTGGATGAGTTACGACTGAATGTGGTTGAAGTGAAATAACCCGGATAGCGCCCGATGCGCAAGCTTATCGGGCTACTCTTATGGAGGCCGGAGAAGACGCGGCCAGCGTCGCATCCGGCAATCCCGAAGAAGATATTGACTCTTGCACCCTGCGATTCAACATTTCATTATTTTAATAACCGCACCCGGCACGTTTTTCCTTTAATCTTCCCGCCCTGTAACTGTTTCCATGCTTTATGAGCAACAGCCTGACGCACCGCGACATAGACATGCGCCGGATGCACGGCGATTTTGCCAATATCTGCGCCATCAAGCCCGATATCTCCTGTCAGCGCACCTAATACATCACCCGGGCGCATTTTGGCTTTTTTCCCGCCATCGATACATAACGTTGCCATTTCGGCTTCCAGCGGCACAATGGAACTATTAGCTGGCGGCGTTTGCCAGTTAAGTTTTATCTGCAACATGTCAGAAATGATATTGGCCCGCTGTGCTTCTTCCGGGGCACAGAAACTGATCGCCAGACCGCTATTTCCTGCACGCGCTGTACGACCGATGCGATGTACATGAACTTCAGGGTCCCACGCCAGTTCAAAGTTCACTACCAGCTCAAGCGATTTAATATCCAGACCACGCGCAGCAACATCAGTCGCGACCAGTACACGGGCGCTACCGTTAGCAAAACGTACCAGAGTCTGATCGCGATCGCGTTGCTCCAGATCGCCGTGTAACGACAATGCACTTTGCCCTACTTCATTCAGCGCGTCACAGACAGCCTGGCAATCTTTTTTGGTATTGCAAAACACCACGCAAGAGGATGGCTGATGCAAACTTAATAACCGTTGCAACAACGGAATTTTGCCTTTGCTGAATGTCTCATAAAATTGTTGTTCAATGGGAGGCAGAGCATCTGTTGAGTCAATTTCAATCGCTAAAGGATCGCGTTGCACTCGTCCGCTGATTGCGGCGATGGCTTCCGGCCAGGTTGCCGAAAACAGAAGCGTCTGTCGAGATGCTGGCGCAAAACGGATGACATCATCAATGGCGTCGCTAAATCCCATATCCAGCATGCGGTCGGCCTCATCCATCACCAAAGTATTCAGCGCATCCAGTGATACCGTGCCTTTTTGCAGATGGTCCAGCAAACGACCCGGGGTTGCCACGATAATATGCGGCGCATGTTGCAACGAATCACGCTGCATACCGAACGGTTGACCACCGCACAAAGTCAAAATTTTGGTATTTGGCAGAAAACGCGCCAGCCGACGCAATTCACCTGCCACCTGATCCGCCAGTTCACGCGTAGGACACAGCACTAAAGCCTGGGTCTGAAATAGCGACGCATCAATTTTCTGTAGCAGCCCGAGGCCAAAAGCCGCCGTTTTGCCGCTGCCGGTTTTCGCCTGCACGCGAACATCTTTTCCGGCAAGGATCGCCGGAAGCGCGGCGGCCTGCACCTGCGTCATGGTTAAATAACCCAACTCATTAAGGTTCGTGAGTTGGGCGGGAGGCAAAACATTCAGGGTAGAAAAAGCGGTCACAATCTATTCTCGTGGTCATCGACGCAAAGTTAGCAGGCGCGTATCCTCGCAGATCTACGCTCACGATGCGACAATTTAATCGGTTCTTCATCGGGTGGTGGGTCAGGCATGGGTTGCGGGCGAGGGATCGGATCGGGCACTGGAACAGGATCGCCAGGAATCGGTTCAGGGACAGGAATTTGCAAATAAATAAGTGTCGTCATATTTCCCTCCGGTCATTGGGTGGACTCTTAAAGGGTAGACGCTGATAAATAACAGGCAAAAAAAAGCCGACTCATCAAAGTCGGCGTCGTACGAATCAATTGTGCTATGCAGTAATTCAAAAAAGGAAGTAAGACAATATGGAGCGCAACGCCCATCGCTTGACGTTGCATTCACCTGCGAGAGAGATATTGCCCTGATTAGGTAGGGAGTTTATTGACTTCGCTCAAACTTTACGGCGTTTTTGTATACAGAATCCCGGAGAAATTGCTTTTGTTACAACCATTTACTACGATGCAACCATAAAGCAACACCGCCAATAAGAACAACTAACAGAATACAAAAAATTGAAAATCCGAATTGCCACCCGCCGCCAGGGATCCCACCAAGGTTGACGCCAAATAACCCGGTCAGAAAGGTACTGGGTAAAAAGACCATTGCCATCAACGACATTGTATAGGTACGACGCGCTAAATTTTCCTGCATCACCTGAGCGATTTCATCCGCCATCACGCCAGTCCGTGCTATACAGGCGTCGATTTCGTCAAGGCCGCGCCCAAGGCGATCGGCAATATCCTGCATCCGACGGCGTTGGTCATCGCTCATCCACGGCAAACGTTCACTGGCAAGACGAGCATAAACATCACGTTGCGGTGCCATATAGCGACGCATCACAATTAATTGTTTGCGCAGAAGAGCCAGGAATCCACGCGGTGGAATTTGCTGATCAAGGAGATTATCTTCAAGGTCGATAATTTTATCATGCAGCTGCTCGATAAATTCGCTGGAATGATCGGTCAACGCATCGCACACATCCACCAGCCATCCCCCGCAATCGGTCGGACCCGTGCCCTCTTCCAGATCGCTTACCACATCGTCCAGCGCCAGCACTTTGCGTTGTCGGGTCGAAACAATTAACCGCCCGTCCATATATACACGCATGGCGACCAGTTGATCGGGGCGTTCATCGGTGCTGCCGTTTATACAGCGCAATGTAATCAGCGTGCCTTCACCGAGACGGCTGACTCGGGGCCGTGTGCTCTCGCCCGCCAGCGCATCACGTACGTTATTGGGAAGCAGCGGTGTTGTCGCCAGCCATTGGGCGCTATCATGGTGTACATAATTAAGGTGGAGCCAGCAGGGATGCGCTTCATCAATCACATCTGTATTTTCCAGCGGTTTAACGCCGCCTCTACCATCCAGCATCCATGCAAATACTGCATCCGGGACATTAACGTCCGATCCCTTAATCGCTTCCACAGTGCCTCCATCATCAACGCATTATTTTGTAGTCTAGCCTTCTGGCCCTGTTACGCAACATCTCATCACCCCATTACCCTGAAATGATTAATAAAATTCTGTCTAAATTGAATACAAAAAGCAAAATGCTTTTCCATATACAAACCGTGTGAAGTGTTAAATAGCGTCTATCATTATCAGAATTATCTGATCATATGACGTGGCTTTTTTGCGATCGGATAGCAACAAAAATTGATAAAAATAACGGGATCTCAATGATTACGCACAACTTCAATACCCTGGACTTACTCACCAGTCCTGTCTGGATCGTTTCGCCCTTTGAGGAACAGTTAATTTATGCCAACAGCGCGGCGCGACTGTTGATGCAAGACCTCACGTTTAGTCAGCTACGAACCGGTCCCTATTCCGTCTCCTCACAAAAAGAACTGCCAAAATACCTCTCCGATCTGCAAAACCAACACGATATTATCGAAATCCTCACCGTTCAACGTAAAGAAGAGGAAACAGCATTAAGCTGTCGGCTTGTTTTGCGAGAGCTTACAGAAGCAGAACCGGTGATTATTTTCGAAGGTATCGAAGCACCGGCAACGCTGGGTTTAAAAGCCAGTCGCTCGGCAAATTATCAGCGCAAAAAACAAGGTTTTTATGCGCGCTTTTTTCTGACTAACTCTGCACCAATGTTGTTGATTGACCCCTCACGAGATGGCCAAATCGTTGATGCTAACCTCGCCGCACTCAATTTCTATGGCTATAACCATGAAACGATGTGCCAGAAACATACCTGGGAAATAAATATGCTCGGGCGACGCGTCATGCCTATCATGCATGAAATTTCGCATTTACCCGGTGGCCATAAGCCTTTGAATTTTGTTCATAAACTGGCGGATGGTTCGACTCGTCATGTGCAGACCTATGCCGGTCCGATTGAAATTTATGGCGACAAGCTCATGTTATGTATTGTGCATGATATTACTGAGCAAAAACGGCTGGAGGAGCAGCTGGAACATGCTGCCCACCATGACGCGATGACCGGATTACTGAATCGGCGACAGTTTTATCACATTACCGAGCCAGGCCAAATGCAGCACCTCGCCATCGCTCAGGATTACAGCTTATTGCTCATCGACACCGATCGTTTTAAACACATTAACGATCTCTATGGGCATTCTAAAGGTGATGAGGTGTTATGCGCCCTCGCCCGCACCCTCGAAAGTTGCGCTCGCAAAGGCGATTTGGTGTTTCGTTGGGGAGGCGAAGAGTTTGTCTTATTGCTACCAAGAACCCCACTGGATACCGCGCTTTCGCTGGCTGAAACTATCCGCGTAAGCGTGGCAAAAGTGAGTATTTCGGGCTTACCACGCTTTACCGTCAGCATTGGTGTGGCGCATCACGAAGGAAATGAAAGCATCGATGAGCTGTTTAAACGCGTTGATGATGCTTTGTATCGGGCGAAAAATGATGGACGCAACCGCGTGCTGGCGGCATAAGCCGCGGATGCGTCTCGAGATCAACGACTGCGCTTAGCGTGGCGCTCCCAGTTTTCTTGCTTTGCCTGTGCCGTTTTACGTAGTGCGACGTAACACGCCCCGCTGCCGCCATGATGCGGTAGCGCGGTACAATATGCCTGGACATCATCAAATTCGGTCAACCAGCGCGCCACATAGCTGCGGACAATATTGGCATGCGATTTATCTTCCCGCCCTTTACCATGAATAATCAGCACATTACGCAAACCATCCGCCAGGGCTTGTTGAATGAAACTGAACACCATTTTGCGGCACTCTTCCACCGGCTGGCGCAAAAGATTCAGGCTCGCCTGTTGCGGATATTTACCACTGCGCAGCTTATCCAGCACCCCATGTTGCAACCCTTCCCGCCGAAACTCCAGCGGCTGAGTTAGCGGGATGATGTCGAGAAATCCAGTGGTGAGGAAATTATCAAGTTGCAGCGTGTCGATACGCTGCGGCGCACGTTGGTTACGCGTTGGATGCCAGTGGACATCTGTAGCACGTTTCAGCGGCTGGACATCTTCCATGGCGTCAAGAAACAGCGATTTGTCGTCAAGGTTCATGTTACATCCTCCCGCAATTAAGAGCGCGATATGATAACCAGACCGGGCTGGTCCAACAACGTATTACCCAAATTTCCAGTAATAAGTTCCAAATGTTGCCGATATTTTAAGCAAAATGCTTATGCATGATTATTCATTCACTATATTAATAATGTAACTTATATTTTCGTGAAATCTGTCACTGAAGAAAATTGGCAACTAAAGGTTAAAACCGTTATAACACAGTCACCGGCGCAGAGGAGACCATGCCGGATTTAAGACGCGGATGCACTGCTGTGTGTACTGTAGAGTCTGGCGGATGTCGACAGACTCTATTTTTTTATGCAGTTTTAACTTTGCAGATAGCCGCATTCTCGCCGAAATTGCGTGATTAATGACGCGGTCAGTGGTGTCTGGCGACTATCACGCCGCTGAATCAAATAATAGGTCGCTTTCGGTAAAATTTCGCTAACCGGCAACATCACCAGCCCCTGTCCGTGCAAGGGATCGCAGCCCATTTCTTCAGGTAGTATGCTGAGAAAATCGCTTTTTGCCACCAGACTGATACAGGCTGAGAACGTCTCGCAGACTACGCCGACCTGTGGCGTTTGCGCCTGATCGTCAAGCAATTCACTCAACTGTTTGTAGTAGCTGCCGTGTGGCGTCGGCATTGTCCAGCTGTAGTCCAGTAACTGTTTGATCGAACGGGCACCAATGGCGGGATGTCCCGGGCGGCAAAAGATCGCGAATTGCTTTTCCAGTAATTTCTCAAAAGTAAATTCGTGGTCGTAGGGTCCCTGATAATAGGTATTGATGGTGAAATCCAGTTCTCCCTGGCGCAATTCATTAATCATCGACACCAGTTGCCCTTCCATAATGCGTACTTTTACCTGCGGATGCTGCTGATGAAAACGAGATATGACAGCTGGCATCAGACTGCGGGAAATACTGGCCCCCATGCCGATATTAATTTGCCCTGCCAGTTGCCCTTGTCGTTGGCGAATATCCTCTTGCGCTGCGCGCAGCTCTTCAAGAATAAGACTGGCGTGCTGATAAAAACTTTCACCGGCATCAGTTAACGTCACGCCTTTACTACGGCGAAAAAAGAGTTGTGCCGCCAACCCTTCTTCCAGCTCCTGAATAGATTTACTCAGTGCCGGTTGCGACATATTCAACATTCGGCTCGCTCCGCGAATGCTGCCCTGACGAGCCACTTCAACAAAAGCCCGAATTTGATGAATTTTTACCTGAAAAGCCATGACGCCACCGATAACCGTTATTTATCAGACCAAAGAAACTGGCATCTACTTTAATGCAGATGATTGTGTCAGGGTAATTTATGAACGGTTAAAACTGTGAAAAATCAGTTAGTGATAAGTAAAAACTATCGCTACGTGAACCGGGTCACACTTTTTACTGATGACGGGAAAGGTTATGGAGTCTTTGAATCAATTTATTAATTCGCTTGCCCCAAAATTATCGCACTGGCGACGTGATTTTCACCACTATGCAGAGTCTGGCTGGGTGGAATTCCGCACTGCCACCGTTGTTGCGGAAGAATTGCACCAGCTCGGTTATTCACTGGCGCTGGGCCGCGAAGTCGTTAATGAAAGTAGCCGGATGGGATTACCTGATGAATTCACTCTACAACGCGAATTCGAGCGCGCTCGTCAACAGGGGGCGCTAGAACAATGGATTGCGGCTTTTGAAGGCGGTTTCACTGGCATCGTCGCTACCCTGGATACTGGTCGCCCCGGTCCGGTGATGGCTTTCCGTGTCGATATGGACGCGCTGGATCTCAGTGAAGAGCAGGATGTCAGCCATCGCCCCTACCGCGACGGTTTTGCGTCATGTAACGCCGGAATGATGCATGCCTGTGGTCATGATGGACATACCGCCATTGGGCTTGGGCTGGCGCATACCCTTAAACAGTTCGAGTCCGGACTACATGGCGTCATCAAACTGATTTTTCAACCTGCAGAGGAAGGTACGCGTGGCGCGCGGGCGATGGTCGATGCAGGAGTAGTGGATGATGTTGATTATTTTACTGCCGTTCACATTGGCACTGGCGTACCTGCGGGCACCGTGGTGTGCGGCAGTGATAATTTTATGGCAACCACCAAATTTGACGCGCACTTCACCGGGACCGCCGCTCACGCAGGCGCAAAACCAGAAGACGGTCACAATGCCTTGTTGGCTGCAGCACAAGCAACTCTTGCACTGCATGCAATCGCCCCGCACAGCGAAGGCGCTTCCAGAGTAAACGTGGGCGTTATGCAGGCAGGAAGCGGTCGTAATGTTGTTCCTGCCTCGGCGTTGCTGAAAGTGGAAACACGCGGGGCCAGCGACGTCATTAATCAATATGTTTTTGAACGTGCACAACAAGCGATTCAGGGCGCAGCAACCATGTATGGTGTCGGCGTTGAAACTCGTCTGATGGGTGCTGCTACCGCCAGTTCTCCTTCGCCGCAATGGGTCGCATGGTTGCAAATCCAGGCGGCTCAGGTCGCGGGGGTCAATCAGGCCATTGAACGTGTTGAAGCGCCTGCGGGTTCCGAAGATGCCACATTAATGATGGCCCGCGTGCAGCGACATCAAGGGCAAGCCTCCTACATGGTATTTGGCACACAGCTGGCGGCAGGTCATCACAATGAAAAATTCGATTTTGACGAGCAGGTTCTCGCTATTGCCGTCGAAACGCTGGCGCGCACCGCGCTCAATTTTCCCTGGACGCGAGGTATCTGATGCAGGAAATCTATCGTTTTATCGACGATGCGATTGAAGCCGATCGCCAACGTTATACCGATATTGCCGATCAAATCTGGGATCATCCAGAAACACGTTTTGAAGAGTTCTGGTCAGCGGAGCATCTGGCTTCGGCGCTGGAGTCTGCAGGCTTCACCGTTACCCGCAACGTAGGCAATATCCCAAATGCCTTTATTGCTTCGTTTGGTCAAGGCAAACCGGTTATCGCCCTGCTGGGGGAATATGACGCCCTGGCAGGTTTAAGTCAGCAAGCAAGTTGCGCGCAACCTACATCCGCGACGCCCGGTGAAAATGGTCACGGTTGCGGACACAATTTGCTGGGAACCGCCGCCTTTGCCGCTGCAATAGCCGTCAAGAAATGGCTGGAACAATATGGGCAAGGCGGCACGGTGCGCTTTTATGGTTGTCCTGGCGAAGAAGGCGGCTCGGGTAAAACGTTCATGGTCCGCGAGGGGGTATTTGATGATGTGGATGCGGCACTCACCTGGCACCCGGAAGCCTTTGCCGGTATGTTCAATACCCGCACGCTGGCAAACATTCAGGCATCATGGCGCTTTAAAGGGATCGCAGCACATGCCGCGAATTCCCCTCATTTGGGACGCAGCGCCCTTGATGCCGTAACGTTGATGACCACTGGCACCAACTTCCTCAACGAACATATTATTGAAAAAGCGCGCGTACACTATGCCATCACAGATAGCGGCGGGATCTCGCCCAACGTGGTCCAGGCGCAGGCAGAAGTGCTTTATCTTATCCGCGCCCCCGAAATGACCGATGTGCAGCATATTTATGATCGGGTCGCCAAAATCGCCGAAGGTGCGGCATTGATGACCGAAACCACGGTTGAATGCCGCTTCGACAAAGCCTGTTCCAGTTATCTCCCGAATCGCACCTTAGAAAATGCCATGTACCGAGCCCTATCCCATTTTGGTACCCCGGAATGGAACTCCGAAGAACTGGCTTTTGCGAAACAAATTCAGGCTACGCTCACCCCCAACGATCGGCAAAACAGTCTGAATAATATCGCCGCAACCGGTGGCGAAAACGGCAAGGCTTTTGCACTACGTCATCGTGAAACGGTACTGGCGAATGAAGTCGCTCCATATGCCGCCACCGATAACGTGCTTGCGGCATCGACTGATGTCGGCGACGTCAGTTGGAAACTGCCTGTTGCCCAGTGTTTCAGCCCCTGTTTTGCCGTCGGTACCCCGCTACATACGTGGCAACTGGTTAGCCAGGGGCGAACATCTATTGCTCATAAAGGAATGCTGCTGGCGGCGAAAACTATGGCAGCAACCACACTTAATCTCTTCATTGATTCAGGGCTATTGCAAGAATGCCAACAAGAGCATCAGCAAGTTACGGACACGCAACCGTATCACTGCCCTATCCCGAAAAACGTGACACCGTCACCTTTAAAATAACAACAACAACGCAAACACAACAAACGAGGAATGCCCATGAGTATGTCATCCATACCGTCGTCCTCCCAATCCGGGAAGCTCTATGGCTGGGTCGAAAGAATTGGTAACAAGGTTCCCCATCCTTTTTTGCTCTTTATCTATTTGATTATCGTACTCATGGTGACGACGGCAATTTTGTCGGCCTTTGGCGTCAGTGCGAAAAACCCGACCGATGGTACGCCGGTGGTGGTGAAAAACCTGCTCAGTGTGGAAGGATTACACTGGTTTTTACCCAATGTTATTAAAAACTTTAGCGGTTTTGCTCCACTTGGTGCGATCCTGGCGCTGGTTTTAGGTGCCGGTCTGGCGGAGCGCGTAGGCTTACTGCCAGCGCTAATGGTTAAAATGGCATCGCATGTTAATGCCCGCTACGCCAGTTATATGGTGCTGTTTATTGCTTTTTTCAGCCACATTTCTTCCGATGCGGCGTTAGTGATCATGCCACCGATGGGTGCGCTAATTTTTCTGGCGGTGGGCAGGCATCCAGTTGCAGGTTTACTTGCCGCCATTGCAGGCGTAGGTTGCGGCTTTACGGCTAATTTACTGATTGTCACAACCGACGTGTTGCTGTCGGGGATCAGCACGGAGGCTGCGGCTGCGTTCAATCCGCAAATGCACGTCAGTGTAATTGATAACTGGTATTTTATGGCCAGCTCCGTAGTCGTACTGACGATTGTTGGCGGCCTGATAACCGACAAAATCATCGAGCCACGGTTAGGTCAATGGCAGGGAAACAGCGATGAGAAACTGCAGACATTGACCGAAAGTCAGCGTTTTGGTTTACGCATAGCAGGTGTCGTATCGCTACTTTTTATTGCTGCGATTGCGCTGATGGTGATCCCGGAAAACGGGATATTGCGCGATCCGATTAATCACACCGTGATGCCATCCCCCTTTATTAAAGGTATCGTGCCACTGATCATTCTTTTTTTCTTTGTGGTCTCGCTGGCTTATGGCATCGCTACCCGCACAATTCGACATCAGGCGGATTTACCGCATTTAATGATTGAACCGATGAAAGAGATGGCGGGATTTATCGTGATGGTTTTTCCCCTCGCCCAGTTTGTCGCCATGTTTAACTGGAGCAACATGGGGAAATTCATCGCCGTGGGGCTGACCGATATACTGGAAAGTTCAGGGCTTAGCGGCATCCCGGCGTTTGTCGGTCTGGCGTTGCTTTCCTCTTTCTTATGCATGTTTATCGCCAGCGGTTCCGCAATCTGGTCGATTCTGGCCCCCATTTTCGTACCAATGTTTATGCTACTTGGCTTTCACCCGGCATTTGCGCAAATCCTCTTTCGTATTGCCGACTCATCCGTATTGCCTTTAGCGCCGGTATCTCCTTTTGTTCCACTGTTTCTTGGATTCCTGCAACGTTACAAACCAGACGCGAAACTAGGTACTTACTATTCGTTAGTTTTGCCCTATCCACTTATCTTTTTGGTGGTATGGCTGCTGATGTTGCTGGCGTGGTATCTTGTCGGTCTGCCGATAGGTCCGGGGATTTACCCACGTTTGTCTTAAGAGAGAACGGATGCTGAGATTACTTGAAGAAAAAATTGTCACGCCACTGGGTCCACTGTGGGTGATTTGCGATGAGCAATTTCGCCTGCGGGCGGTTGAATGGGAAGAGTACAGCGAACGCATGGTGCAGCTGCTGGACATCCATTATCGCAAAGAAGGCTATGAGCGCATTTCTGCCACCAACCCAGGTGGTTTAAGCGACAAGCTTCGTGAATATTTTGCCGGTAATCTTAGCATTATTGATACGCTTCCCACTGCCACGGGGGGGACGCCATTTCAGCGCGAAGTCTGGAAAACATTACGCACAATCCCCTGCGGGCAGGTAATGCATTACGGCCAACTGGCTGAACAATTGGGCCGCCCCGGTGCGGCGCGTGCCGTAGGTGCGGCAAATGGATCGAATCCCATCAGCATTGTTGTGCCTTGTCATCGGGTCATTGGCAGAAACGGTACCATGACCGGATATGCAGGCGGAGTTCAGCGAAAAGAGTGGTTATTACGCCACGAAGGTTATCTTTTGCTGTAAACATTAAACAATTTGTGCCAGCTTGTTCACACTTTTATGTAAAGTTACCCTTAACAACTTAAGGGTTTTCAAATAGATAGACATATATTTACATCTAATATCGGAATTCTCTGCTGTTAAGGTTTGCTTAGACTTACTTGCTCCCTAAAAAGATGTTAAAATTGACAAATATCAATTACGGCTTGAGCAGACCTATGATCCCGGAAAAGCGAATTATACGGCGCATTCAGTCTGGCGGTTGTGCTATCCATTGCCAGGATTGCAGCATCAGCCAGCTTTGCATCCCGTTCACACTCAACGAACATGAGCTTGATCAGCTTGATAATATCATTGAGCGGAAGAAGCCTATTCAGAAAGGCCAGACGCTGTTTAAGGCTGGTGATGAACTAAAATCGCTTTATGCCATCCGCTCCGGTACGATTAAAAGTTATACCATTACTGAGCAAGGCGACGAGCAAATCACTGGTTTCCATTTAGCTGGTGACCTGGTGGGATTTGATGCAATCGGCAGCGGTCATCACCCGAGCTTCGCGCAGGCGCTGGAAACCTCGATGGTATGTGAAATCCCGTTCGAAACGCTGGACGATTTGTCCGGTAAAATGCCGAATCTGCGTCAGCAGATGATGCGTCTGATGAGCGGTGAAATCAAAGGCGATCAGGACATGATCCTGCTGTTGTCGAAGAAAAATGCCGAGGAACGTCTGGCTGCATTCATCTACAACCTGTCCCGTCGTTTTGCCCAACGCGGCTTCTCCCCTCGTGAATTCCGCCTGACGATGACTCGTGGCGATATCGGTAACTATCTGGGCCTGACGGTAGAAACCATCAGCCGTCTGCTGGGTCGCTTCCAGAAAAGCGGTATGCTGGCAGTCAAAGGTAAATACATCACCATCGAAAATAACGATGCGCTGGCCCAGCTTGCTGGTCACACGCGTAACGTTGCCTGATTCTTCCGCATAACTCACTATCCTTCTGTCATATCATTAAATTTTTCTGATTTATTGATCTGACAGAAGGTTCATCACTGTTTCATTCACCAGATATGGGTTAATCTTTTAATTACAAACTGCGTTGACAGTTGTTGTAAGGAGACCCTGTATGGCTATGTATCAGAACATGCTCGTTGTTATCGATCCTAACCAGGACGACCAACCAGCATTGCGGCGAGCTGTTTATTTACATCAACGGATTGGTGGCAAAATTAAAGCCTTTTTGCCGATCTATGACTTCTCATACGAAATGACCACCCTGCTCTCTCCGGACGAACGTACCGCTATGCGTCAGGGCGTCATCAGCCAGCGTACAGCCTGGATCCACGAGCAGGCAAAATATTATCTCAATGCTGGCGTTCCCATTGAAATTAAAGTGGTCTGGCATAACCGTCCTTTCGAAGCCATCATTCAGGAAGTGATCAGCGGCGGGCACGATTTGGTGCTAAAAATGGCGCACCAACATGACCGTCTGGAAGCGGTGATTTTTACGCCAACGGACTGGCATCTGTTACGCAAATGCCCAAGCCCGGTGTGGATGGTGAAAGACCAGCCGTGGCCGGAAGGGGGTAAGGCGCTGGTGGCGGTGAATCTCGCCAGTGAAGAACCGTACCATAATGCGCTCAATGAAAAACTGGTCAAAGAGACGATCGAACTGGCGGAACAAGTCAACCATACCGAAGTTCATCTGGTTGGCGCTTATCCGGTAACGCCAATTAATATCGCGATTGAACTGCCGGAATTTGATCCGAGCGTTTATAACGATGCCATTCGTGGGCAACATTTGCTGGCAATGAAAGCCCTGCGGCAGAAATTCGGCATTAATGAAAACATGACGCACGTAGAAAAAGGTCTGCCCGAAGAGGTGATTCCTGATTTGGCGGAGCACTTACAGGCGGGGATTGTGGTTCTGGGCACGGTCGGACGCACCGGTATTTCAGCAGCATTCCTTGGCAACACGGCGGAACAGGTGATTGATCATCTTCGCTGCGACCTGCTGGTCATTAAACCTGACCAGTATCAGACACCCGTTGAACTGGATGACGAAGAAGACGATTAACGACTCTTCAATAACTGACAAGGCCCGAGTTATCGGGCCTATTTTTTACTTACTGCTCTTCGCCGCCAAGGAAATAAATTCCCAACGGGATTGCCAGCAACACAGTAAAGACCAGGCTATAAACAAAAATCATCGATGACTGAATCACATACATTGATGTCGTCCACTCAGACAGCGGAATATTGTACTGTTCTATAACGCCGCCGATGGTCGCGCGAGTCACAACCGACGCCGCAATAATGAAAACCGCCAACAAACCAAAGAGAAATTTCTTCCCTTTCGCTGACTTCAGTTTCGCCATAATCATGATGTAATCCTTGTGCAGACAAATTTCTTGTTACCTAAACGTAACAATACCATGACATTTCACCGTTGTCTGCTCTGAAAACCTCACCTCTTAGCTGGATTTACAATCAACGCATTGATTAGTTAGCTAATGTTGCTACTTCCTTCCCTGACTATTGATGATCTGAATGAATTGTCGCGGTAAAATAGCCCCGCCAGGGGTTTCCGGCATGACGACAATTATCTGGAGGAGCCTGATAAAACAATGATCGCTGAACTGTTTACAAATAATGCGCTTAATCTGGTCATTATTTTCGGTAGCTGCGCAGCATTGATTCTGATGAGCTTTTGGTTTCGCCGTGGAAATCGTAAAAGAAAAGGATTTTTATTCCATGCGGTGCAATTTTTAATCTACACCATAATTATTAGTGCTGTTGGTAGCATCATTAACTATGTTATAGAAAACTATAAACTCAAATTTATCACCCCAGGCGTTATCGATTTTATCTGTACGTCCCTGATTGCGGTTATTCTGACGATTAAGCTATTTCTGCTGATTAATCAGTTTGAAAAACAGCAGATTAAAAAAGGTCGCGATATCACCAGTGCGCGGATCATGTCGCGCATTATCAAAATCACCATTATTGTGGTGCTTGTTCTGCTTTATGGCGAACATTTCGGCATGAGCCTTTCTGGCTTGTTGACCTTTGGTGGTATTGGTGGTCTGGCTGTCGGTATGGCCGGTAAAGATATTTTGAGTAACTTCTTTTCCGGGATTATGCTCTATTTCGACCGTCCTTTCAGTATTGGCGACTGGATCCGTTCACCGGACAGAAATATCGAAGGTACAGTAGCGGAAATTGGCTGGCGAATTACCAAAATTAAGACCTTTGATAATCGTCCATTGTACGTACCGAACTCGCTGTTTTCGTCGATCAGCGTAGAAAATCCTGGACGAATGACCAACCGGCGCATTACCACGACCATTGGTTTACGTTATGAGGATGCGGCAAAAGTGGGCGTTATTGTCGAAGCCGTACGTGAGATGCTGAAAAATCACCCGGCCATCGACCAGCGACAAACCTTACTGGTTTATTTCAACCAGTTTGCTGACTCTTCATTGAATATTATGGTTTATTGCTTTACCAAAACCACGGTATGGGCTGAATGGCTTGCTGCACAGCAAGACGTTTATTTGAAGATTATCGATATTGTACAGTCACACGGTGCGGACTTTGCCTTCCCCAGTCAGACGCTGTATATGGATAACATTACACCGCCGGACCAGGGTCGCTAAATCAGACATCACTGGCGTTATCCACAAGGGTAACGCCAGTTCCCATCACATCAATGCTTCACAATATACATAGTCCGACTGTACGCCACATCTTCAGGGTTATTAATGGGATAACCTTTCAGCCACGGCTTGATTAATCGTCCATTGGTATATTGATAAATTGGTGCAATCGGTGCTTGCTCCATGAGGATTTTTTCTGCCGCGTTGTAATCGGCATTACGCGCTTTAACGGTATTTTCCGTCGATGCCTGGGCCAGAACTTTGTCATATGCCGGATTGTTAAAGCGTGAAATATTCCCGGAATGCGTTGACGTTAATAATGTCAGGAAAGTGGAGGGTTCATTATAATCACCTACCCACGAGGCGCGGATAACATCAAAATTGCCGGTGTTACGGCTATCGATATAGGTTTTCCATTCCTGGTTTTGCAATTTAACATCTACACCCAGGTTCTTTTTCCACATCGATGCTACAGCAATCGCAATTTTTTGATGGTTTTCTGAAGTGTTATACAAAAGCGTCAACTTCAGCGGTTTTTGCGGACCATAACCAGCTGCGCTCAACAAAGTTTTTGCCTGCGCATTCAGTTCTTCCTGACTCATTTGTTCAAACGGCGAAGGTTCCGGCGTAAATCCTGCAGTAACATCTGGTGTAAAATGCCACGCTGGCTTTTCACCCGTCCCTAACACTTTTTCGGTCATCAGGCGGCGATCTATCGTCATACTTAATGCCAGACGAACTCGCTGATCTGCCGTCGGCCCTTTTTGCGTGTTAAACGCATAATAATAGGTCCCGAGCTGCGGCGGCGTATAAACCTGCCCCGGAATATCCTTCAACAGCTTCTGATACATATTTTTCGGGAAGGATTCGGTGATATCAATATCCCCCGCGAGATAACGCTTAGTGGCTGCGGATTCCTGATTAATTGGCAGGAAGGTCACTTTTTGCAGCACCGTTTTGGCGTTATCCCAATAATGGGTATTAGGTACCACGACCAGTTTTTCATTGACTACGCGCTCTTTAAGAACATAAGCGCCATTACCGATCAGATTTCCGGGTTTCGTCCACTCTTTACTGCTTTCTACGTTGGCTTTTTGCACCGGGAAGAAGGCAAAGTTAGCGGTTAAATTCACAAACCACGGCAACGGTTTATCAAGCTGGATTTTCAAAGTATGGGCATCAACTGCGGTGACGCCAAGCTGGTCAGGCGTGGCTTTACCATCAATAATCGCCTGTGCGTTGTTGATTCCCGCCAGCGCGGCAAACCATGCAAATGGCGACAATGTTTTTGGGTCCACCAGACGTTGCCAGCTGTAGACAAAATCTTGCGCCGTTACCGGAGTGCCATCCGCCCATTTTGCGTTATCGCGCAGGGTAAATGTCCAGATACGGTTGTCATTACTTTTCCACTGAGTCGCAACGCCGGGGACAATCTCCCCTTTTTCGTTCTGATTCACCAGTCCTTCAAACAGATCGCGAATGACCTGAATCTCTGGCAGGCCCACGGCTTTAGCGGGATCCAGCGACGCAGGCTCATCTTTAATGTGGCGCACCAGCTCCTGCTTCTCTGCCAGTACTGTGCCGCTCGGAACTTCAGCAGCATACGAAAGAGAAATGCTGCTGACCAACAGCGCACAACACGTGACTGAAACAGAGTGCTTCATAAGTTTCCCTCTAACCGACATTAAAATTGATGCGTAATTATTTGTTTCGCCTTAAAGAAATGCAAACAACTTCCGGCAAAAAAGTGATACAAGATCGATAACATAGCGTTGAAGAAAAGGATTTGATAATCCGCAAAATTTGCACAACACTGCCTGTAATACTTCCTGAACCAGAGACGATCATGACCGTAACTCGCCCACGCGCCGAACGCGGCGCATTTCCGCCCGGTACAGAACATTACGGACGTTCATTATTGGGCGCGCCTTTGATCTGGTTTCCGGCCCCAGCCGCCAGTCACGAAAGTGGTTTGATTCTGGCTGGCACCCACGGTGATGAAAACTCTTCGGTCGTGACCCTCTCCTGTGCTCTGCGGACATTGACACCTTCTTTGCGCCGCCATCATGTGGTGCTGTGTGTGAATCCTGACGGCTGCCAGTTAGGGTTACGGGCCAATGCTAATGGCGTGGATTTAAATAGAAACTTTCCGGCAGCAAACTGGAAGGAAGGTGAAACGGTTTATCGCTGGAACAGCGCCGCTGAAGAACGTGATGTCGTTTTACTGACAGGTGACAAACCTGGCTCCGAACCTGAAACTCAGGCGCTGTGCCAGCTTATACACCGCATTCAACCTGCCTGGGTGGTCTCATTCCACGATCCGCTGGCCTGTATTGAAGATCCCAGACACAGCGAATTAGGTGAATGGCTGGCCCAGGCGTTTGAATTGCCTCTGGTAACCAGCGTCGGTTATGAAACGCCTGGCTCTTTCGGCAGTTGGTGTGCAGATCTCAACTTGCATTGCATCACCGCAGAGTTTCCACCCATCTCCTCCGACGAAGCCAGCGAAAAATATCTCTTTGCGATGGCAAACTTGCTGCGCTGGCATCCTAAAGATGCAATTCGCCCGTCGTGAACTGAAGCGCCGGTTCCACATCTACCGCCAGCCAGGTCGGTCCGTCAAGATCGGCGAAACTGACCTGCGGCACCAGCGGTAAAGCGGCGCTAATGGCCCGAGAGGTACACAACATGCAGCCCAGCATCAGACGAAAACCTTGTGCACGCGCTTCAGTCGCCAGCGCCAGCGCTTCCGTCAGACCACCGGTTTTATCAAGCTTAATGTTAACCATATCATAGCGCCCTTTCAGCGCCTTCAGATTGCTACGAGTATGACAACTTTCATCAGCACAAATCGGTAACGGATGAATAAAATTCTCCAGCGCCGCATCGTCCTGCGCAGAAAGCGGTTGTTCAAGCATCGCAACGCCTAAATCTGCCAATAGCTGGCAACGCGCCGCCAACCCTTCTGCACGCCAGGATTCATTTGCATCAACGATCAGCGTCGCATCGGGCACAGCTGTGCGAATTGCCACCATCCGCTCACTGATAAGATGGTTATCCAGCTTCACTTTCAGTAATTTCGCGCCTGCCTGCCAGAGTGTTGATGCACTATTGGCCATCTGATCAGGCGTACCGATGACTATCGTCTGTGCCGTGGTGACTGTCTCGGAAAGCGTTATGCCGATCAAATCAGCCAGCGATTGCTGCTGTTTTCGCGCCGCCAGATCCCACAATGCACAATCCAGCGCATTACGTGCTGCGCCGGCAGGGAGGATTTTTTGTAACTCCTCCCGTGTCAGCCCTTTCTCTAATTGCGGCACGACGCTCATAATTTGCGCCATTACCGAGGCATCACTTTCGCCATAGCGCGGATAAGGCGTACATTCGCCCGTACCTTTGACGCCATCTTCTTCCAGTTCAACCACCACCACGCGCGCTTCACTGCGACTTCCCCGGGCAATCACAAACGGGGTATGTAAGGGCCAGGCCTCCTCAAATACCTTAACGGTTCTCATCTTTACTCCTTGTTGTCGCGGTGGTCTGCGGATTAAGCGCAAATAGCGTTTGCTGTGTTATTGACAGTTAGCATAAACTAGGTGTGACGTTAACTATATGTAAACAGGAAAGATAATCATGTCACAAACCGTTCATTTCCAGGGCAACCCGGTTACAGTCGCCAATTCCATCCCGCAGGCGGGTAGCAAAGCGCAGACTTTTACTCTCGTGGCAAAAGATCTGTCTGACGTCACCCTCGGTCAGTTTGCGGGTAAACGCAAAGTGCTGAACATTTTCCCGAGTATTGATACCGGTGTTTGCGCCGCATCAGTACGTAAGTTTAACCAACTGGCAACCGAGATCGACAACACCGTTGTGCTGTGTATCTCTGCCGATCTGCCATTCGCCCAGTCTCGTTTCTGCGGCGCAGAAGGTCTGAACAACGTTATCACCCTCTCCACTTTCCGTAACGCTGAATTCCTGCAAGCCTACGGTGTGGCAATTGCTGATGGCCCACTGAAAGGTCTGGCAGCGCGTGCCGTTGTGGTTATTGATGAAAATGACAATGTGATTTTCAGCCAGCTGGTGGATGAAATCACCACCGAGCCGGATTACGAAGCAGCTCTGGCTGTACTGAAAGCATAAGTTAATATGCCTGATGGTGTTGCACCATCAGGCATATTCGCGCTTACTCTTCGTTCTTCTTCTGACTCAGACCGTATTCCCGCAACTTATTGGCAATCGCGGTATGCGAAACGCCGAGACGTTTTGCCAGTTTGCGCGTGCTGGGATAATTGCGATAAAGCTGAGTTAATACCGAGCGTTCAAAACGGCTGGTAATTTCGTCCAGCGAACCTTCCATCGCATCTTCGCCCACGGCTACCGTTGCGGCGTCATAATCCGGCAACAAAATATCCTGAGGACGCAGCTCATAGCCGTCCAGTTGTGTCAGTGCGCGATAGATAGCGTTCTTTAACTGCCGCACATTTCCCGGCCACGCATAACGCGTAAGTACAGTATTCAGATCAGCGGCCAGTTTCGGACGCGGCACGCCCTGCTCGTCGGCAAAGCGGGCGACGAACAGCTCGGTTAACGGCATGATGTCCTGCGGACAGTCACGTAGCGGCGGCAGATTGAGCGTCAACACGTTCAGACGATAATAGAGATCTTCACGGAACACGCCTTTTTGCACCAGTTCGACCAGATTCTTCTGCGTAGCACAAATCACCCGCACATCGACATGCACCTCATGGTCTTCGCCAACCCGACGGAAGGTGCCATCATTAAGGAAACGCAGTAATTTCGCCTGCATCCGTGGTGACATCTCACCTATTTCATCCAACAGCACCGAACCACCGTTCGCCTGCTCAAAGAACCCTTTCTTCCCTTCCGGAGCATGACCAAACAGTTCACTCTCGACCGCATCTTCCGGTATAGACGCACAGTTCAGCGCCAGGTAAGGTTTGCTCGCTCTGGGGCTTGCCTGATGACAGGCATACGCAAAGAGATCTTTTCCGGTGCCGGTATCACCCGTAATCAGCAGCGGCGCGCTTAGCATCGCCAGTTTCTGCGCCTGTTCGACAACATGCTTCATTTTCGGGCTGACAGCGACAATTTGACTGAAGGCGCTGACGTCCTGGGCGGCGACATTTTGCAACTGACGGCCCATACGAATCGTTGATCGCAACATCACCACCGCACCTGTCAGGACGTGTTGATCATTTTCATCCTGAAGATAAACAGGCGTAATCTCCATCAGGAAGTTCTGCCCATTAATAACGACATGCTCGTTATGGGAATCTTGCGGTTCGCTTTCCAGCCAGCGTAAAAAATTAAAGCCGTTAATCAATTGCGCGGCGGTATGGTTGCGCAGGCGATCCAATTTTTGCCCAAAAAGCTGACAGCTCGCCGGGTTCGCCATATCCACTTTGCTTTTCATATCGACAGAGAGCACTGGTTCAGGCAACGCCTCCAGTAACGCGCTCAACGCCAGATGCTCACGTTCGGAAGGCATCCACGGGACAGTACGCACATCGGTAACACCTGCAATACGGCGTATTTCGGCCATCAGACTGCTGAAACTCTCAAACTCCAGTTCAGCAAAATTGAGGTAGATTCGCCCAATGGGATCAATCTCAATACCGCGTAAATCAATGCCTCTTAGCACGAGTAGATCGAGTAATTCGCGGGTCAGACCGAGTCGGTCTTCACAAAAGACTTCCAGACGCATGGGAACCTTCACCTGAAAAAAGAACAATTAATATGATGATATGACACTATTTGAATAGCAGGAAGGTTTCTGTCAACAATCATTGACACAAAGACGGAAAAACGGGCACTTCGGCGTAAAGATATCCGGTCAGCACCCGATATTGCATTATTTTTCGCTGGGCGTTTTGCCTTTTTGCAGAGTTTCTTTCACCTGACCGATAAGCTGACGACGGAAATCCCCGAGGCGTGGCTTGTCATCGTCAATCCACGGCAGCGGGCGGCAAAGCTCCATAGCTTTAATCCCCAGTCGTGCCGTCAGAAGTCCTGCACCAATCCCCTGAGCTGCGCGGGTAGACAAACGAGCAGCGAGATCTTGCGACATCCAGTCCATCCCCACTTCGCGCACCAGTTCGCTGGCTCCGGCGAAAGCGATATTCAGCAATACCAGCTTGAACAGGCGCAAACGGCTGTAATACCCCAGTTCAATGCCATACAGCGTGGCGATGCGATTAATCAAACGCAGATTGCGCCAGGCGATAAATGCCATATCCACCAGCGCCAGCGGGCTGACCGCAATCATCAATGTTGATTCCGCTGCCGAACGGCTGATTTCACGCCGCGCCTGGGCATCTAAAACTGGCTGGACCAAATGCGCATACAAACTGACCACTTCACGGTCGTTTTGCGTTTCATGGATTGAGGCATACCAGCGTTGCAGAGCCGGATGTGACTGATCGATGCCCGCCTGCTGCGCCAGTTTTTCGCAAAATGCGCGGCCTTTGCCGGTGCCATGGCTGTGCAATAAATCACGCGCTTCGTCGCGTTCATGGGCGCGCTGTCGCAAGCGCCATAAGCGCCGCCACTCTGTTACCACAGAACCTACGCCAGCGCCGATAATCAATGCCCCTGCGGCACATCCACCCAGCGCTACCCAGTCCTGGGTTTGCCAGGCATTCATTGTCCACTGTACCCCCTGCCCGACAACGCTTGCGCCAAACAGAGCCAGCCCGCCCATCACCATTTTGCGCCACAGGCTGCGTTTAGGACGTAACGCTGCATCCATTACCGCTTCAACTTGCCCCTCTTCTTCAGGCGCTTCGTCGAGCGTGGCCGGGGCAAAATTTTGTGCCTGATTTTCGTCAAAGGTTTGCTGAGCCCTGAATTTTGGATTCTGATCGACCTCCAGTGGACCGTCGAAATCAATACGTGGTTTTAACGGTTCGGTCATCGCAATTTATCTCCTATTAAAAATTCCAGCGCAGCATCAAGGCGAATATGCGGTAGCGGTTTGTCGACATCCATCACCTGCGGACGAAACGCCTCAAACTGGAAGCCTTGCTTATCCCAGAACGCCTGACCAGGCAAACGTGCGGGAACTTCGCCAGGATAAACAGTGAGCGGTGCGCCATCACTGAGTCGATTACCGCGCAGCGCCGGGATTTTCTCACCGTTAACATCAATAATGCCGCTAGTGGTCGCCTGAACTGACGCCAGCCCCAGGCAGTCCATGCTGATCCCTTCGAACGCCGCATTTTGCCAGGCATCCTGAATCAGTTGTTGCAGTAATGAAACCATATTGGCGTGCTGATCGATGGTCACATGGTCTGCTTTAGTGGCAGCAAACAATAGCTTATCGATAACCGGTGAAAACAAACGCCGGAACAGGGTTCGCTGCCCGTAGTGGAAACTTTGCATCAGCTGCGTCAGCGCCAGACGCATATCATTAAATGCCTGTGGCCCACTGTTGAGAGGTTGCAGGCAATCCACCAGCACAATCTGGCGGTCAAAGCGCAGAAAATGATTCTTATAGAACCCCTTCACCACTTTCTCGCAGTAATAATTAAACCGCTCGCGCAGCATTCCGGCATTGGTATGCTTATCGGCCTGCGCCAGTTTGGACTCGCCCCAGGCATCGACATCCGGCCACGGGAAGAATTGCAGCGCGGGTGCTCCTGCCATATCTCCCGGCAAGACAAAGCGCCCAGGCTGAATAAAGTGCAACCCCTGCTGTTTGCAGTGGTGGAGATACTCGGTCCAGGCGGCGGCAATGTCTGCAAGACGGTTTTCGTCGGCAGGTGCTAACGGATCCAGCCCTTCACACATCATTCGCCATTTTGCCGACCATTCGCCGCGCTGACCATTGAGTAAGCCCGTCATCTGGCGCGACCAGCTTAAATAGTCCTGCGCCAACATCGGCAGATCGAGCAACCATTCGCCGGGATAATCCACAATCTCCAGATACAGCGTGGAGGTATCCTTAAAGTGGCGTAGCAGCGAATCGTTCGATTTAAAACGTAGCGCCAGGCGAATTTCGCTGACGCCGCGCGTTGGCGTTGGCCAGGCGGGTGGATCGCCATATAACTGCGCCAGCCCTTCATCATAGGTGAAGCGCGGAATGCCAAAGTCACGCTGGGGAATGCGTTTTACGCCCAGCAGCCGTTCTTCACGCACCGCGCTTAACAGCGGCAACCTTGCTCCGGCGTGAATATTGAGCAACTGATTGACCATCGCAGTGATAAACGCCGTTTTGCCGCTGCGGCTAAGTCCGGTTACGGCGAGGCGCAGATGTCTGTCGACACCCCGATTCACCAGCGCATTAAGTTCATTTTTAAGTCGCTTCATTGCTGTCCTGTGGACCAGAAAAAACCATCAGTAAGGATATGAATGTGGGGGCCAGGCCATTGATTATCAACTGCCCGTGTTGTCATCGACGGGCGAACTCCATAAGATGTGCAACATTCACGTTCGGACGGAGTTCCTGACCTATGTCCCCTACTATTTATGATATTGCCAGGGTTGCAGGCGTATCAAAATCCACCGTATCACGCGTGCTGAATAAGCAAACCAATATCTCCCCGGAAGCGCGCGAAAAAGTGTTACGGGCCATTGAAGAATTACAGTATCAACCAAACAAGCTGGCACGCGCGCTGACCTCTTCGGGTTTTGATGCCATTATGGTGATTTCTACCCGTTCGACCAAAACTACGGCGGGTAATCCGTTTTTCTCGGAAGTTTTACATGCCATCACCGCCAAAGCTGAAGAAGAAGGTTTCGACGTGATATTGCAGACGTCGCACAACCTGGCAGAAGACTTACAAAAATGCGAAAGCAAAATTAAGCAGAAAATGATTAAAGGCATTATTATGCTAAGTTCGCCTGCCGATGAATCCTTCTTTGCACAACTCGACAAATACGAGATCCCGGTGGTGGTGATCGGTAAAGTTGAAGGTCAATACAGCCATGTTTATTCCGTCGATACCGATAATTATGGCGACAGTATTGCGCTAACCGATGCGTTAATTGAAAGCGGGCATAAGAATATTGCATGCCTGCATGCGCCGCTTGATGTTCATGTTTCAGTGGATCGGGTAAATGGTTATAAGCAAAGCCTGGCTACGCATAATATTGCAGTGCGTGATGAATGGATTGTTGACGGCGGTTATACCCATGAGACAGCATTAAAAGCAGCACGGGAATTATTAAGCCAGTCACCGTTGCCTGAGGCAGTGTTTGCTACTGACAGCCTGAAATTAATGAGTATTTATCGTGCGGCGGCAGAGAAAAACATTGCTATTCCGCAGCAGTTAGCGGTGGTGGGTTATAGTAATGAAACGCTGTCGTTTATATTAACGCCTGCACCAGGCGGCATCGATGTTCCGACGCAGGAGTTAGGTCAACAAAGCTGCGAGTTATTATTCCAGCTAATTGCCGGAAAACCGTCACCACAAAATATTACCGTTGCCACGCATATGTCGTTGAAATAAATGTATGCCGGATTTGGCGCTCGCGCCGCATCCGGCAATTTAACCCATTATCAGAACGAGTAATTTACGCCGACACCTGCATAATGGAATTTATCGCTGTCGCCTTCGTCGTGATCCTGCCACTCAAACGCGTATTCCAGCGAAACGGAAAGACCATTCTGGAAATCATAACCGTAAAATAACCCCACACGGTTAAAATCATGGCCTTCACGTTCAATATCATCCTGCCAGTCCCAGTTACTCCAGCGATCCAGCCCAATGCGCGTATACGGCGTCACCGAGTGGTTGCCGAGCGTCAGCGGCAAATAGGCACGAATTTCTTGCGTGGAAAACTCACCGTTATTGCGGCTGTCGTCCATATTGAAGCCGCGCTCGAGATAATAGTTCACTCGCAAAACAACTGTTTCGTTGAAGGTATATTGCAGACCTGTTTCCGTTTCGACTCGGGTATCAGCGTAACCGGTCGTGTTCAGATCGTTGGCAAATTTATACATCGATAACCAACCGTTGAAACGTAAATCGTCAGTCAGTTTCACATCCCAGTCTGGCGCGATTTTCCAGCGCTGCATATTCGCCGTGTCTTTACCCGGTTCATCAACGTAGTGATAACCATAATTACGGAAACCGCCGGTCAGTCCGAAACTGAAATCATCGCTTTCGAGGAACTGATAATGCACCTCCAGCTCCGGGCGATCAAACCACGTTCCACGTTTACCCGCGCTATAATCTACCGGCCCTTCCTGATAATAGGCCAGAGAAATTCTCCACGGCCCGTTGGCGGCATTAAAATAGACAGAAGGCTCCGCGAGCCCATCCATATCTTCGCCATAACCCTCGACGTTTTCTATTTCGTACATCGCGCCGATATTAAAGTGCCAGTCGTTCTTTTCCTCGGCCTGTGCGCAAGCCATTCCCGCACACATCACCAGTGCGGTACAGGGTAATAACTTTTTCATTATTGTTCCTTGTATTATCCTGGGGGAATGCCTTCCCCCTGTATTTAGCGAATTGCTATTTCCGTTTCTGCATCAAAGAAATGACATTTAGTCATATCAAAATGAATAGTGATATTTTCTCCTGCATGATAATCATTTAACGCACCAGCACGGACCACTAACTCGTGCCCCCCAACCGTGGTGTAGAGCATAAATTCCGCACCGGTTAATTCTGCCACGCTAATTTTGGCGGAAATGTTATTTTCTTCTTGCGCGTCCGGATGAATATCTTCCGGGCGTATTCCCATCACGATGGGCTTATGCAAACTTTCCTGTGTTTTCAGAACCGCTAATTTCTCTTCGGGTATGGTTAATTTAAGCGTTTCCGTAACGAATTTATCGCCATCGATCGTGCCGCGAATAAAATTCATCGCAGGCGATCCAATAAATCCGGCAACAAACATATTCGCAGGTTGGTTATAAACCGTTTTCGGCGCACCGACCTGCTGAACAATCCCATCCTTCATAATCACAATCCGCGTCGCCATGGTCATCGCTTCGGTCTGATCGTGGGTCACGTAGATCATGGTGGTGTTCAGTTTCTGATGCAGCTTGCTGATCTCTGCGCGCATTTGTACGCGCAGCTTGGCATCAAGGTTAGAGAGCGGTTCATCCATTAAAAACACGCCCGCTTCGCGCACAATCGCCCGTCCGAGCGCCACACGCTGGCGTTGCCCGCCGGAAAGCACGCCCGGCTTGCGTTTCAGGTACTCTCGCAGGCCGAGAATTTGCGCCGCCCAGTTCACCCGCTCATCAATCACCTCTTTGGCGATTTTTTGCATCTTCAGGCCAAACGCCATGTTGTCGTAGACCGTCATATGCGGATACAGCGCGTAGTTCTGGAACACCATCGCAATATTGCGCGCTTTGGCTGGAACGTCATTCATTCGTTTGCCGTCGATCAACAGCTCACCGCCGCTGATCTCCTCAAGCCCGGCAATCATACGCAGGGTGGTCGATTTACCGCAGCCCGACGGACCGACAAACACGATGAACTCTTTATCGGCAATCTCCAGGTTGAAGTCCTTCACCACATGCACCTGGTTATCGTAGATCTTTTGAATATGTTGTAACGAAAGCTGTGCCATGTTGATTCCTTTACTATACGTTTTGCCAGAAGGCCGATAACCGCGGCCAGGTCAGGGAGTCCGTTGAGGGCAACAATAATTGCGCCCCGGTTAAGCCCGCGCCGATCCCCACCGAGCGCATACCGCTGGCGTTAATGGCTTCAATGCCCGCCTGCGCATCTTCAATGCCGATACATGCCTGTGGCGGCACGCCCAGCCCAGCACAGGCGGCGAGAAAGATTTCCGGGTCCGGTTTCGAATTTTTGAGTTGGGAAGCGTCCGCGCAGAAGGTGAAAAACTCGCGCAGCTCCAGCGCCGCTAAAATCGTCGGCGCATTCAGGGAGACAGAAGCCAGCCCAACCGGGATCTGCTGTGCACGGAGATCTGCCAGCAAATTGCGAATGCCGGGCAGCACAGCATTAACCGTCAGTTCGCGCAATGAATGGACGTAAAGCAGATTTTTGCGATACGCCAGTTGCGCCCGGTCCTGTGGGTTAAAATCGGCCTCTTTACCCCCGTGCTGCAGAATTCGCCGCAGGGACTCATCGCGGCTGATCCCTTTTAGGGATTCGTTAAACTGCGCATCAATGCTGATGCCAATTTCAGCGGCAATCTGCTGCCACGCCTGGAAATGCAGATGCGCGGTATCGGTGATTACACCATCCAGATCGAAAATTACCCCTTGCAGTTTCATTCACCCTCCTGATGCGTGGTAGCGGTCCCATTGAAGGGCAAAATAAAATCCCCTAAACAGAAAACAGATTCTTCAGAGACTGAAATAAGCTGACCGTTCAAACGCAGTGAAACGGGTGCAGAAGTCCGAATCGCAATGCGCTGCGCGTCAAGAGTGACCTGTAATTCGCAGCCCTGCCAGAACAGAGGGAAAGACAACTGTTGCCACTGCTCAGGTAACGCCGGATTGAGATGCAATTCACCGTCACGCACGCTCACCCCGGCAAAACCCTGAATCGCCCCCAGCCAGATAGCGCCAGTTGCGGCTGCGTGGATACCGTCATCACAGCTATGCGGATCAGCACCAAGATCGATTTCAGTCCCCTCCCGCCAGAACTGATAACTTTGCGCCAACAGGCCACAGCGTGCGGCAACAATGCCGTGGATCGCTTTACTCAGTGAAGAGTCGTGAATGGTGCGCGGTTCATAAAATTGCAGATTGGCAAGACACGATGCCGCTGAGTACTGCTCCGGCAGCATGTAATTGAGCATCACCACATCAGCTTGTTTGAGGATCTGCATCTCGTTCACTTCTGCGCGTGAATAATCCAGCAGAATGGTTTGCTTCCCCGCCGCCGCTTTGTATTTCGCCAGATTAATCGCTGGTTTCGCCATAAACGAATCATCCTGCGGCAAAACGCCGTCGGGCTGAATTTCTGGCAGCCGCAGTTCTTTAAGGAACATTTCGGCGCGATGGATAAACGCATCGTCGCTACAGCCAAACTGACGAGCGATATTCAGCGCCTGCTGGACGTTGTAATACGCCATATAGCTTGTGAAGGCGTTATTATTGACATGTTCGGTATATTCGTCTGGTCCAATAACATTGTGAATTTCCAGACGATCGTTTACCTGTACAGCGCGGCTAATCCAGAACTTTGCGCTTTCCAGAAGTAGCGCCATGCCTTCATGAGCAATGAAACTTTCATCCCCCGTGGTCTGCCAGTATTGAACAACCGCCCAGGCGATATCGGCGACCAGATGATGTTCCGCCTGCGCCGAGGCCACTTTTTGCCGCAGCCCGGTGCGAATGTTAATGGCGGCAAATTCCGGCGTCTCTTCTTCGCCGCTGCGCGCGCTTTCCCACGGAAATAGCGCGCCCTGCCAGCCGTTGCGTCGCGCTTTCTCCTGCGCGCCTGGCAAGTTGTGCCAGCGATAACGCAGTAAACTTCTGGCAATCGTCGGTTCGCTAAACAGATGGAACGGCAGTAAAAATACTTCCGTATCCCAGAAAACGTGGCCTTTGTAGCCTTCCCCGGTCAAACCTTTTGCCGCAATACTGCTGCGCTCGTCGTGAGCAGGCGTCATGATGCGTAGGTGATAAAGCGCATAATCTAACGCTTGCTGATCGTGCGCATCGCCACCGTTTACCGTGATACGACGTTTCTGCCACCATTGACGCCAGTTTTCTGTGGATGCTGCAAGAAGTTGGTCGTAACTCTGCTGTACACACATTTCAAGCTGACGAAGCGATGCACTACCCCACTCGTCTAAAGCGACGTGTCTGTCGTCCCGCCAGTCGATCCACACCCGTTTTTGCAGCGTCAGCGTTTTGCCCGCAGGTAGTTGTGCACTGGTATGTTGCAGCAAGCGGCGCTCTTTGGCGGTATAGCATTGCTGCACGTCACCGCTCACCTGGCAGCAACAGCTGATGGCCACATCACTGCGTCCATCCTGAGTGGTATAGATCCCCTGCATCAAATGCTGACCAAACACCCGCACCTGGGTTTCGTCGAGATGTTGTCGTCCGTGGTTGGTTTGCGTGGCGTCAATGCCTGTTGAAATCAGCACTGACGCGTCAGCGTCCAGCGGCGTAATGCTGATTTCCAGCGCCATCAGCGGCAGTTGTTCTGCCGAAACAAAGCGACGGCTGGCGATGGCATAACGTGCGCCGCTGGCTGAAGACCAGACGACATTGCGACGTAATTCTCCACTGGCGAAGTCAAGCTCGCGCTGCCACGTTTCGCGGGATAGCGCAAAAAGTTCACCATTCAAGGTAATCTCCATCCCTATGACGTCAGGCAGGTTCACCAGTTCGTTGATGTCATTTTTCCCCGCGCGATGATAAAGCCCCGCCAGATACATACCGCGTGTCTGGCGCGTATAATCTTCTTCATGGCTGGCGCGAAGCCCAAGATAGCCGTTCCCCTGCGCCATCAGCGAAGCATACTTGTTCAGGGTATGCTGGCTGAAATGGGGTTCCGTTAACGTTACTGGCCTGGTCATAATTCCACACGCGTCCCTGTTTCTGCGGATTGATACAACGCCGCCACCAGTTGCTGGATGATGTACCCCTGCTCGGCGTCGGCTATCATCACGGGCTTACCTTGTACGTGGTTGATAAAGGCTTCCATACTGCGCAGATGACGGTTGTCGTCTGCCATTTCCCGTTGCATCAGCGTCATTAACTCACCGTTGTTATCGGTGTAGATATGTGCTGGAAACAGCGTCGCCCCGGCTTTATCACCACAAAAGCTGACATTCATAATCGACTGTTCGCGGATGTTGAGTGCAAATGAGGTCTCAAGCCACAGAATGCCGCCGTTATGAAATTCAATGGTGCCAAACAGCGAATCTTCGACGCTGTAGGTTGCCGGGTCCCACTCGCCAAATTGACCGCAGCTCTTTTGTGTGCCGATCTTTTGAAAGCTATGCGCGGTCACGCTTTTCACCGCCGGAAAGCCCAGTACATACATCGCCGCATCCAGCATATGAATGCCGATGTCAATAAGCGGCCCGCCGCCCTGCAATTCTTTATTGGTAAAAACGCCCCAGCCGGGAACGCCGCAGCGACGCAGGGCGCGGGCGGTGGTAACGTAAATCTCTCCCAAAACGCCGTTGGTCACCTGTTCACGCAGCTGTTGCGTATCGAGTGCAAAACGATGGTGAAAGTCGTAGGCCAGCACCTTGCCCTGTTTGCGCGCGGTATCGCACATTTCCCGCGCCTGTTCTGGCGTCATGGCGGGCGGTTTTTCGCACATCACATGGCAGCCCGCTTCCAGCGCCATCAGGGTATGTTCGTAATGAAAACGGTTAGGTGAGCAGACGCTAACCACATCAGGTTTCACCGCCAGCAGCATGGCCTGCGGATCGTCCCACACGGATGCATTCCCGTATTTTTCTGCCAGCGCCTGCGCCTGGGAAAGGCGGCTGTCACAGACAGCCACCAGTTCCAGATCGTTGCGGGTGCAGTAGTACGAAGCATGAACTTTATCCGCCACCTGGCCCGCGCCTATGATCGCGACCCGCAGCGGAGAGCTTGTCATTGCACTTTTCACAAAGACCTCTTAGCAGGTACGCAACCAGGCCAAAGAATCACGGTACGCCTGGGCAGGATCTTCTGCCCGGATACGCCCTTCGTACACCACATAGCCCTGATAGTTATCCGCGCGCAGCTGTTCAAACAGCGCGTGGAAATCCAGGGTGCCGCTGCCCGGCTGGTAGCGATGGTTATCGGCAATATGCACATGACCGAGCAGGTCGCGGTTGTCATGCAGCGCCTGCGCCAGGTTATCTTCTTCGATATTCATGTGATAGAAATCGCCGATAATCTGTACATGTTTAAGATCGTTTTCGACGATGTAACGACGAGCATCGGCGAGGGTGTTGATCATGTGATCCTGATAGCGGTTTAACGGTTCGAGGTACACCACGGTTCCGGTACGTGCGGCCGCCTGTTCCAGTACGCACAGGGAATCACTCACCATTTTGCGGTCGCCGTCCAGGCTACGCGGCGAGGTCATCGGCGGTAAGCGGAAGGTAAACATGCCCCATGCAGCAGGAACGACGATACCTTTACCGCCCACTTCGGCCAGCGCTTCAAGAATGCGTTCGATCTGCTTTAAGCCATTAAGACGACGCTCTTCGATAAAGTCGCCAATCCAGCCGTCATAGCCGCCGCAGGCGGTGGTCACCGGTAAGCCGGTTTCTTTGATTGCCGCTTTGACTTCTTCGATATTGTTGACCAGCAGTTTGCCGTCAATCTCAAAACTATCGAAGCCCATCTCTTTGATATAACGAAATTTCTCCAGAATGTTTTCTGGAAAGAACGCCTGATTCTGTGTGCCGATTTTCATTTTTATCATTCCTTTGAATTAAAACGTGACGCCCATTTTGATGCTCTGTTCCGGATGCTGGTCGACATACTGCATGTAGCTTTCCGGGCTATTGGCAAAGGTCACCACCGGGTCGATTAAATCTTCGCAATTGAGATAACCGTTCATCAGCAATTCCCAGCAGGTTTCTTCAATACGCTTGCGGCTCCAGCGCGGATAATCCGGATTCGGTTCGCTGCACGCGCGAGAGAAGACAATTTTGGCGTTATTGAAATGCGCTTCGCGTCCGAGGTTAAAACCTTCGGCAAACGGTTTGGCAAACGCGACATACGAGATGGTGCCGCCGTAGGCCAGACCGCGGAGCGCCGATTGCAGCGCGTCGGCGTAGCCGCTGGTTTCGATAATCACATCGGCACCCTGCTTGCCGGTCAGCGTTTTGATCTCTTTGCCTACGTCAGTGCCAATGGGGTTAAGGCAGAAATCAGCACCGTGGCGACGGGCAATATCACAGCGATGGGCGATAGGATCGACGCCAATTACCACCGATGCGCCAGCGCGTTTCGCCAGTTGGATGGCAATTTGACCGATCGCGCCAAGCCCTACCACCACGACAAAATCCCCTACGCGTACGTTGGCATCGCGCACGCCGCTCATGGCAAACTGCGCCGGGTCGTAACAGACGGCGTTTTTCCAGGAGCTGCCTTGCGGCATTTTGCGCAGCTTGTAGTTATTCACTGCGTTAATGATGACCGTCTCGGAGAGCGGGCCGTAGCCGCATACGCTGTCGCCCACCGCGTAGTCGGTAACGTCGCTGCCGCACTCGATAATGTCGCCAACCACCATGTTGCCAAGCTGGAATTTGCCAAACTCAATGCCGCGCGGCGCATCTGCGGGACGCGGGGTGAACATCTGCCACTCGCCGTTAAAGTCTTCATCGATAAACGGGCTGGCGGCGCGGAAGTCGACCACTTCCGTTCCGTGTTTCGGTGCGCCGAAACGCACGCGGATCTTCACTTCATTGGCTAAAATCGCCCGATCTTCATACTCAACCAGCGCAGCAACGCGCGGTGCTGTGGCTACTAACTTTTTCATGTAAAACTCCTTGTAAAGAAACTGGCCGCTTTAGCCCTTCACGCCACCGGCGGTCAAACCACTCTTAATAAAACGTTCCGAAAGCGCATACATAATCACCACCGGCAATGCGGTCACCAGCGAGGCCGCCATCATGCGTCCCCAGATGTAATCAGGCGTACTGAACAGCGCGTTCAGGCCCACTGGTAAGGTGAAATTGCTGGCGCTGGAGAGGAAAATCGACGCAAACAGATAGTCGTTCCACGCCACCATAAAGCAGTAGACGAACACCGATATCAGCCCGGACATCGCCAACGGCACGGTGATACGGAAGATAATTTGCAGACGGTTGAGGCCATCCATCATCGCCGCTTCTTCGATCTCATCAGGGATGGTGTCGAAGTAACTTTTCAGCATAAACACGGCGGTGGGCAGAGTTTGCGTCACCATGGTAATGATCAGCGCCATCTCGGTGTCGTAAATGCCAAGCGCGGTGATGATTTTGAACAGCGGCACCACCAGCAAAATGCCGGAGAACATGTACACCGTGTAAAAGCTGGCGTTGATGGTCATCCGCCCTTTAAAGCGCAGGCGGGAAAGCGCGTAAGCCCCGAGAATGCCGAGAAATACTGCTATCACGGATGAAACTACCGACACCACCATGCTGTTACGGAAATAATCGACAAACGGGAAAATCACCGGGTTAAAAATGTCGACGTAATGCTCCAGCGTCCACTGCTGTGGCAGCAGCGTAGGATGCAGCGAGATCGCCTCTTTTGCGCTCTTGAACGAGGTCATCAGCATCACAAAAAACGGAAACAGCATGATGATGAGAAACAGCGCCAGCCCGCAGTAAAAACCGATGCGACTGAGTGTGCGTTTATTTGTTGCCATTGAGGTTCACCCGTTTCCTGGTCAGCAGAATGACAGCGAAAATAATGATGAAGAGCACCACCGAGATCGCCGCCGCTTTCCCTAGGTCATTAAAGGCAAAGGCGGTTTTGTAGAGATAGACACCGAGAATATCGACCTTGGTCGTCAGCAGATAAACATCCGCGAACATGTAGAACATCCAGATGGTGCGCAGCGTCACCACCGTCGCCAGGACCGGCATAATCGCGGGCAGCGTGACGATACGAAACCGTTGCCAGGCATTAGCGCCATCCATCTCTGCCGCTTCGTACAACGATTTATCAATGGTCTGCAAAATCGCCAGAAACGAGATAAAGGCATACGGGAAGTAGCGCCAGATGGCGAACAGCACCACCAGCACAAAGCTACTGCCCGGATTATCGAACCACAGCGGTGCCTGCTCATAGAGATGCAGAAGATCGACGCCGAGGTAGTTCACAATGCCGTAGCCGTTGTTGAACATGTATTTCCAGGCGAACACCAGCGAAATAGACGGCGTTACGTAGGAGAGGATCACCAGCGAACGCGCGGTTTTGCGCAGGCGGAACTCGCGGTTGAAAAACATCGCCACGGCCAGCCCGAGCACGGTGCTGCCCGCCACCACCAGTGTGGTATACCAGACCGTCATCCACAGCGAGTGCCAGAAGCCGGGATCGGAGAGAATACGCACATAGTTACTCACCCCAACAAAGGTTGACTCGATGTTGGGATTGAGCGGCAGACGTAAAAAACTGATTTCGATATTCGACACCATCGGCCACGCCACCAGACCGCCCAGCAGTAATAAGCTGGGCGCGAGAAGCAGCAGTGCAAAAGGCATATCGGAACGACCTGAAAAAAGCCTGTTCATTGCGGATTCCTGTCCTGGGTTTAGTGCTGTTCGATCAGTTCATCCAGCTTTTTCTGGCTCGCTTGCAGCGTGCCAGGGAGATCGGCTTTCCCCACGGTGACGTTATGCACCATTGAACTCACCACGCCAGACCCCGTCACATCGCCCATGCGGGTAAAGTTTTTATCCCCTACTGCGCCAAAGACCTGAATATTTGGCAGTTCGCTGATTAACTGATTTGGCAGCTCACCCAGCGCCTTGATCACGTCGTTGTCTTTCCAGGTGGCGGTAGTCACCACCGCTTTGTTCACCGGCAGCGCCGCGCCTGGCGACATCATCACCCAGTCGGCAATGTTGTCCGCCTGCTCCATAAAGGTGACAAATTTTTCAGCCGCTTCGGTCTCTTCAGTCTTTTGCCCGGCGGTAATGGTCAGCGAGGTCAACATGCCGTAGACCGCAGAGTTTTTCTCCGTTGGCACCACGAAACCGACGTTTTTCGGATCGCCTTCTTTAATCATAGCCGGAAGGATATAGGTGGAGTAAATCGCCATCGGCGCGGTGCCGTTCATAAAGGCATCTTTCACTTCCATGATGTCGTTAGAACCCGGCATGGTGTTGGCGGCAAGGTCGCGGTAATAGGTCAGCGCCTGCATCATCTCTGGGGTATCAAGGGTGATTTTGCCTTCTGCGTTAAAGACGTTGGCCTGGTTGGATAAGGCAAACTGGGAGAAGGATTGTTCCGTCAGCACACTTTCTGCCGTAGGCAGCGCAATGCCATATTTTTTATTCGCCGGGTCATTCAGTTTCTGCGCGACATCCAGCAATTGCTGCCAGTTTTTCGGCTCCTCCAGCCCGGCTTTTGCCAGCACATCTTTGCGATACCAGATACCGCCAATCCATGCGCTGACAGGAACACCGGTCCAGGCGCTACCATCTTCGGTGCGCACAATCCGCAGAACGCCGTCATAAAACGCGCCTTCACCGACATTACTGATGACCGTAGCAACCGCTTTGCGATCGATAAGCTGTTCTTTGTCCATCACTTTGGCGTAGTCATGGCTGGTTTCGATCACTTCCGGCAGCGAGCCGCTACGGGAAAGGGTAATGACTTTGGTGTTATAGGCATCTTCTTCCACCGGCACTTGTTTAACGGTGATGCCTGGGTTTTCTTTTTCAAAACGCGCAATTAACTGACTAATTATCGCCTGGCGTTCCTGTTCCACCGAAGAATGCATAAACTCGATGGAGACATTCGTTTTATTTTCTTCTTTACAACCTGAAATCAGGGCGCAGGAAACCAGTGCTGATAACAGCACGATTTTTGATTTAATCATGAGATGTTCCTTTTTATTTAATCCACATAACCTGCCAGGGGCGCAGCGTTATTTCATTACCCACTATATCAACTTCACTAATCAGATCCCGACCGTGCAGGTCAGTAATATTTATATGCTGAATATTTTCACTGACATTAAACAATCCTGTCAGACAATTACCATCCGCGTTGCTTCTTTGAATACACATTACGGATGAATTAACCGTGTCGATGGTAAAATCATTATCCGGATGAAACTCGTTATGACTTCGACGAATTTTAATTAGTCGCGACAATTCATGATATACCGCGTGCCTTAATGTATCTTCATCGTTCAGTTCTCGGGTTATCTCTTCGCTGTAATATTTTTTACGGTTAATCGCACGGTTATATCCCAGTTTTTCGACACCTGCGTAATCATTACGCGAGCCAAGAATACTTTGAATATATATCGCTGGCACACCGGGGAAACTTAACAAAATCGCATGGGCAAGGATAAACCTGGCGCAACGTTCTACATCGCTACTCTCGCGGCGGCTTAACGCATCCATATAGGTCACATTTATTTCATAGGGACTGCGCGTACCGTCGGGATTATTTTTCCAGTTTACTAATGCCCCTTCCTGCTGTAATGCCTCGACAAGCGCTAATATTTCGCTTTCGGGTAACAAGCCACGCAGTGGGTTCAGCCCGATGCCATCGTGAGAGGCGAGGAAGTTAAACCAGGTGGTGTTGCTGGAAGGTAGTGTCAGGTTTTGCGCCCACGCACAAAGCGCCTCAACGTTCTGTTTTTGCACCGCATGCAGCACCAGCGGCGGCAGCGAGAACTGGTACACCATATGCGCTTCGTCATCACCGTTGCCAAAGTAAGCAATGTTGTCTTTGTGCGGAACATTGGTCTCGGTAATGATCACTGTACCTGGTGCTACGTCATCAATAATCGACCGTAACAGTTTGATAATCAGATGTGTTTTTTCCAGATGGATGCAGCTTGTTCCCGGCTCTTTCCACATAAAGCCAACGGCATCCAGACGGACATATTCTGCGCCCTTTTCCAGGTAGCACAGCAATACATCCACCATCGCCAGTAACACTTCAGGGCTACGGTAATTCAGGTCAATTTGATCGTCACTAAAGGTGGTCCATAAATGGCGCGTTGAATGATCGCGCATCTGGAATGGCGTTAATAACGGTAACGCACGCGGGCGAGTGACGACGCTGAGATCGGTTTGCGGGTCAACGGCAATAAAAAAATCTTCAAAACCTGGCTGCTGTTGTAAATAGTTTTTAAACCATTCACTTTTTGCCGACATATGGTTGCAGACAAAATCAAACATTAAATGACTGCATTCACCGAGTTGCTGAATATCCTGCCACTCCCCCGCTTCACTAGCGACCTGTTGATAATCAATTACCGAAAAGCCATCATCAGATGACCATGGATAAAAAGGTAATAAATGAACATGTGAAAAAATGCTTTGCAGCCATTGAGGGTAAAACTGATTAAATGTGGGTAGTGGTTTTAAATCATTACTGTGAAATTGATCGGCATAGGTGATTAACACGACATCACTTTCATCCCAGTGTTTTTTACGTCGCAGTGTAATTAATCGTTTCGCACTCTCAAGACGCGTTACAAGTTTCTGTAAATGAGTTGCGGTAAATGTTCCACCGTAGATTTCGTCCAGGTAATCCGTAATTTTCTGTTTCATGTTGCCTTTCCGTGGTAGCGGTCCCATGAAACGAGAGACTACTCCGCAGAAAATAAACTGTCAATTGAGCACAAGGGTTTTAGTCACGCAGGAAATCATTTTTTACCAGGGAAAAAGCGTATTTGTGAGCTGACGCAAATAATCTATGGGGATGTAAATAAGGTGTGACAGAAAAAGTAAACGGCGCATAAGCGCCGCTTAGGGTGGATTCTTTTAACCTTTGACCTTCGGCATTGCGATGTCTTTCAGGCCGCCAGCGTTCTCAACGTGGGTATATCCCATCTCGCTAAGGATCTCTTTTGCCTGCCCTGACTGGCGTCCGGCATTGCAATACACTTTCACGGTGTCGTTTTTATCCGGAACGGCGGTGGCAATGCGCTCTTTCACTTCCTTCAGGGGAATATTGATGGCCCCCTGAACGTGCTCTTGCTGATACTGCTCAGGAACACGAACATCGATCCAGTGTTCAGCGGCGAAAACGGGCAGTGAAAACACCAGTGCCAGAGCAAGTAAGCCTTTTTTAAACATGTAAGCGTCCTTCTATGGATGAAAATTGCCATCCATTATACGCCTGAGATTTAACAATTTTTGCGAAATTCCCCTCACCTTTTATAACGCTGTGCCAGTTTATTGGCAGCCCGACTTAACAGCGGTTCCAGCGCCACAGCCAGCAACATTTTCAGCGGTCGGCGAGCAACTGATTTTATCGCCCAGCCCGCCACACCCGCCGGGCCATAGCGCAGTGCGGTAAGAAGTACCAGCTTGCCTGCTAATTTGAACCCAGGCTTCACCTTTTGCCCGGCCTGTTGCCAGCGAGTATTCATAACTTTCCTCACAGTTGACGGAAACGGCTACGTAACGTGAAAGTATCGGAAGTGACATAACGTTCCATCTCGCGTAAACGCGTTTCACTTGCCGCCAGTTCACGGTCGACTTCATCCAGCAATTCGCTGCTGGAAGGTAGCTGCTCACCAAAGGCCATGTTGTCCGGCATTGGATCAAGCGCAAATGACAAAATGATGTAAGCAACCAGGGTAAACAGCGCCAGACCGAAGAAAATCGACAGCACCACCAGGATACGCACCAGTTTTACTGGTACATCAAAATAGTTGGCAATCCCGGCGCAGACGCCACGGACCATGCCCTGCTGTGGAATACGCCATAATTTTTTATTGAGATTAATGCCCGCCATTAGCGATCCCTCCAGTTCGGATGTTCTGCATCAAGAATGGATTCCAGCGCCTGAATACGTTCGCGCATCCGTTTTGCTTCATCAGCCAGTTGCGCTAATCGCTGCTGCTCACTTTGCGACAATTCACTGCGACCAGAACGATTGCTGTAATGCAGCCATAACCAGATCGGTAAAACAAACAGCACAAAAATGGTTAACGGAATAGCCAGAAATAGCGCGCTCATAAGGACTCCTTAGACGATGAGCGGCGGCGCGTTCGGACGCCGCCTGGATGTTATTATTGATTGTCTTGCTTCATTTTGGCTTTTAATTGTGCCAGTTGCTCGCTGATTGCATCATCGGCTTTCAGTTCGGCAAACTGATCGTCCAGCGATTTTTGTTTACCGAAGCTGTGGCTTTCTGCTTCCGCTTCCATCTGGTCGATACGGCGTTCGAAAGATTCGAAACGAGCCATTGCTTCATCCAGTTTGCCACTGTCCAGCTGACGACGCACATCGCGCGACGAGTTTGCCGCCTGATGGCGTAACATCAATGCCTGCTGGCGAGCGCGTGTTTCGCTCAATTTGTTTTCCAGCTCGCCGATCTCTTTCTTCATACGCACCAGCGTATCGTCCACCAGCGTCACTTCATGTTCCAGGCTCTTAATCAGATCGGTCAGTTTCTGTTTTTCAATTAACGCCGCACGCGCCAGATCCTCTCTCTCTTTCAGCAGTGCCAGTTCCGCTTTTTCCTGCCATTCAATTTCACGAGCCGACGCTTGTTCAATACGGCGAGTCAGCTGTTTCTTTTCTGCCAGCGCACGCGCCGAAGTAGAACGTACTTCAACCAATGTATCTTCCATCTCCTGGATCATCAGACGCACCAGTTTCTGTGGATCTTCCGCTTTCTCTAACAGAGCGTTGATGTTGGCATTCACGATGTCGGCAAAGCGAGAAAAAATACCCATAATGTTGTCCTCTTGATTTCTGCGTTCAGGATTGTCCTGCTGAACTGTTAATACAATTTGCGTGCCAATTTTTTATCTTTTTGATTTATAAAGATCTGATTGAAGAATCAACAGCAACATGCCAGGATGAATTAGCGAATTACACTAACAAGTGGCGAATTTCATCATGGCAGAATACAAAGATAATTTACTCGGTGAGGCGAACAGCTTTCTCGAAGTGCTGGAACAGGTTTCGCATCTCGCACCGCTGGACAAACCGGTGCTCATCATCGGCGAGCGCGGCACAGGTAAAGAGCTGATTGCCAGCCGTCTGCATTATCTCTCCTCCCGCTGGCAAGGGCCGTTTATTTCCCTTAACTGCGCGGCGTTAAATGAAAATCTGCTGGATTCCGAACTGTTTGGTCACGAAGCGGGCGCGTTTACCGGTGCGCAAAAACGTCATCCTGGGAGATTTGAACGTGCCGACGGCGGTACGCTATTTCTTGATGAACTCGCTACGGCACCGATGATGGTGCAGGAAAAATTATTGCGTGTGATTGAGTACGGTGAACTGGAGCGCGTTGGCGGTAGCCAGCCATTGCAGGTGAATGTGCGGTTGGTATGCGCGACGAATGCCGATCTCCCGGCGATGGTCAATGAAGGCACTTTTCGCGCTGACCTGCTCGACCGGCTGGCTTTTGATGTTGTGCAACTGCCACCACTGCGCGAGCGCGAAAGCGACATTATGTTGATGGCAGAACACTTTGCCATCCAGATGTGTCGGGAAATCAAGCTGCCTCTGTTCCCGGGTTTTACCGAGCACGCCAGAGAAACATTGCTGAATTATCGCTGGCCGGGAAATATTCGTGAATTGAAAAACGTGGTGGAACGTTCAGTGTATCGCCACGGCACCAGCGATTATCCGCTTGATGACATCATTATTGATCCCTTTAAACGGCGTCCGCCTGAAGACGCTATCGCCGTTTCAGAAACCACCTCGCTTCCAACACTGCCGCTGGATTTACGTGAGTTTCAGATGCAGCAGGAAAAAGAGTTGCTGCAACTCAGTTTGCAACAAGGGAAATATAACCAGAAGCGCGCGGCTGAATTACTGGGGTTAACCTATCATCAGTTCCGCGCGTTGTTGAAAAAGCACCAGATTTAGCGAAGTTGGGCAATACAACTTGCCGGATGCGGCGTGAACGCCTTATCCGGCATACATAATCAATACGTCGTTTGCAGGCCTGATAAGCGCAGCGTATCAGACATTATTGCGTTGACCCTGCTTCTGCGTATTAATCTTTCAGCGCATCCTGCAAAATTTTCATTGCCGCATCGAATTGCGCATCCGGGATGGTCAGCGGATACAGGAAACGAATCACGTTGCCGTATGCGCCACAGGTCAGCAGAAGCAGCCCCTGCGCCAGCGCGCGTTGCTGGATTTTCTGTGCAATCGCCGCTGACGGCTCGCCCGTTTGCGGATCGTTAAACTCTGCCGCAATCATAGACCCCAGACCGCGTACCGCCGCGATGGCCGGAACGCTTTCTTTGGCATCAATCAACGTGTTTGTCAGGCGCTGGCCCAGTTGATTCGCGCGTTCACAGAGTGATTCTTTGTCGATAATATTGAGCACAGCGTGCGCGGCAGCCACCGCCAGCGGGTTCCCGGCGTAAGTACCACCCAACCCGCCCGGCGCGGGCGCGTCCATAATATTCGCGTTACCGACCACGCCCGAAAGCGGCATGCCGCCCGCGAGGCTTTTCGCCATCGTCATTAAGTCCGGCTTATCGGCGTAGTGATCCATGGCAAACAGTTTACCGGTACGCGCAAAGCCGCTTTGCACTTCATCGGCAATCATCACAATGCCGTGCTCGTCGCACAGGCGGCGAATGGCGGCAACCAGCTCTTTTGGTGCAACGTTGAAGCCGCCTTCGCCCTGCACCGGTTCGAAAATAATCGCCGCCACCTGCTTCGCTTCAATGTCAGATTTAAACAAGCGTTCGATGGCGTCGAGAGAGTCCTGCGTTGAAACGCCATGTAAATCTGACGGATAAGGTACGTGATATACCGAACCGGGGAACGGGCCGAAGCCGATTTTGTACGGCGCGACCTTTCCGGTCAGCGCCATGGTCATATATGTACGACCGTGGAAGCCGCCGCTAAACGCAATCACGCCAGGGCGTCCGGTATGGGCGCGGGCGATTTTCACCGCGTTCTCCACCGCTTCCGCACCGGTGGTGAAGAACGCAGTTTTAGCCTGCCCGCTCACCGGGGCAAGGGCGTTGATTTTCTCCGCCAGGGTGACGTAGCTTTCGTACGGCACAATCTGATACGCCGTGTGGGTAAACTGTTGCAATTGCTGCTCCACCGCCGCGACCAGATCAGGGTGGCGATGCCCGGTATTCAGCACCGCAATGCCTGCGGCGAAATCGATGTATTCGTTGCCCTCTACGTCCTTCAGCATGGCGTTTTCTGCCGACTGGGCGAAGAAGTTACACATCACGCCAACCCCGCGAGGGGTAGCAGAAAGACGACGCTGATGGAATTCATTGTTGCTCATGTTTCACACCTTTTGACTCTTCACTGTTAATCGGAAATTAAACGCCCAGACGATCGCGCAGGCTGTAATAAGCCGCGCCCATCGCGGTAAATGGCACGCGCAGCGTGCGCCCGCCGGGGAACGGGTAATGCGGCAGATTGGCGAAGGCGTCGAAGCGTTCGGCGTCACCGCGCAGCAGTTCAGCAATCAAACGCCCGGCAAGATGGGTACAGGTGACGCCGTGGCCGCTGTAACCCTGCATGTAATAGATGTTGGTATCAAGGCGACCGAACTGCGGCATGCGTGACAGGGTCAGCAGGAAGTTGCCCGTCCAGCGGTAATCAATTTTCACGCCCTTCAGCTGCGGGAAGGTTTTCAGCAGTTTCGGCACCACAAGGCGCTCAACATCGTCCGGGTCGCGTGCGCCGTAGGCCACGCCGCCGCCGTACAGCAGGCGGTTATCGGCAGTCAGGCGGTAGTAATCAAGAAGATAGTTACAGTCTTCCACACAGTAGTTTTTCGGGATCAGCGAACGGGCTAAATCTTCCGACAGCCGTTCGGTGGTGATCACCTGCGTGCCGCACGGCATGCTGCGTTTCGCTAGTTCCGGCTCTACTTTATCGCCCAGATACGCATTCCCGGCGACAATCACATATTTCGCCGTCACCTGACCATTGGCAGTCCGCACCACGGCTGGCGTGGTGTGCTGGATCTGCGTCACGGCGGAAAGCTCATACACGCGCCCTCCGTTCAGGCGGATGGCATCGGCTTCACCAATGGCGAGGTTTAGCGGGTGAATATGCCCACCGCTGTGATCCAGCAGCGCACCAGTGTAGCGATCGCTGGCGACCTCGCGGCGAATAGCGTTGGCGTCCAGCAGCTCCAGCTGTTTATTGCCGTAGCGTTCCCAGTTCTCTTTCTGCTCTTCGAGTGTGGCGAGCTGTTTATCATTCATCGCCACAAACAGGCCGCCGGGGCGGTAGTCGCAGTCAATCTGATAACGTTTGATACGTTCGCGGATGATCTCTCCGCCTTCAAACATCATGCTGCCGAGCATACGGGCGGTGTCCATGCCGTAGCTTTTTTCGATCACGTCGATGTCGCGGCTGTAGGAGTTCACAAGCTGCCCGCCATTGCGTCCGCTTGCGCCGAAGCCGATGCGTGAGGCTTCGAGAACCACTACATCAAAGCCCGCTTCCGCCAGATGCAGCGCGGAGGAAAGCCCGGTATAGCCGCCGCCGACCACGCAAACATCGCAGGAAATCGACTCATTCAGCGTGTCGAATGGTGCGTATTTATTCGCACTGGCGGCGTAATAACTGCTGGTATGTTCGGTCATTTCAGGCCTCCAGGCTTATCCAGATAGTTTTCAGTTCGGTGAATTTTTCAAGGGCGTGCAGGGATTTGTCGCGCCCGTTGCCGCTCTGCTTATAGCCGCCAAACGGCACGGTCATATCGCCGTCGTTGTAGTTATTGACGAAGACGGAGCCGGCTTTCAGGCGGCGACTCATGCGGTGCGCGCGGGAGAGGTCGCGCGTCCATACCGCCGCGCCAAGTCCGTACTGGCTGTCGTTGGCAAGCTGTAGCGCCTGTTCTTCTGATGTGAAACGCGTGACCACCAGCACCGGACCGAAAATCTCTTCGCGGCTTAAGGACGCATTCGGGTCTACCTCCACAAAGATGGTCGGGCCGATGGCGGCAGCCAGCTCGGCGTTACGGCCATCCAGCAGCAGTTGCCCTTTGCTTTCGCCTTCCCGAATAAAGCTATGGACCGAGTCGGCGTGGGCGCAGTCGATTAAGGTGCCCATGGTGGTTGCGGGATCAAGTGGATGGCCCGGCTGCCAGTTTTGCGCCTGCTGTTTTAACAGGGCTAAGAATTCATCGGCGATGCTCTCTTCCAGCAACAGGCGCGTTCCGGCGATACACACCTGCCCCTGGTTGTAGAAGATGCCTGCTGCGGTGGCGCTTGCTGCCTGTTGTAAATCCGGGCAGTCGGCGAAAACGATGTTGGCGCTTTTGCCGCCCGCCTCCAGCCAGACACGTTTCATGTTGCTGTCGCCCGCGTCCTTCAGCAGCTGTTTCCCGGTGCGGGTTGAGCCAGTAAAGGCAATGGCATCGATATCGTTATGGCGCGAAAGCGCCTGCCCGGCTTCATGACCAAAACCCGTCACCACGTTCAACACACCATCCGGCAGCCCCGCTTCTTTCGCCAGCCCCGCGAGACGAATCGCACTGAGCGGTGATTTTTCAGACGGTTTTAGAATCACGCTGTTTCCCGCCGCCAGCGCCGGGCCGAGTTTCCAGCAAGTCAGCAGCAGCGGGAAGTTCCACGGCACGATGGCGGCAATCACGCCGACCGGTTCACGCACGATCATCGCCAGCTCATGGCTACTGGTGGTCGCCACTTCGCCATACACTTTGTCGATCGCTTCGGCGTACCAGCGAATGGCGCGCGCCGCGCCGGGAATATCATCACGCAGGCTGTGACGAATCGGTTTGCCGGTGTCGAGCGTTTCCAGCAGTGCCAGCTCTTCGGCGTTGGCTTCCATTAAATCGGCGAGTTTATTCAGTACCGCTTTACGTTTAGCCGGAGAAGAGAGTGACCAGTCGCCGCGTTCAAATACGCCGCGTGCTGCGCTCACCGCACGGTCGATATCGACGCTCTTGCCGCGGGCAATTTTCGCCAGCGGTGCCTGGGTGACCGGATCAACGGTTTCAAAGGTTTCATTTTCCGCAGCTGCAGAATATTCACCGTTAATAAATAAGCGGGTTTCAATGGCGAGACTTAACGCTTTATCCTGCCAGTAAGCCAGATGATGAAAATTCATTATGACTCCTGTTTCACGTCTATCAGATATATGCAGTTTGTGAACGTCAGGGCGCAGAGATCCCCGGGCCGTATGCCCGTTTATTTCTGGCGACATTCTTTATGGATTGCCGGGCGCATTGCGCTTACCCGGCTTACAGAACAAAAAGATTAAAACGTGGTGGGCGTATGGGCGCTGATAATTCGGCAAATACCTGCCGACGTATTACTGAAACTGTGCGGGATGCCGGTATTAATGGCATAACTTTGCCCCGCGACGAGATGATAATCCTGACCATTAATGGTCAGAACAATTTCACCTTCCAGTACAGTGCCTATTTCCTCACCCTGATGCTTAATTCTTTCCCCAGTGGTTGTGCCCGGCTGGTAAGTTTCAAAGATCATCGCCAGCGTGCGATTCGGGTTACCGTTATGAACCAGCTTCATTGACACACCCTGACTGCCCATCTCAATTAAGTCGTCCTGATTAATGACGACCTGCGGCTCATCAGGTTTTTCCGGCTCGGAAAAGAATTCCGAGAGTGACAGACCATACACCTTCAGCAGCTTTTGCAGCGTACTGATGGCAGGGCTGACTTTATCTTGTTCTATCGTACTGATAGCACTGTGAGTCAGCCCGGAGAGTTCGGCGGCACGACGTTGTGAAAGCCCCTGCTGCTGGCGGATTTCCGACAAGCGTTTTCCTGGCGCCAGTCCCTCATCACTCATATTTGCATTTCCTTAAACTGTAGTGGTCAGAGTCGCTGTTTTTCAGCGATATGGTGCTGACAAGCGGTGATAAAGCCCTCGAACAATATACGCGAAAGCGCGTACTCGCTACTGTTCCATTCCGGGTGCCACTGTACGCCCAGCGCAAAAGGATGATTGATGACGCTAACCGCCTCAACTAAGCCATCCGGCGAGCGAGCTTCAACACGCAACCGTGGGCTAACGACCTTCGCCCCTTGTCCATGCAGAGAGTTTACCCAAAAGTTGCTACATTCAGGTAACAACGCAGACAGCAATCCCCCCTCTTCAACCTGAACTTCATGCGACGGTGCATATTGCTGCTCCACCGGCAGTTCGGGATCTTCCCGATGTTCCAGCAATTCAGGCTGTTCGCACAGCTTGCGATGCAACGAACCACCGGTTGCCACCACCAGTTCCTGTAAACCCCGGCAGATGGCGAAAATGGGGATGCGCCTTTCGAGTGCGGCATTAATTAACGCCATGCTCAGAAGATCACGCCCGGGATCGGCGTCAGGCTCATCGCCGTTTTCACCATATAGGTGCGGCTGCACATTGCTGGGACTACCAGGAAGATAAATACCATCGAGTTTCGGCAAAAGTTGTTCAAGTAACGACGGTTCCGCCAGCGCATGTGGTAGCGCTATTGGCAAACCGCCTGCGTGGATGATGGCATTCAGGTACTTTTCTTGCAGAGTCTGGGTCGCATGACCCTTAAGCCTGTTCCTGCACATTACGACACCGATAACCGGATTGTTCATTATATTTTCCATGCTCAATCTCACAAAGTGGACTAAATTATCGCCATTACTGCGCTTTAAATGACCTTTATGTTCAATATTTTTTCAATCTAGCAGCGTGTTTTCATTTTTGCAAACTCAATTTAACATTTGACAAACATTTAGTTTGCATACAGATTCGAATGGTGGTCATTATATTTTACGCTTTGATAACGAGCGGAAAACAAACCAAAGGCGAAGAATCATGGAAACCAATATCGTTGAAGTAGAGAACTTTGTTCAGCAGTCAGAAGAGAGGCGGGGTAGCGCCTTTACGCAGGAAGTGAAACGCTACCTGGAGCGCTACCCGAATACGCAATATGTTGATGTTTTACTTACCGATTTGAATGGTTGCTTCCGTGGAAAACGTATTCCTGTTTCAAGCCTGAAGAAGCTCGAGAAAGGGTGTTATTTCCCGGCCTCGGTGTTTGCAATGGATATTCTGGGCAACGTAGTAGAAGAAGCGGGCCTGGGTCAGGAAATGGGCGAGCCGGATCGTACCTGTGTTCCTGTTCTCGGTTCCTTAACCCCTTCTGCCGCCGATCCAGAGTTTATCGGTCAGATGCTCCTGACCATGGTCGATGAAGATGGCGCTCCCTTTGACGTTGAGCCGCGGAACGTTCTTAACCGCCTGTGGCAGCAGCTGCGCCAGCGCGGATTGTTCCCGGTCGTAGCGGTAGAGCTGGAGTTCTATTTACTGGATCGCCAGCGCGACGCTGAAGGGTATCTGCAACCGCCCTGCGCGCCCGGCACCGATGACCGCAATACACAAAGCCAGGTTTACTCCGTTGATAATCTCAACCACTTCGCCGACGTGCTCAATGATATTGATGAACTGGCGCAGTTACAGCTGATTCCGGCAGATGGCGCGGTCGCTGAGGCCTCGCCGGGTCAGTTTGAAATCAATCTTTACCATACCGATAACGTGCTGGAAGCTTGCGATGATGCGCTGGCACTAAAACGCCTGGTGCGTCTGATGGCAGAAAAGCATAAGATGCACGCCACTTTTATGGCGAAGCCGTATGAAGAGCACGCGGGCAGCGGGATGCATATCCATATCAGTATGCAAAATAACCGTGGCGAGAACGTGCTTTCTGACGCGGAAGGCGAAGATTCGCCGCTGCTGAAAAAGATGCTTGCCGGGATGATTGACCTGATGCCGTCATCAATGGCGTTGCTGGCACCAAACGTGAACTCGTATCGCCGCTTCCAGCCGGGGATGTATGTACCGACGCAGGCGTCGTGGGGCCATAACAACCGCACCGTCGCCCTGCGTATTCCCTGCGGCGATCGCCATAATCACCGCGTGGAATATCGCGTGGCGGGTGCCGATGCCAACCCGTATCTGGTGATGGCGGCGATTTTTGCCGGTATTTTGCATGGCCTTGATAACGAACTGCCATTACAGGAAGAAGTCGAAGGTAACGGGCTGGAACAGGAAGGCTTACCCTTCCCGATTCGCCAGAGCGATGCCCTGGGTGAGTTTATCGAGAATGATCACCTGCGCCGCTATTTAGGCGAACGCTTCTGCCATGTCTATCACGCCTGTAAAAATGATGAGCTGTTGCAGTTTGAGCGCCTCATCACAGAAACAGAAATTGAGTGGATGTTGAAAAACGCGTAATACCCCTTGCGGGGTTGTTTCATCGGCCTGAGCGGAGCCAGGCCTGACATTTGCTGGTAATCCAGACATTTCCCGGATGTCGCGTTATGGAGCGCAGGCGGCAACGGGCTTCCGTTAACGATTAAGACTGTGACGAGGAAATGAGATGATGCCGATGATTAAATCCCCGCATGGCGAGGGAGGCTGCGTATGCGCCCCTCCTGCGACTGACTGGACTCCGCCCCCTCTGCTTCCCTTGCTAAACAGGTTTGATTTCAGGTCGACACGACCGCAAACCTTATTACGCAGGGGAGGCAGCAATTATGGCTATTAATTCACCACTGACTATTGCTGCGCAACCTGGCAAAACCCGTCTGCGAAAATCACTGAAATTGTGGCAGGTGGTGATGATGGGTCTGGCCTATCTCACGCCGATGACCGTATTTGATACTTTTGGTATTGTCTCCGGCATTAGCGACGGTCACGTTCCGGCGTCCTATTTGCTGGCGCTGGCGGGCGTGCTGTTTACCGCTATCAGCTACGGCAAACTGGTTCGCCAGTTTCCGGAAGCCGGTTCGGCCTATACCTACGCGCAAAAGTCGATTAACCCGCACGTCGGATTTATGGTCGGCTGGTCATCGCTGCTGGATTATCTCTTTTTGCCGATGATCAACGTCTTGTTGGCGAAAATCTATCTCTCCGCCCTCTTCCCGGAAGTGCCGCCGTGGGTGTGGGTGGTAACCTTCGTCGCCATTTTAACCGCCGCGAATCTGAAGAGCGTCAACCTGGTTGCTAACTTCAATACCCTGTTTGTACTGGTGCAAATCTCCATCATGGTGGTGTTTATCTTCCTGGTGGTTCAGGGACTGCATAAAGGAGAAGGCGTTGGCACCGTCTGGTCACTTCAGCCGTTTATCAGCGAGAACGCGCACCTGATCCCGATTATTACCGGGGCTACGATTGTCTGTTTCTCGTTCCTCGGTTTCGATGCGGTGACCACGCTTTCAGAAGAGACGCCGGACGCCGCACGCGTGATCCCGAAAGCCATCTTCCTGACGGCAGTCTACGGTGGCGTTATCTTTATCGCTGCGTCGTTCTTTATGCAGCTGTTCTTTCCCGATATCAGCCGCTTTAAAGACCCGGACGCCGCACTGCCTGAGATTGCGCTGTACGTCGGCGGCAAGCTCTTCCAGTCGATTTTCCTCTGTACCACGTTTGTGAACACGTTAGCGTCTGGCCTGGCGTCGCATGCCAGCGTGTCGCGTCTGCTGTATGTGATGGGGCGTGACAATGTGTTTCCGGAGCGCGTGTTTGGCTATGTGCACCCGAAATGGCGCACGCCAGCGTTGAACGTCATTATGGTCGGGATTGTCGCGTTGTCGGCGCTGTTCTTCGATTTAGTTACCGCCACAGCATTGATTAACTTCGGTGCTCTGGTGGCATTTACCTTCGTAAATCTGTCGGTGTTTAATCATTTCTGGCGGCGTAAAGGAATGAATAAAAGCTGGAAGGATCACTTCCACTATTTGCTGATGCCGTTGGTTGGCGCGCTGACGGTGGGTGTGCTGTGGGTTAACCTCGAGTCAACGTCACTGACACTCGGTCTGGTATGGGCTTCGTTAGGCGGCGCATATTTGTGGTATCTGATCCGCCGCTATCGCAAAGTGCCGTTGTATGATGGTGACAGAACGCCGGTGAGCGAAACGTAATAGTCGGATGCGCGGCGCATTATCCTGCCTGAGGGTAATGCACCGCGCCATTAACTATAAAAAGATGTATGACCCGGATCACGAGTGCTATCATCCGCCCTTATGCTTAGCGCATTAACCCCAGGGGCAAATAATGAACCACGATATCCCGCTAAAATATTTTGATATTGCCGATGAGTACGCGACCGAATGCGCAGAGCCTGTCGCCGACGCTGAACGCACACCGCTGGCCCTCTACTTCCAGTTACTGCTCACCCGTTTGATGAACAATGAAGAAATCAGCGAAGAAGCCCAACATGAAATGGCTGCTGAAGCGGGGATTAATCCCGTACGCATTGATGAGATCGCAGAGTTTTTGAATCAATGGGGTAATGAGTAATTATTTCATTGCAGACGATCGGTCAGTATCGTTGTCCGGATAAAGCGTTCACGCCGCATCCGGCTAACAATGACACGCACTGCAGTGTGCCTCAATGGGTTTCTCACGATCGTACCGCTCTGCTCCTCGCTAAGTTGTTCTGTGAGTTATAGTTATAGAGAAATCACGGGTACGAATGTTGAACAGATGGCGACGCCACCTGTTCAACGACCAACCACACGGCCCTCATTACGACCCCTGAACACAAACGGTAATGGCAAATGTCATTAAATATTAGTAAGATAGCCTCTTTACATAAAATCCCTTAATATTATGCGCCAGGTATTATCGTCTCTTTTGGTGATTGCTGGACTTGTGAGTGGTCAGGCAATCGCCGCGCCTGAATCCCCCCCGCATGCTGATATCCGCGACAGCGGTTTTGTCTATTGCGTCAGCGGGCAAGTCAACACCTTTAACCCATCCAAAGCGAGCAGTGGGTTAATTGTCGATACCCTTGCCGCCCAGTTTTATGATCGACTGCTGGATGTCGATCCCTATACCTATCGCCTGATGCCGGAACTTGCCGAAAGCTGGGAAGTACTCGACAACGGCGCGACCTATCGCTTCCACCTGCGTCGCGATGTTCCGTTTCAAAAAACCGACTGGTTTACTCCCACTCGTAAAATGAATGCCGACGATGTGGTGTTTACCTTCCAGCGAATTTTTGACCGCAACAACCCGTGGCATAACGTTAATGGCAGCAACTTCCCCTATTTCGACAGCCTGCAATTTGCCGATAACGTGAAAAGCGTCCGTAAACTGGATAATCATACCGTTGAGTTCCGTCTGGCTCAGCCGGATGCTTCTTTTTTGTGGCACCTCGCGACCCATTATGCTTCGGTCATGTCGGCAGAATATGCAGGGAAGTTAGAGAAAGAAGATCGCCAGGAGCAACTCGACCGTCAACCGGTCGGCACCGGTCCGTATCAGTTGTCGGAATACCGCGCCGGGCAATATATTCGCTTACAACGTCATGATGACTTCTGGCGTGGTAAGCCGTTAATGCCGCAGGTGGTGGTGGATTTAGGCTCCGGCGGCACCGGACGTCTGTCGAAACTCCTGACCGGGGAATGCGACGTTCTGGCCTGGCCTGCCGCCAGTCAGCTATCCATTTTGCGTGACGACCCGCGCTTGCGTTTAACGCTGCGCCCGGGGATGAACGTCGCCTATCTGGCGTTTAACACCGCTAAACCGCCGCTAAATAATCCGGCGGTCCGCCATGCACTGGCACTGGCGATTAATAACCAGCGCCTGATGCAATCCATCTATTATGGTACGGCTGAAACGGCGGCCTCTATTTTACCGCGCGCCTCGTGGGCCTATGACAACGAGGCTAAAATTACTGAATACAATCCGGCAAAATCGCGCGAACAGTTGAAGGCGTTGGGGCTGGAAAACTTAACGCTGAAACTGTGGGTGCCCACACGTTCGCAGGCGTGGAACCCCAGTCCACTGAAAACCGCCGAACTGATTCAGGCGGATATGGCACAGGTTGGCGTAAAAGTGGTGATTGTGCCGGTAGAAGGTCGTTTTCAGGAGGCGCGGTTGATGGATATGAGCCATGATCTGACGTTATCCGGTTGGGCGACGGACAGTAACGACCCGGACAGTTTCTTCCGTCCGTTACTGAGCTGCGCGGCAATTCATTCACAGACCAACCTCGCCCACTGGTGCGATCCGAAATTCGACAGCGTATTGCGTAAGGCGCTCTCTTCGCAGCAGCTGGCGGCGCGTATTGAAGCCTATGACGAAGCGCAAAGTATTCTGGCGCAGGAATTACCTATTCTGCCGCTGGCGTCGTCATTGCGTTTGCAGGCCTATCGGTACGATATCAAAGGTCTGGTACTTAGCCCGTTTGGTAACGCCTCCTTTGCTGGGGTGTATCGCGAGAAACAGGATGAGGTGAAAAAGCCATGATTATCTTCACCTTACGCCGTATTTTGTTATTGATTGTCACCTTGTTCCTGCTGACCTTCGTTGGCTTCAGCTTGAGCTATTTCACCCCACATGCGCCGTTACAAGGCGCGTCACTGTGGAATGCCTGGGTGTTCTGGTTTAACGGCCTGATCCACTGGGATTTTGGTGTTTCCAGCATTAACGGTCAACCGATTGCCGAACAGTTAAAAGAGGTCTTCCCGGCGACGATGGAGCTGTGCATCCTCGCCTTTGGTTTTGCGCTGATTGTTGGCATCCCCATGGGAATGATTGCCGGGATTACGCGCCATAAGTGGCAGGATAACTTGATCAACGCCATCGCCTTACTGGGCTTTTCAATCCCGGTGTTCTGGCTGGCGCTTCTGCTGACGCTGTTTTGTTCACTCACGCTAGGTTGGTTGCCCGTTTCTGGGCGTTTCGATTTGCTCTACGAAGTGAAACCGATTACCGGTTTTGCGTTGATTGATGCCTGGCTTTCGGACTCACCGTGGCGGGATGAAATGGTCATGAGCGCAATCCGCCATATGATATTACCCGTGATCACCCTGTCGGTTGCGCCAACAACTGAAGTGATCCGACTAATGCGTATCAGCACTATCGAAGTGTATGACCAGAACTATGTTAAAGCAGCGGCGACCCGCGGTTTGTCGCGCTTTACTATTTTGCGTCGCCACGTTCTGCATAACGCGTTACCTCCGGTTATTCCTCGCCTGGGCTTACAGTTTTCTACCATGCTGACGCTGGCGATGATCACCGAAATGGTCTTTAGCTGGCCGGGTTTAGGGCGCTGGTTAATTAACGCTATCCGCCAGCAGGATTACGCAGCCATTTCCGCCGGAGTGATGGTGTGTGGCTCACTGGTCATTATTGTTAACGTGATTTCTGATATTTTGGGTGCCATGGCTAACCCTCTGAAACATAAGGAATGGTATGCCTTACGATAGCGTATACAGCGAAAAGCGCCCGCCGGGCACGCTGCGTACCGCCTGGCGCAAATTTTATAGTGACGCCTCTGCGATGGTCGGCCTGTACGGCTGCGCGGGGCTGGCTGTACTGTGTATTTTTGGCGGCTGGTTTGCGCCTTACGGCATCGACCAGCAATTTCTCGGTTATCAATTATTGCCGCCGTCATGGTCGCGCTATGGCGAAGTTTCTTTCTTCCTTGGGACTGACGACCTCGGACGCGATGTTTTAAGCCGTTTACTGAGCGGAGCTGCGCCAACCGTAGGCGGCGCATTTGTGGTGACGCTTGCCGCGACGATCTGTGGCCTGGTACTGGGCACCTTCGCCGGGGCGACGCACGGCCTCCGCTCAGCGGTGCTTAACCATATTCTGGATACCTTACTGGCGATCCCTTCCCTACTGCTGGCAATTATCGTTGTAGCGTTTGCCGGACCGAGTTTGTCTCACGCCATGTTTGCCGTCTGGCTGGCGCTGCTGCCGCGTATGGTACGTTCGATTTACAGCATGGTGCATGACGAACTGGAAAAAGAGTACGTTATCGCCGCCCGTCTGGATGGCGCATCAACGCTGAATATTCTCTGGTTTGCTGTGATGCCAAACATCACCGCCGGGCTGGTCACCGAGATCACCCGCGCACTGTCGATGGCAATTCTCGATATCGCCGCGCTGGGCTTTCTCGATCTCGGCGCACAACTCCCCTCGCCTGAATGGGGAGCGATGCTCGGTGATGCGCTGGAACTGATTTATGTCGCCCCGTGGACTGTCATGCTGCCAGGTGCGGCAATTATGATTAGCGTGCTGTTGGTTAACCTCCTTGGCGACGGTGTCCGTCGTGCAATTATTGCGGGGGTGGAATAATGCCATTACTCGATATTCGTAACCTGACCATTGAATTTAAAACCGGTGATGAGTGGGTTAAAGCCGTCGACCGCGTAAGTATGACCTTAACCGAAGGTGAAATCCGCGGTCTTGTTGGCGAATCAGGTTCCGGCAAAAGTTTGATTGCGAAAGCGATTTGTGGGGTGAATAAAGATAACTGGCGTGTTACTGCTGACCGTATGCGTTTTGATGATATCGATTTGCTGCGTCTCTCCGCACGCGAACGGCGCAAGCTGGTTGGTCACAACGTGTCGATGATTTTCCAGGAACCGCAGTCGTGTCTTGACCCTTCAGAACGTGTGGGTCGCCAGTTGATGCAAAACATCCCAGCCTGGACCTATAAAGGCCGTTGGTGGCAGCGTTTTGGCTGGCGCAAACGCCGTGCCATTGAACTGCTGCACCGCGTGGGGATTAAAGATCACAAAGATGCGATGCGCAGTTTTCCCTATGAGTTGACCGAAGGTGAATGTCAGAAAGTGATGATAGCCATTGCACTGGCGAATCAACCGCGTCTGCTGATTGCTGACGAACCGACAAACTCAATGGAGCCAACAACCCAGGCGCAAATCTTTCGCCTGCTGACGCGTCTCAACCAAAACAGTAATACCACTATTTTGCTTATCAGCCATGACTTACAAATGCTTAGCCAATGGGCGGATAAAATTAACGTGCTTTACTGCGGTCAAACGGTGGAAACCGCGCCAAGTAAGGAGTTGGTGACAATGCCACATCATCCTTATACCCAGGCGCTGATCCGCGCGATACCAGACTTCGGCAGCGCGATGCCGCATAAAAGTCGCCTCAATACGCTGCCCGGCGCTATCCCGCTGCTGGAACAGTTACCGATTGGGTGTCGTCTGGGGCCGCGTTGCCCGTATGCACAACGAGAATGCATTGTGACGCCACGTTTGACGGGGGCGAAAAATCATCTCTATGCCTGTCATTTCCCGCTGAACATGGAGAAAGAATGAGATGATCGAAACGCTGCTTGAAGTGCGTAATTTAAGTAAAACGTTCCGCTACCGGACCGGTTGGTTTCGTCGTCAGACCGTAGAAGCGGTAAAACCCTTGAGCTTTACGCTACGTGAAGGCCAGACACTGGCGATTATTGGCGAGAATGGTTCGGGTAAATCCACGCTGGCAAAAATGCTGGCGGGAATGATAGAACCTACCAGCGGCGAGTTATTGATTGACGATCATCCGCTGCATTTTGGCGATTATTCCTTCCGCAGTCAGCGTATTCGCATGATTTTTCAGGATCCTTCGACCTCGTTGAATCCCCGTCAACGTATCTCGCAAATTCTGGATTTTCCACTGCGTCTGAACACCGATCTGGAACCGGAACAGCGTCGCAAACAGATTATTGAAACGATGCGTATGGTTGGGCTGCTACCGGATCACGTCAGTTACTATCCGCATATGTTGGCACCCGGGCAAAAACAGCGTCTGGGTCTGGCGCGCGCGCTGATATTGCGCCCAAAAGTCATTATTGCCGATGAAGCCCTCGCCTCACTGGATATGTCGATGCGTTCGCAGTTGATTAACCTGATGCTGGAGTTACAGGAAAAACAGGGCATTTCGTATATTTATGTTACCCAGCATATCGGAATGATGAAGCACATTAGCGACCAGGTGCTGGTGATGCATCAGGGCGAGGTTGTCGAGCGAGGCAGCACCGCAGATGTGCTGGCATCGCCGCTGCATGAACTCACCAAACGGCTGATCGCCGGTCATTTTGGCGAGGCATTGACGGCGGATGCGTGGCGTAAGGACCGTTAGTGTTTTGCACCTCATCCTGACAGGGCCCCCCTCAGGATGAGGTGTTCATTACTTTTGATTGTCGATTCTGGTGAGAGCAACCAGCAATGCCAGCGTATAACACACCGTAATTGCCAGACTCATTTTTAACAGTGTTTCTCCGCCAATTCCCGACAATGGCGCGGCTATACCGCCGAAGACAAACATGCTCATCCCCATCAACGCAGACGCCGTTCCAGATTCCTGCGTCCCTACTGCACTCATAGCCTCTGCCCCGCCAACAGTGCCGATGCCGCTACAAAATGCGATGGTGAAAAATAATGCCACCAGTGCCGGAATGGGCAATTGTGTCCATGCGCATAAGACCGTGAGCAATGCACACAAAATTGCCGCTATCAGGCCACCTCGCAACAATGTCATCGCGTTAATCCGTCGCGCCAGGCGCGAGAAGATCCATGAAGCAATGATAAGTCCGATGCCGTTAAGGCCAAACACCAGGCTAAATTGCATTGGACTAAAGCCAAATTCCTTCTGCAACACGAACGACGAAGAGCCGATATATGCAAACAAACCGGCCAGCATAAAACTTTGAATCAGGCAAAAGCGCATAAAACGGCGGTTCTGCACCACGCTTCGTCCGGTTAATAGCAATGATGAGCCCCTTTTATTTTCTGGCAAGGTCTCATTAATAAATAACAGGCAGCCCAGCAACAGTACGGTGCTAATTTCAGCCATTACCCAGAATAAAGTGCGCCAGTCAAAAGTGCTAACAATGTACCCGCCCAGCACTGGCGACAACACCGGTGCCAGGCCATTCACCGTCATTAACAGCGCAAAAAACTGGGTCAACGTTACTCCCTGATATTTGTCACGAGCAATAGAACGAGAGAGCACCGAACCACCCGCCCCCGCGATCCCTTGAATAAAACGCCAGACCACCAGCCAGTAAATATTGTTCGTTGTCGCGCACAAAATGGAAGAAACAATAAACAATAGCAACGACAAGATTAACGGACGTTTACGCCCTATTTTGTCGCTCAGAGGGCCAAATAACAGTTGTCCGACGCCAAGACCAATCAGTGATGCGGTCAGGGTTAATTGCGTTATGGTCGTGGTTGCCGCCAGTTGCTCAGACATCTCCGGCAAAGCCGGCAAATAAAGATCGGTACACATCGGGCCGATACCGGCTAAAAGACCAAGAATCAATGCCCATGAAAGAGAGACTCTAGCCATATTATTCCTTACTTGAGTGATGACATGCCGCCGCCCAGCGACTGCCAGAGCGTGATTCGGTTTGTAAAATCAGTCAGTTGCAGTGCCAGCAGCTCCTGCTGTGCGCTCCACAAGCTGCGCTGCGCCGTCAACACGGTCAGGTAATCACCAACACCCGCCTGATAGCGACGCAAGCCAACATCGACCGTTTGTTGTTCAGCTTTAACATACTGGCGCTGTGCATCCAGTTGCTCTTCAAGCGTGGTCCGCCGCGCCAGTGCGTTAGCGACATCTTTAAATGCGCTCTGAACGGTTTTTTCATAGGTGGCAATGAGTCCACGCTTTTGTGCTTCTGCGTAACGAAGCTGCGCCAGATTACTTCCGCCAGTAAACAGCGGTAATGTGACCGATGGCGCAAATGACCAGATCTGCATTCCGTGGCTGAACAACGACGACAACGCGTCACTGCCAACACCGGCACTGGCAGTCAGCGAAATCGTCGGGAAAAAGTTAGCCCGTGCCGCGCCAATATCGGCATTGGCGCTCTTCAAATTATGTTCCGCTTCCTGGATATCCGGGCGACGCAGCAGAACATCAGATGATACTCCCGCAGGAACCAGACTTATCATTTGTTCCGGCAGGCTTTCCAGTGTTCCCGGTAGCAGATTTTCCGCAAGCGTTGTACCTGCCAGTAAGTTCAGCGCATTTTTATCCTGCATCACTTGTGTCTGATAGCTGGCAACGCTGGCGCGCGCTTGCTGATAAACACTCATCGCCTCACTGACATCTGTCGCTGCCGCCGTGCCAACCTGTTGCTGGCGCTGGATAATTTTCAATGAGTTTTCTGCACTGGCCATCGTTTCTTTTGCCAGGGCCAGGTTGCTGTTATCAGCCGCCAGTGTCAGCCAGGCGGTGCTGATTTCAGCAATCAGCGTTAAATGAGTGTTCTGGGCTGTAAATTCACTGGCAAGCCAGGTTTCCCGCGCCGCCCGAGATAAACTCTGATTACGACCAAACAGATCTAACGTATAACTGGACACCGTGCCGTCAGCCTCGGCAGTTGTTCCCGTACCATTCGCCAGCGAACGACTGCGAGTCGAACTTAAGGCCGCATTCACCGTCGGAAATAACGACGCATTAGTTTGCCCATAGAGCGCCCGTGCTGAGTCAATATCAGCAATCGCTTTTTGCACATCGCGGTTACTGTTCAGTGCAATGGTTACTACCTGCTGCAATCGGGGATCGTGGATCACCTGCTGCCAGTCATGGCTGATTGCCTTCCCCTGGCCCTGTGCTCCCGGCAAGGTCGCCGGGATTGGGGATTCAGGCGTACTGTAGTGAGGATCGAGCGAGACACATCCCGCACTCAACAACACCAGAAAAATAAGAGAACGACGCAACATAACTTACTCCTGACGGCGCGGTTTACCGGCAAACAAACGTTTCACCAGTACAAAAAACAGAGGAACGAAGAAAATGGCCAGTAATGTAGCGGTCAGCGTGCCGCCAATAATGCCCGTACCAATGGCGATGCGGCTGTTCGCCCCTGCGCCAGTTGCTATCGCCAGCGGCATTACCCCCGCAATAAACGCCAGCGAGGTCATGATGATTGGGCGTAAACGAGTCTGCGCCGCGCGTAATGCCGCACGACTCAAGGAATAGCCCTCTGCAACCGCCGCTTCAGCAAATTCCACAATCAGAATGGCGTTTTTCGACGACAAGCCGATAGTAGTTAATAGCGCTACCTGAAAGTAAACGTCGTTGTTTAAATCACGCATCCAGGCCGCCAGCGCCGCGCCAAGAAGCCCCAGAGGGATCACCAGAATGACCGAGAACGGGACTGACCAGCTTTCGTACAGTGCTGCAAGGCAGAGGAAAACCACCAGAATAGAAACTGCATACAGACTTAATGCCTGACCGCTGGCCAGTTTCTCCTGCAATGACAAACCACTCCAGGCCCATGTTGTTCCCGCAGGAAGACTGTTTGCCAGTTCCTCCATTTTTGTCATTGCATCGCCGGAACTAAAGCCAGTCGCGTTTTCGCCCTGAATTTCATAGGCTGCCGAGCCGTTGTAGCGCACCAGTCTTTCCGGTCCATACAGCCAGCGGGTGGTCGCAAAAGCAGAGAATGGTGTCATGGCGTTATCGCTACCGCGCACAAACCATTTACCTAAGTCTGACGGCGCGGAACGAAATTCACTGTCGCCCTGAATGTAGACTTTTTTCACACGACCACGGTCAATAAAGTCATTCACATAAGTACCGCCCCACGCACTGGACAGGGTGTCGGTGACATCATTCAAACTCAACCCTAATGACACCGCTTTATTGCTATCAATATCTACCTGCAATTGCGGCATTTGTGGCAAATCATTGGCGCGTACAGAATGTAACTCCGGACTTTGATTCGCTTTTTCTATCAACTGATTACGCATTTGCAGCAGTGTTTCACGATCGGTTCCACCGTTAGCTAACAATTCAAACGTAAAACCATTGCTTTGCCCCAGCCCATCAACGGCTGGCGGCGTCATCGCAAATACCGTGGCATCACGAATTGTGCCCAGCTCTTTGGTTGCCCGTAGGGCGATAGCCTGGGCGGTGTTTTCTGCCCCTTTACGTTGAGACCAGTTTTTCAACGAAACAAACGCCATCCCGGTGTTCTGTCCGCTGCCGCTAAAACTGAAACCATCAACGGTAAAGATGACATCGGTATTTGCTTTCTCGTTAATCAGGAACCAGTCAACAATCTGGCGATTCACTTCTGCTGTACGGGCAGCGGTCGCCCCGGCCGGCAGCGTGTACTGCACCATGATTTCGCCCTGGTCTTCAGTGGGTAAGAAACTGCCCGGCAGTTTCCACATCATCAGGGCCATTCCACCACCCAGTACGACATAAAGCCCCATCGTTCGAGCAGCACGGCGCAGGACATAAATTACGCCTCGCTGATATTTATCTTCAGTACGACGGTAAAAGCGGTTAAATGCGCCGAAAAAGCCTTTTTTATGTGGCGGAACATGCTGGAGGACGGAACCGCACAGGGCGGGAGTCAAGGTCAATGCCACTACCACGGAAAGCAGCATTGCGGAGATAATGGTTATCGAAAACTGACGATAAATTACCCCCGTAGATCCCCCAAAGAAGGCCATAGGCAGGAATACGGCTGACAACACCAGCGCAATGGCAACCAGTGCGCCAGAAATCTCGCCCATTGATTTTTCCGTGGCTTCACGCGCGGGCAACCCTTCGTCACGCATAATGCGTTCAACGTTCTCCACCACCACAATGGCATCGTCCACCAGCAAGCCGATCGCCAGCACCATTGCAAACAACGTCAGGGTATTAATCGAATAGCCAAACAACGCAAGAACGCCGAATGTGCCCAGCAAAACGACGGGGACAGCTAACGCCGGAATCAGTGTGGCACGCAGGTTTTGCAGGAATAAATACATCACGCAAACCACCAATACGATGGCTTCAAACAGCGTCTGAATTACGTCCTCTACGGAGATTTTAATAAATTCAGTGCTGTCTTTCGGGTATGCGATGTCGTATCCCTGCGGCATGTTCCGCTGGAATTCGGCAATCTTATCCTTGACCAGCGTCGCCGTATTCAGCGCATTCGCACCGGGCGAAAGCATTACAGCAACCCCGGCAGACGGGTGACCGTTAAGTTTGCCGATAGCGGTATAATCTTCACTGCCCATCTCAACGCGAGCCACATCTTTTATACGAACAACTGCGCCGTCTGACTGGCTTTTCACGATAATATTTTTGAACTGATCCACCGTCTGCAAACGAGACTGCGCACGTACCGTTGCGGTCAGTTGCTGAGTATCCGGTGAAGGCAATGCCCCTATTTTCCCGGCAGTAACCTGCACGTTTTGCGCTTCAATAGCACTTTGCACGTCTGAAGGCATCAGCGAGTAAGACGCCAGTTTGGCCGGGTCAAGCCAGATGCGCATAGCGTATTCCGCGCCAAAGACTTGCAGACTCCCCACACCTTCAACACGCGCCAGCGGGTCCTGAACGTTACTGACCAGCCAGTCGGCGATATCCGAACTGGAGGCTTTGTCAGTGGTGTCATACACGGCAGCAATCAGCAAAAAGTTGCTTTGTGATTTCTCCACCGTAACACCCGTTTGCTGCACTTCGCTGGGTAGGCGCGACTCCGCCTGCTGAATTTTATTCTGCACCTGAACCTGTGCAGTATCTGGATCGGTACCTTGTTCAAAGGTCACATTAATACTGACCGAACCATCAGAGCTACTGGTTGAGCTGAAATAGAGTAAATTATCAAGCCCAGTGAGTTGTTGCTCGATAACCTGAGTCACGCTGTTCTCCAGCGTTTCGGCAGAAGCACCAGTATAAGTGGCTGAAATTTTAATGGTCGGTGGCGCAACGTCAGGATATTGCGCGACGGGCAATGTGCGAATAGCCAGAATCCCCGCCAACATAATCAAAATGGCGATAACCCAGGCAAAGACCGGGCGGCGAACAAAAAAGCGCGAAAACATCAGGCATTGCCTCCATTAGCCTGAACTTCAACAGCCTTGACGGTCTGCCCTGAAGTGACTTTGGCAGAACCTTCAACAATCAGTCGGTCGCCGTTGTGCAGGCCGTTCAGCACCAGCCATTTATCACCATACGTTTCTCCCGTTTCGAGCGTTCGCTGCTCTACTTTATTGTCTTTATTCACCACCAGCGCAGTTGCATTGCCTTTAGCATCGCGCGTAACGCCCTGTTGAGGCGCGAGAATAGCGTTTTCCATCACGCCTTCATCGACACGAGCGCGAACAAACATTCCCGGTAATAACTGCTGTTGTGGATTGGGGAAAATTGCCCGTAATGTCACCGAACCGGTAGACTCATCCACCGCGACTTCGGTGAGTTCCAGACGCCCTTTTTCGCTGTAGGTTGTGCCATCTTCCAGAATAAGTGAGACGCTCATGGTGTCACTGTTGGTCGCCAGTGACTGTTTACGCAGACGTAATAAATCGACACTGGAGCGAGTGAGGTCGACATACATTGTATCCAGACCACGAATAGTCGTTAACGCTGTATCCTGCGACGCGGTCACCAGTGCGCCAGGGGTTACCGACGAAATACCAATACGCCCCGAAATCGGTGCGGTTACCGTGGTCCAGTCAAGATTAATGCGCGCAGTTTCCAGTGCGGCTTTTTTCGCCTCTACACTGGCTTTATCTTGTGCACAGGTAGACTGAGCATCATCAGCATCCTGTTGTGAAACACCGTTCTCTTTCACCAGTCGGGCATAACGCTGCGCTTTCTGGCAATCGGCTTTTACCAGTGCCTGTGCTTGTTGTAATGCTGCCCGAGCTTCATTCCATGCAGCCTGATAACTGGCCGCATCAATCTGGTAGAGAGGCTGTCCAGCCTTGACCAGATCACCTTCCTTAAATAAGCGTTTCTGGATAATTCCCCCAACCTGCGGACGTACTTCAGCACTGAGCGCAGCACTGGTACGTCCGGTTAATTCACTGACTACCGAAATCGGTTGAGATTTGAGCGTAACAACGCCGACTTCTGTTTCTGACGGGGATGAATTGTTACTTTGCGTATTATCACAACCCGATAAGAGCAGCATTGCCACTACAGATGTTGCTATATACTTCATTATTTTCTCCAGGGTGAGAAATACCCTCCTCATTGAAATTAATGAGGATATGTCAGGGATATTCAGTTATAACGAACCCGCATCGCGAAATGAATTTCGCAATGAAATAAGGGGGATTAATATCCCCCGCTATTGGTTAATTCTGTTCTTATTTATTTATCAACATACTAACAATATCCTGATATATTTCCTGCAGATGTTGTGGATCGCTTTTTTGTGGTGTTAAACGACGATAAACCGTACCTTCCATCATGGTAGCAAACACTTCAACGCAGCAACGAATGTGCTCGTCGCTAAGATGGGGATGCATTCTTTTCATATGTGCACAACCGTTAGCGAACATTCTGGCGTCAGCTTCTTCAAGCATTGCCATAACCCGCGGGTTGCGTGTGGCTTCTGCAGCCACTTCCAGCATCAGCGCGTCGTCGTCCTCATTTAAGGATTTACGCAAGGCAAGGACTTCCGGGAAGTGATCGGTACGCGCGTCAATGTCCATTTGGGCAATACGAAAGTCGATGATACGGCGAACCATCTCTTCAATAATGGCGTCTTTGTTGGCGAAGTAACGATATATCTGACCCACGCTAAGCTGAGCTTCGCTGGCAATTTGCGACATACTGGCGGCATGAAACCCGCAGCGACGAAAACACCGACGGGCGGCGTTAATGATTTCATCCTGACGCTGTTTGTGGCGTATCTCCAGCTTGCTGGTCATTTCTGTCTCCTGGCCTATCACTTGGTGAGAATGATCGTTCTCATTTTTGCTGATTATACGTTTCTCCAAAGTAATGGAAAGTATTTTTATCTTATTCATGGTGCATATTCTGATAATGAAGAGATTGTGGAGATTCTGTGAAGATAGTTGACAATATTAAGTTGGGGTCAATTCATCAGAAAGGCAGCGACTTGTTGTCGCCAGTTCTGTTTTCATCATCAAACTTATCGGAGCTAATACGAATAGTTTCATAGTCAGATTCTATAAGATATTTCCCCAACCTACCCCTTGCAGGCATCAAGAGTAGATAACGCAAAATGCTCTGTTCCGCAGCTTCTCTCCGGTACAGAAAGCGCAACTATAGCCACCCACAGCCAGGTTGATTATAATAACCGTTTATCTGTTCGTACTGTTTACTAAAACGACGAATCGCCTGATTTTCAGGCACAACAAGCATCAACAATAAGGATTAAAGCTATGGGTTTTCTTTCCGGTAAGCGCATTCTGGTAACCGGTGTTGCCAGCAAACTGTCCATCGCCTACGGTATCGCTCAGGCGATGCACCGCGAAGGAGCTGAACTGGCATTCACCTACCAGAACGACAAACTGAAAGGCCGCGTAGAAGAATTTGCCGCTCAATTGGGTTCTGACATCGTTCTGCAGTGCGATGTTGCCGAAGATGCCAGCATCGACACCATGTTCGCTGAACTGGGGAAAGTTTGGCCGAAATTTGACGGTTTCGTACACTCTATTGGTTTTGCACCTGGCGATCAGCTGGATGGTGACTATGTTAACGCCGTTACCCGTGAAGGCTTCAAAATTGCCCACGACATCAGCTCCTACAGCTTCGTTGCAATGGCAAAAGCTTGCCGCTCCATGCTGAATCCGGGTTCTGCCCTGCTGACCCTTTCCTACCTTGGCGCTGAGCGCGCTATCCCGAACTACAACGTTATGGGTCTGGCAAAAGCGTCTCTGGAAGCGAACGTGCGCTATATGGCGAACGCGATGGGTCCGGAAGGTGTGCGTGTTAACGCCATCTCTGCGGGTCCGATCCGTACTCTGGCGGCTTCCGGTATCAAAGACTTCCGCAAAATGCTGGCTCATTGCGAAGCCGTTACCCCGATTCGCCGTACCGTTACTATTGAAGATGTGGGTAACTCCGCGGCATTCCTGTGCTCCGATCTCTCTGCCGGTATCTCCGGTGAAGTGGTCCACGTTGACGGCGGTTTCAGCATCGCTGCAATGAACGAACTCGAACTGAAATAATCGTTCTGTTGGTAAAGATGGGCGGCGTTCTGCCGCCCGTTATCTCTGTTATACCTTTCTGATATTTGTTATCGCCGATCCGTCTTTCTCCCCTTCCCGCCTTGCGTCAGGATAACGATTTCCTTTACGACCAAGGAGCGCCCATGGAACAACGCCACATCACCGGCAAAAGCCACTGGTATCATGAAACGCAATCCAGTACTGCGGAGTATGACGTTCTGCCTCTGGTCCCGGAAGCCGCAAAGGTCAGCGATCCCTTTCTGCTCGACGTGATCCTTGATGAAGAAACGCTGGCACCCTTCCTTTCATGGCTGGTCCCTGCGCGCGTTCTTGCAGTAGAGTTGTTCCCTGACCAGCTTACCGTGACCCGTTCACAGACCTTCACCGCTTATGAACGCTTGTCGACGGCCCTGACGGTTGCTCAGGTTTGCGGCGTCCAACGGTTATGTAACTACTATTCGGCGCGACTTACGCCGCTCCCCGGGCCTGATTCCTCCAGGGAAAGTAATCATCGGTTGGCACAAATCACGCAATATGCCCGCCAACTGGCTAGCTCGCCTTCTATTATCGACAACCGATCGCGCCAGCATCTGAATGACGTTGGTCTTACTGCCTGTGACTGTGTGATCATTAACCAAATCATTGGTTTTATTGGCTTTCAGGCGCGGACAATTGCAACATTTCAGGCTTATCTCGGGCATCCAGTACGCTGGTTACCCGGGCTGGAGATACAAAACTACGCCGACGCGTCACTGTTTGCTGATGAATCATTACGCTGGCGAAGCAGCTATGAGGTGGAAAAACTCCCTGAAGAGCACACAAAAAGTTCAACTGCAGAACTTTGCCAACTGGCCGAAACACTCTCTCTCCACCCTATTTCACTTTCCCTTCTCGAAAAGTTGCTAAACAGCACACGGGTCAATACACAGCCGGATAATCAGCTTGCGGCGTTGTTATGCGCGCGGATAAATGGCAGTCCTGCTTGTTTTGCCACCTGTATGGATTCATCAAATGAATATAAAAAAATCAGCGCGGGCGAAAATGAAATTAACCAATGGGCTGACCGTCATTCTGTTGAGCGCGCTACCGTTCAGGCGATACAATGGCTGACCCGAGCACCCGATCGCTTTAGCGCCGCCCAGTTCAGCCCATTACTCGAACACGAAAAATCATCAACGCAGATTATTAATCTGCTGGTATGGAGCGGGCTGTGTGGCTGGATAAATCGCTTAAAAATCGCGTTGGGTGAGACATATTAACCTTGCCGCGTCAGACAGATTCGCGTAAAACTGTCAGCCGCTCTAATGGCTACCAAAATAGACAATTATGTTTCAGGACAACCCGCTGCTAGCGCAGCTTAAACAGCAACTGCATTCCCAGACGCCACGCGCTGAAGGGGTGGTAAAAGCCACAGAAAAAGGCTTTGGCTTCCTGGAAGTCGACGCGCAAAAAAGTTATTTCATTCCGCCGCCGCAGATGAAAAAAGTCATGCATGGCGACCGAATTATCGCGGTGATCCACAGTGAAAAAGAACGTGAATCCGCAGAGCCAGAAGAACTGGTTGAACCGTTCCTGACTCGTTTCGTGGGTAAAGTTCAGGGCAAAAATGACCGTCTGGCCATCGTTCCTGATCATCCACTCTTAAAAGACGCCATTCCTTGCCGCGCAGCCCGTGGCCTGAACCACGAGTTTAAAGAAGGCGACTGGGCGGTTGCCGAAATGCGCCGTCATCCGCTGAAAGGCGATCGTTCTTTCTATGCTGAACTGACACAATACATCACTTTTGGTGACGATCACTTTGTACCGTGGTGGGTTACCCTTGCGCGCCATAATCTGGAAAAAGAAGCACCAGACGGCGTCGCTACCGAAATGCTCGATGAAGGTCTGGTTCGTGAAGATCTGACTGCGCTGGATTTTGTCACCATCGACAGTGCCAGCACAGAAGATATGGATGACGCCCTTTTCGCTAAGGCGTTGCCGGATGACAAACTTCAGCTGATTGTGGCGATTGCCGATCCAACCGCGTGGATTGCTGAAGGCAGCAAGCTGGACAAAGCCGCGAAAATTCGCGCATTCACCAACTATCTGCCTGGCTTCAACATCCCTATGCTGCCTCGCGAGCTTTCTGACGATCTCTGCTCACTGCGCGCCAATGAAGTCCGCCCGGTACTGGCATGCCGCATGACGCTCTCCGCTGATGGCACCATTGAAGATAATATCGAATTCTTTGCCGCCACCATCGAATCCAAAGCGAAGCTGGTGTATGACCAGGTTTCTGACTGGCTGGAAAATACCGGTGACTGGCAGCCTGAAAGCGAAGCAATTGCCGAACAAGTCCGTTTGCTAGCGCAAATTTGCCAACGCCGCGGCGAGTGGCGTCATAACCACGCACTGGTGTTTAAAGATCGCCCGGATTACCGCTTTATTCTCGGTGAAAAAGGTGAAGTGCTGGATATCGTCGCCGAGCCTCGTCGCATTGCCAACCGTATCGTCGAAGAAGCGATGATTGCCGCTAACATTTGTGCGGCCCGCGTACTGCGCGATAAGCTCGGTTTTGGCATCTATAACGTGCATATGGGCTTTGATCCGGCGAATGCCGACGCGCTGGCAGCGTTGCTGAAAACCCACGGTCTGCATGTCGATGCCGAAGAAGTGCTCACGCTGGACGGTTTCTGCAAACTGCGTCGTGAACTGGATGCGCAACCAACTGGTTTCCTCGACAGCCGCATTCGTCGCTTCCAGTCATTTGCTGAAATTAGCACTGAACCCGGTCCTCACTTTGGCCTCGGTCTGGAGGCATACGCCACCTGGACTTCGCCGATCCGTAAATATGGCGACATGATCAACCACCGTCTGCTAAAAGCGGTTATCAAAGGCGAAACTGCGACGCGTCCACAGGATGAAATCACTGTCCAAATGGCCGAGCGTCGCCGTCTCAACCGGATGGCAGAACGTGATGTTGGCGACTGGTTATACGCACGCTTCCTGAAAGACAAAGCCGGGACCGACACCCGTTTCGCGGCGGAAATTGTCGATATCAGCCGTGGCGGCATGCGTGTGCGTTTGGTTGATAACGGCGCTATCGCCTTTATTCCGGCACCTTTCTTACACGCTGTGCGCGATGAACTGGTTTGCAGCCAGGAAAACGGCACTGTACAAATTAAAGGTGAAACGGCTTACAAAGTGACTGACGTTATTGACGTCACCATTGCCGAAGTCCGCATGGAAACCCGCAGCATTATTGCGCGCCCGGTCGCGTAATCTCCTTTCACGGCCCATTCCTCATGAATGGGCCGTTTATTTCCCCGCTCCACCTTCGTCATATCCCGGCAGTTTTTTTAACTGACTTTCGTTTGAAAACTGGCGTTTTTCCAAAACTGGATTACAAATAAATATATAAAAAAAACAATGCGTTTAGCCGCCGTTAATTTCATGTAAGTCATGTTGTTCCTTTTATTTAACCGCGGACTCCGCTGTTAACCGGAGGATATGCATCATGAAAACCGTTAGGGAGTCCACAACGTTGTACAACTTTCTCGGATCGCACAATCCATACTGGCGGTTAACGGAAAGCAGCGATGTTTTGCGCTTTTCTACCACCGAAACCACAGAACCTGATCGTACTTTGCAGTTATCTGCCGAACAGGCTGCTCGCATCAGGGAAATGACGGTCATCACCTCCAGCCTGATGATGAGTCTGACCGTCGATGAAAGCGATCTTTCTGTGCATCTGGTAGGACGAAAAATCAATAAACGGGAATGGGCTGGCAACGCGTCTGCATGGCATGACACACCAGCAGTTGCTCGTGATTTATCACACGGACTTTCCTTTGCTGAGCAGGTAGTTTCTGAAGCACATTCCGCAATAGTGATTCTCGACAGCCGGGGGAATATCCAACGCTTCAATCGGTTATGTGAAGATTACACAGGGTTGAAAGAACATGACGTCATTGGGCAAAGCGTGTTTAAACTGTTTATGAGCCGTCGTGAAGCTGCGGCATCCAGGCGCAATAACCGTGTATTTTTTCGAAGCGGCAATGCATATGAAGTCGAACTGTGGATACCAACACGTAAAGGCCAGCGGCTGTTTCTGTTTCGCAATAAATTTGTCCACAGCGGCAGTGGCAAAAACGAGATTTTTTTAATCTGTTCCGGCACCGACATTACCGAAGAGCGCCGCGCTCAGGAGCGACTGCGTATTCTGGCAAATACCGACAGTATCACCGGACTGCCGAATCGTAACGCAATGCAGGAGTTAATCGATCACGCTATTAATCATGCAGATAACAATAAAGTTGGGGTTGTGTATCTTGATTTGGATAATTTTAAAAAGGTCAACGACGCCTATGGGCATTTGTTTGGTGACCAGTTATTACGCGACGTGTCATTGGCTATTTTAAGCTGTCTCGAACATGACCAAGTGTTGGCGCGTCCAGGTGGCGATGAGTTTCTGGTACTGGCATCCAATACCTCACAAAGCGCGCTGGAAGCAATGGCATCACGAATTTTGACCCGCTTACGACTCCCCTTCCGCATTGGTTTAATTGAAGTTTATACCAGCTGTTCAGTGGGTATTTCACTCTCTCCCGAACATGGTTCGGACAGCGCGGCTATTATTCGTCACGCCGACACAGCAATGTACACAGCGAAGGAAGGCGGACGAGGACAATTTTGCGTTTTTACTCCAGAAATGAATCAGCGGGTATTTGAATATCTCTGGCTGGATACCAACTTGCGTAAAGCACTGGAAAACGATCAGTTGGTTATTCACTATCAACCGAAAATCACCTGGCGTGGCGAAGTGCGCAGTCTGGAAGCACTAGTACGTTGGCAGTCACCTGAACGTGGGTTGATTCCACCGTTGGACTTCATTTCCTACGCCGAAGAGTCAGGGCTAATTGTGCCTTTAGGCCGTTGGGTGATTCTCGATGTCGTACGCCAGGTGGCAAAGTGGCGGGATAAAGGTATTAACCTGCGAGTGGCGGTAAACATTTCTGCACGTCAGCTCGCCGATCAAACCATTTTCACCGCCCTGAAACAGGTTCTCCAGGAACTCAATTTTGAATACTGCCCTATTGATGTTGAACTGACGGAGAGCTGCCTGATTGAGAATGATGAACTTGCACTGTCTGTTATTCAACAATTTAGCCAACTAGGTGCGCAAGTGCATCTGGACGATTTTGGTACCGGCTACTCTTCACTTTCGCAACTGGCGCGCTTTCCGATCGATGCCATCAAACTTGACCAGGTTTTTGTTCGGGATATTCACAAACAGCCTGTCTCGCAGTCACTGGTCCGGGCGATCGTCGCTGTGGCACAGGCATTGAATCTTCAGGTGATCGCTGAAGGTGTGGAGAGTAAAAAGGAAGATGCTTTTTTAACCAAGAACGGGATCAATGAGCGGCAAGGATTTTTGTTTGCCAAACCGATGCCCGCCGTCGCCTTCGAACGCTGGTATAAACGCTATCTGAAGCGCGCATAAGTAGATGAATATATATACTTAGCGATATATTCCGTCATTATATATCGTATTACTGGATGATAATTAGCCGTTGCTGTTAAACACTTCTCTTTTAGCGGCAATTTTTGCATTATTCATTTTCCCCCTTTTGCTATAAGGATGTCCTTGATGTCTGAATTTGATGCCCAGCGCGTTGCCGAACGTATTGATATTGTGTTAGATATCCTTGTGGCAGGCGATTACCACTCTGCGATCCATAATCTCGAGATACTTAAAGCAGAACTCTTGCGCCAGGTTGCTGAATCTACGCCAGACATCCCGAAGGCACCGTGGGAGATTTAACAATCGTGCCTTCAGGTTTTCCTATTTGAGGATGCCCGGCGCGTCAGTATTTTTTTATTTAGTATTATAACGTTATAAGAATTACAGCGATGAATTCCCGACAACAAACTATTCTACAGATGGTCATTGACCAGGGTCAGGTTAGCGTAACCGATCTGGCAAAAGCCACTGGAGTTTCTGAAGTTACCATTCGCCAGGATCTCAACACCCTCGAAAAACTGAGTTACCTCCGCCGTGCACATGGCTTTGCAGTATCGCTTGATAGTGATGACGTCGAAACTCGTATGATGAGCAACTATACGCTGAAGCGTGAACTCGCCGAGTTTGCCGCGTCACTGGTTCAACCGGGCGAAACCATCTTTATCGAAAATGGCAGCAGCAATGCCCTGCTCGCCCGGACTCTGGGCGAGCAGAAGAAAAATGTCACGATCATCACGGTCAGCAGCTACATCGCGCATTTGCTGAAAGACGCGCCTTGTGAAGTTATTTTGCTCGGTGGCGTGTACCAGAAAAAAAGCGAAAGTATGGTTGGTCCTTTGACACGCCAGTGCATCCAACAGGTGCATTTCAGCAAAGCATTTATTGGTATTGATGGCTGGCAACCTGAAACTGGGTTTACCGGTCGCGATATGATGCGTACCGATGTGGTCAATGCCGTGCTGGAAAAAGAGTGCGAAGCGATAGTCCTGACTGACAGCTCGAAATTTGGTGCTGTACATTCATACTCCATCGGCCCCGTTGAGCGATTCAATCGCGTGATTACCGATTCGAAAATACGCGCCAGCGATCTGATGCATCTTGAGCACAGTAAACTCACCGTTCACGTCGTTGACATTTAACCATTTCCCTTCTCTACGGATGATTTGCTGTTTTGCAAATCATCCGCTCTAAGATGATTCCTGGTTGATAATTAAGACTATTTACCTGTTATTAACACTCTCAAGATATAAAATTATTATCAGCGATATAACAGGAAGTCATTATCACCTGCGTGATATAACCCTGCGCGCGAGCGGATTTCACGGAATAATTTCACCAGGCTTATTCTTAGCTATTATAGTTATAGAGAGCTTACTTCCGTGAATCATAAATTCAGGAGAGAGTATTATGTTTGTAACGAGCAAAAAAATGACCGCGGCTGTTCTGGCAATTACCCTGGCAATGTCTCTGAGTGCCTGTTCTAACTGGTCTAAACGAGACCGTAACACCGCAATTGGCGCGGGCGCAGGTGCATTAGGCGGTGCAGTACTGACCGATGGCAGTACGTTGGGTACATTAGGTGGTGCAGCCATCGGTGGTGTTATTGGTCACCAGGTCGGTAAATAATCGTAAATAAATGTCGATTATCAACTCGCAATTATAATACGCTTGATTCTGTTCAGTACGAAATAACTGAATAATACACACAGTAAAATATTCGAAAGCCACGGATATATCCGTGGCTTTTTATGTTAGCCGCCTGCGAGTTTTACCTTCATCCCTTTCGCTTCAAGCAGTGATTTTAATAAATCACGCTTATCGCCCTGGATTTCAATAATTCCATCTTTAACTGCTCCGCCGCAGCCGCATTTTTTCTTCAGTTCCGCTGCCAGTTTCGTCAGTTCGGCATCATCGAGATCGACACCGGTAATCAGGCAAACGCCCTTACCTTTACGTCCACTGGTCTGACGCTGAATACGCACCACACCGTCGCCTTTAGGGCGTACAGGGGCCGCTTTTGGCTCATCAATACGTCCGGTTTCCGTTGAGTAGACCAGACGGCTGTTGGAATCACTCATCATGCACTCCGCTGTAAAGAGGCGTTGATCGCTTTCAGCGTCTGCGCTGGATCTACCGATTGCGTTACCGGGCGACCAATCACCATATAATCAACACCAGCCGCCAACGCCTGTTCTGGCGTCATAATGCGGCGCTGGTCACCTGCTTCACTCCCCTGCGGACGAATGCCCGGTGTAACCAGTTTGAACTCCTGACCGAATACCTGTTTAAAGCGCACAGCTTCCTGAGCAGAACACACCACACCATCAAGGCCACATTTTTGCGTCAGTGCCGCCAGACGTTCTGCATAATCTGCAGGTGACAGTGTCACGCCAAGATCGGCCAGGTCGCTGGCTTCCATGCTGGTCAATACTGTCACAGCAATCAAAAGCGGTGCATCTTTGCCAAACGGAACCAGTGCCTCACGCGCTGCGGTCATCATACGCGCCCCACCGGAGGCGTGAACATTCACCATCCACACGCCTAAGTCAGCTGCAGCAGCGACAGCGTGCGCTGCAGTGTTGGGAATATCGTGAAATTTCAGGTCGAGGAAGATATCAAAACCACGCTGTTGAAGTTCGCGTACAAATTGAGGTCCAAACAGCGTAAACATCTCTTTGCCGACTTTCAGACGACAATCGCGTGGGTCGATCTTGTCGACAAAGGCCAGCGCGGCATCACGATTATGATAATCAAGGGCAACAACCACAGGAGAATTCGTAACAGCGCGGGAAGAAGATGAAGCAGTTAACGTCATGACCAGACCTTCTTGATGATGGGCACCGGAAGTGGCGCGAAACAGGTAAACGGCGAGCATTCTACCCGTGGAAATAAAAAATTAACAGTTGCGATTTCTCCCCTGGCAGGCTTTTCTGCGCCCGAGCTACCGGAGCACAATGGAACATCAACAATTAGTATGTTGTAACTAAAGTCGGATTTTTTTAAAAATTACAGGCCATCAAGACCGCGAATCGGTTTAATGGTTGACCAGGCCCGACAAGACGGACAATGCCAGTAGAGAGTGTATGCGGTAAACCCACATTTCTGGCAGCGATAACGAGGCTTACTCCGCACCTTCTCGCCAACCATGTCACGCAGCACCATCAGACTCTCTTTGGCACGCCCTTCTTCCGCTTCATTTAAGTGGTAATCCATTAGCTTATGGAACACACGCATGGTCGGATGACGCTGAAGCTGACGCGTAATATAGACCTGTGCGGCCTCACTACCGTCGCGCGCTTCGATGATGTCCGCAAGCATCAGTTCAGCATCGGCACCGGTGTTCTCTTCCACCGCGCGCTGCAGGAACTCTGCCCATTCGGCAGTTTTACCCAACTGCTGGTAGCAGGTTTGCAGCATTTCCAGCGTTTCGCTGACCAGTTCTCTGTCCTGGGATATGACACGTTGCAGACTTTCGACGGCTTTGGCGTATTCTCCTTTCGCCATAAACACGCGTCCCATCATGATGGATACGCGGGCGCTGTTTTTATCTGCCGCCGCACCTTTTTTTAGCAAAGTCATGGCACGATCGAGATCGTCGCTGGCCATATGCTGCAGAGCTAACTCACAGTAGAAATGGGCAATTTCGACGCGCTGTTTATCTTTACCCAGCTTCACCAGGCGTTCGGCAACATCAATTGCTTTCTGCCACTCGCTGGTAGCCTGGTAGATTTGTAGCAACTGTTGCAGCGCGCCAATGCGGAAGTCAGTTTCATCGGTCAGCTGATTGAACATGTCTTCCGCGCGGTCGTATAACCCGGCAGCCATGTAATCACGCCCCAGTTGTTGAATCGCCAAAAGCCGCTGTTCATAGGTCAGCGAGGCGCTTTCCATTAGGGTCTGATGGATGCGAATAGCGCGATCAACTTCGCCACGCGAACGGAACAGGTTTCCGAGCGTAAGGTGGGCTTCAACGGTACCTGTATCCTCTTTAAGCATATCGAGAAACAGATCTACCGCTTTATCCTGTTGATTACTAAGCAGGAAGTTAACCCCCGCTACGTAATCACGCGACAAGCGGTTGGCTTCATCTTGCTTGTTTTGTTGCGCACTTCTGCGGCCCATATACCAGCCATAGGCAGCGGCTACAGGCAAAAGCAGAAACAACAACTCCAGCATAGAAAGTTATTCCTTCGCCGCTGACGAGTGCGGCGCTACAGCCACGTCAGTCGCGGGTGAAAGCTGGTTTTCCAGTCGCTTTATTTTACGTTCAGCGCGCGCCAGGGAAACACGAACTCGCAGCCAGAACAGGCCACAAATCAACCAACCGATAGCAAACCCCGCAGCAAACAATACCGCCAGCAATGTGGAAATACGGTACTCCCCTTGCGCTAACAGATAATTAAACGTCACCTGTTGATCGTTCTGCGCACCTAACGTAACCGAAATCACGAAGATCGCTAACACCAGTAAGAAAATGAGTAAATATTTCACATTACTTCCCGTTATGTGGTTAGAGCGAATAAATTATGGTCAACTTACCGCAATAGCCCTTTAAAGTACCATTTTCGCGCCGTCTGCGAAATGGCATCCACGCGCATTGTTGATGATTTAAGGGCTAAATTCGGAAAATCAACCAGCGTTAACTTTCTTGTTCTCGTTGCGCTATTTCGCGATTTTCTTCCGCAGGTGGTGTTAATGGCCCACAAATTCGTTGCGCAAGCCACGTTGCCACCGCCACCAGCGCCCACGAAATCAACGTAGCTACTACCAGATCGCGTGGCCAATGCATCCCGAGCAGCAGGCGGCTTCCCATGACTCCAGTTGCCCAGACCAACAAGATAGCAATGGTTAACGTTCGCCGACGCGGCCACAGCAAACCAACGGCCAGCAGTGCCCAACTGGCAGCAAACATCGTGTGACCGGAAGGAAAGGCAAACCCCGTCTCTTTCTGCCAGTGTGAACGCAAATATTGTGGGATATTTTTCTCTTCAGCCAACTGTTCTTTCACTAGATTTCCGCGTTCTGCTCGCTTTAAAGTGTAGAACTCATCAACCGGAATATGATGTGTTTTTTCCAGCCAGATAACAAAAGGTCGTGGTTCCTGGACTTTGTCTTTGATCCAGGATTTAACGCCTTGTCCCACAAGGATTGCCGCCGCCAGAATGGCAAATAATACAAAGGCAGCCTTAATGCGAAAACGCAGACACCAGAGAAACCAGCCGAATAAAATCAAATGTGTAATGACGCCCCAGGGCTGGGTGACAGTTTCAGTAACCCAAAAAGCCGCTTTTAGTAACCAACTTTGTTCTCCAGGTTGCCAACGCCAGCCAGAAATCCATACGGCTACTGGCATAACAAGCAATAGTGCAGTTCCCACTGCGGTACGTCTGGCAATCGAACGCATGGCCTCTCCTTTTTGATAAGTCCCACAATCATAACTGAAAATGCCAGTTCCAGGAAAAATTGACAGATTTGTGCCATTCCGTGAACGATCGACGCGTCGTGATTAGGTGAACCCCTTCTCGTTATGGCAAAATAAGCCAATACAGAACCAGCATTATCTGGAGAATTTCATGCAGCTTAAACGTGTGGCAGAAGCCAAACTGCCAACCCCATGGGGCGATTTCCTGATGGTGGGATTTGAAGAACTGGCAACCGGACACGATCATGTCGCGCTAGTCTATGGCGATATTTCCGGGCATACCCCGGTACTTGCGCGCGTCCATTCCGAATGTCTGACCGGTGACGCCCTGTTCAGCTTGCGCTGCGATTGTGGCTTCCAGCTCGAAGCGGCACTGACGCAAATTGCCGAAGAAGGCCGTGGTATTTTGCTGTATCACCGTCAGGAAGGTCGTAACATTGGTCTGCTGAATAAAATCCGCGCTTATGCACTGCAGGATCAAGGTTACGATACTGTAGAGGCTAACCACCAGTTAGGCTTCGCCGCTGATGAGCGCGACTTCACTCTTTGCGCTGATATGTTCAAACTCCTTGGCGTCAATGAAGTCCGCTTGTTAACCAACAACCCGAAAAAAGTCGAAATTCTGACCGAAGCAGGGATTAATATTGTTGAACGCGTACCGTTGATTGTAGGTCGTAACCCCAATAACGAACATTATCTCGATACCAAAGCCGAGAAAATGGGTCATTTGCTGAACAAATAACCCTCTTGCATTGTGTAATTCATTTGCTTGCCGGAAGCAAAATAACCGGCAAGCAAATACTCGTTACTTCAACATATTACGAATGACATAATGCAAAATGCCGTCGTTCTGGTAGTAGGTCAACTCCGTCGCGGTGTCGATACGACAACGGCAGGGTACGACTTCCTGGCTACCATGCGCGCGCGTAAGCGTCACCGGAACCGTCGCGCCGGGCTGTAGATTTTGCAGATCGCCAATATCAATCTTCTCTTCCCCGGTTAGCCCTAACGTTTTACGCGTTACGCCTTGCGGAAATTCCAGCGGCAGGATGCCCATGCCAATTAAATTCGAACGGTGAATTCGTTCAAACGATTCGGCAATCACCACACGAATGCCAAGTAGACGCGGACCTTTTGCCGCCCAGTCACGGCTGGAGCCTGATCCATACTCTTTCCCGGCAATCACCGCCAGCGGCGTTTGCTCCTGCTTATAGCGCATCGCGGCATCATAAATAGAGATGACCTCGCTGTCAGGTAAATGCCGCGTCATCCCCCCTTCAACGCCTGGCACCATTTCATTACGGATGCGAATATTGGCGAAGGTGCCGCGCATCATCACTTCATGGTTACCACGCCGCGAACCGTAGGAGTTAAAGTCTTTGCGCTCAACACCCCGACCTTGTAGATATCGCCCCGCCGGGCTATCGGGCTTAATGCTGCCCGCCGGAGAGATATGGTCAGTGGTGACTGAATCCCCCAGCATTGCGAGGATCCGCGCACCGTGAATATCTTCCACAGGTGCTGGTGTTGCCTGCATTTCATCAAAGAAAGGCGATAAGCGAATATAAGTTGAATCTTCCTGCCAACCGTAGGTATCGGATCGTGTGACGTTAATTTCCTTCCACTCTGCTGTGCCTTCAAAAACTTCTGCGTACTCTTTGCGGAACATTTCTGTGGAGACTTGTTCTACCGCACGGGCAATTTCTTGTGCCGAGGGCCAGATATCTTTCAGATATACCGGGTCGCCTTTACGATCGTGACCAATAGGCTCAGAAGCGAGGTTAATATTCATATTTCCCGCTAGCGCATAGGCAACCACCAGCGGCGGCGAGGCCAGCCAGTTAGTTTTAACCAGCGGATGGATACGGCCTTCAAAGTTACGGTTGCCGGACAGCACCGCACCGACGGTTAAATCGCCTTTTTTGATTGCCGTTTCGATAGGATCGGGCAATGGACCAGAGTTACCAATACAGGTGGTACAACCGTATCCCACAAGGTTAAACCCCAGTTCATCGAGATACGGTGTCAGTTTCGCTTTTGCCAGATAATCAGAAACGACTTTCGAGCCTGGTGCCAGCGACGCTTTGACCCACGGTTGCCGCTTGAGGCCCAGAGTTACAGCTTTTTTCGCCAGCAAACCTGCGGCCATCAGCACACTTGGGTTAGAGGTGTTGGTGCACGACGTTATCGCAGCAATGACCACCGCGCCATCAGGTAACTGATACTGATGTCCGTTCATAACATAATCGACCGGCTGGCGATCTTTATGCGTGGCATTTACTTCCAGTTCGTTACTGGCGGCAAATGCTTTTGGTACATCGGGCAGTGCAACGCGATCCTGTGGGCGTTTTGGCCCTGCCAGGCTCGCTTCAACGTCATTCATATCCAGTTCTAACGTACTGGTAAAAATCGGTTCATCGCCCGGGTTACGCCACATGCCCTGCGCTTTGGCATATTTTTCGACCAACTCGACCTGATCTTCGCTGCGCCCGCTTAAACGCATGTAATCGAGGGTGACAGCATCGATTGGGAAGAAGCCACAGGTGGCACCATATTCTGGCGACATATTGGCAATGGTGGCGCGATCCGCCAGCGGTAGTGAATCCAGCCCATCACCATAAAATTCGACGAATTTCCCCACCACGCCATGTTTGCGCAGCATTTGGGTAACGGTGAGAACCAGGTCTGTGGCGGTAATACCTTCACGTAATTTTCCGGTGAGTTTAAAGCCCACTACGTCCGGGATAAGCATGGAAACCGGCTGGCCTAACATTGCGGCTTCGGCTTCGATCCCACCAACGCCCCACCCCAGCACGCCAAGGCCGTTGATCATGGTGGTGTGCGAGTCAGTACCAACGAGTGTATCCGGATAAGCAATCCATTCACCGTCCTGCAATTCGCTCCACACTGCTTTGCCGAGATATTCGAGGTTAACCTGATGGCAAATGCCTGTGCCTGGCGGCACGACGCTAAAACGACTGAACGCCTGCTTTCCCCATTTCAGGAACACATAACGTTCGTGGTTGCGCTCCATTTCCAGGCGCACGTTTTCTTCAAATGCCTCATCATCACCAAAACGATCGACGGTCACCGAGTGGTCAATGACCAGGTCGACCGGTGAGAGCGGGTTAACCTTTGCAGTATCGCCGCCGAGGCGTTTAACCGCTTCGCGCATTGCCGCCAGATCAACAACGGCAGGTACGCCGGTAAAGTCCTGCATCAGCACTCTTGCCGGGCGGTAGGCAATTTCACGGTCAGCATGGGCATTTTTCAGCCATCCCGCCAGCGCGTGGATATCCTCTTCGGTAACCGATTTACCATCCTGCCAACGCAGCAGGTTTTCGAGCAAAACTTTGAGTGACTTGGGTAGACGGGTGATATCGCCCAGTGATTTGGCAGCAAGCGGCAGGCTGTAGTAGTGGTAAGTTTTATCTTTGGCCTGCAACGTGTCCTTACTGGCTTCTCGTAGGGTTGACGACATAGCTCCTCCTTAATGACAGGGTTGCGACGCCCTGATTCTCTTCAGGGTGAGTATTAAAGATAACACAAACATCGCGTAACGATTTGATAACAACCCAAATTGATAAAAGAGGAGAAACCTTGTGGAAAGCAAATGAAAACCCCCGCCGCAGAGGGGTCAGGGATCAGTGAGTAATGATCCAGAGGAGTTCGGCCCAGAAGAGCATTGACAGAGAAAACGCGCCCATCCAGGACCAATATTTCATATTTGTGTTGATCATAGGCTACACCCTTAACGGTTATTACTTTGTGTTGAGATAACTCAACCTGTTATTGCTGCGGTGTATTAAAAGCCCTGTAATTCATTAAAAATGGGTAATAAGAATGATGATAATTATTGTTTCGGCTGATCATCTTCAGCAAACAGTTCTATAAAGGCTTGCTGCTGCGATGTTAGTTGCCAGTCGTCTGGAATAACGACGGAACATTCCCGTTTCGTTTCTGGTTCATTATCACTATGCTGACATAATGGTGACGACTCCAGTTGCTCCTGACCGACCATAGTTATCCCCACACTTTCCAAATCAGCAGTGCGATAACCACCCAGAAAAGTGCAGAACCAAGAAAAACCGCCAGCCAGGCTTTACGTTTTAATTCAGGATCGCGGCGGGGTTCCTGATTTCCAGAAGGCATTGCTAACCTCATATAATCGCCATCACTTATCAGCAAGACGTTGAACGATTGGTGTAATTAATCATACGATGAGACAAATCCTAAAGAAACTTTAGTCAAAAATCCAGCGAATTTACGAATCGTCGCCAGTGAATAATTCAATCTTTTGACCTGAAATAGATATTTGAAAACGGGAATTTGCTAGGCGGGTAATTAGACACTACTTTACAGGTAATTTACCCTATAAATATGAGGGGTAAAAATATTGTGCACGGTATAGAAATAAGTAACAAAAGAGAACATATTCCGGCACCTTCGCTACATAAAAGGTGCCGAAAATAACGCAAGAAATTATTTTTCCGGCAGTTTTATATCTTTAAACATGGCCTCAATTTCTTCATTAGAGCGCAATGCGACAGCCGCATCAACGACATCACGCGTTAAATGCGGTGCAAAACGCTGAATAAAATCATACATATAACTGCGCAAAAAAGTACTACGGCGAAAACCAATTTTGGTTGTACTGTGGCTGAAGATATCGTGAGCATCAACACGCACAAGGTCGGGATCGGCGACCGGATCCACCGCCATGCTGGCAATGACCCCTACCCCCAGCCCTAACCGGACGTAAGTTTTAATGACGTCAGCATCCGTTGCCGTGAAGACGATACGCGGCGTTAACCCTGCGCGGTTAAAGGCAGTATCCAGTTCTGAGCGTCCGGTAAAGCCGAAGGTATATGTCACCAACGGATATTGCGCCAGTTCTTCAATGGTAATGGCTTTTTTGCCTGCCAGCGGGTGATCCGGAGTGACTACAATAGCCCGATTCCAGTGGTAGCACGGTAACATCACTAAATCTTCATACAGATGCAGCGCTTCTGTGGCGATAGCGAAATCGGCATTGCCTTTAGAGACGGCATCAGCAATTTGTGTCGGCGAGCCCTGGTGCATATGCAAAGAAACGCGAGGATAACGCTCAATAAAGCCTTTGATGACGTTTGGTAACGCGTAGCGTGCCTGGGTATGCGTGGTGGCGATATACAGCGAGCCTTTATCCGGCCAGGTGTGCTCTCCGGCGACCGATTTTATGGCATCGACTTTCGACAGGACTTCGCGAGCGATACGAATTATTTCTTGTCCTGCTGGCGTTACCTGCGTCAGGTGCTTGCCGCTTCGGGAAAAAATTTGAATGCCTAGCTCGTCTTCCAGCATTCTGACTTGTTTACTGATCCCGGGTTGTGATGTGTAAAGTCCTTCCGCTGTTGATGAGACATTCAGGTTATGATTGACCACCTCAACAATATAGCGAAGTTGTTGTAATTTCATGTTAAACCATCCACTTAGACGCCATCAGAACATCGTTTTTTCGTCACGCCAGGCGGGTGACTAATACGATTTAATAATAAAAAAGGGGCTAACTATAACCACTATATCATTTATAGCCTTAGTGTATAGGTGTGAAGAAAAAATAATATGCAATAAAAAAGGGCCGCTTTCGCGACCCTTTGTTTATAAAAACCTGACAAAATTAAAGGTTATTTTTTCCCTTCAACCCATTTGCCATCAACATAAAATGCTGACCAGCCAGTCGCCTTTCCGTCTTTTTCCGAAGAGACATATTGCTGTTTGGTTTTACGGCTAAAGCGAACCATGGTCTTATTACCTTCCGGATCCTGCTGTGGCGCATCGGCCAGATAACGCAGTTTTTCCGGCAGACGGTCGCGGAAGCGATAAAGCTCTTCCACCAGTGGCGCACGTGTTTCACGCGATTTCGGGAAAGTGTTGGCAGCCAGGAACACACCGGCAGCACCGTCACGCAGCACGAAATAAGCATCTGATTTTTCGCACGGCAGCTCAGGTAATGGCACCGGATCTTCTTTCGGTGGTGCTACTTCGCCGTTACGTAAAATCTTACGTGTGTTTTTACACTCTTCGTTGGTGCAGGCCATGTATTTACCGAAACGCCCCATTTTCAGGTGCATTTCAGAACCACATTTTTCACACTCAACGATCGGGCCGTCATAACCTTTAATGCGGAATTCGCCCTCTTCGATCTCGTAACCGTCGCAGGTTGGGTTATTACCACAGACATGCAACTTACGTTTCGGATCGATGAGATAGCTGTCCATCGCCGTGCCGCATTTCGGGCAACGACGTTTTGCGCGCAGCGCGTTGGTTTCAGCGTCTTCGCCTTCCAGCACGTTCAGCACTTCGTTTTCCGGCACCAGGTTAATGGTGGTTTTGCAACGCTCTTTCGGCGGCAGCGCATAACCAGAACAGCCAAGGAATACCCCGGTGCTCGCTGTGCGAATCCCCATTTTGCGACCACAAGTCGGGCAGTCAATGCTGGTCAGAACCATCTGGTTCGGGCGCATACCACCCTCTTCCGGATCTTTTTCAGCTTTATCTAACTGCTGAGTGAAATCCGAGAAGAAGTGATCCAGTACAGTTTTCCACTCTGCTTCGTGATTTGCCACCTGGTCGAGGCTGTTTTCCATCTGCGCGGTGAAGTCGTAGTTCATTAACTCACGGAAATTCTCTTCCAGGCGATCGGTGACGATTTCACCCATTTTTTCCGCATAGAAACGACGATTTTCTACTCGCACATAGCCACGATCCTGAATGGTCGAAATGATCGACGCATAGGTAGAAGGACGACCGATACCGCGTTTTTCCAGTTCTTTAACCAGCGATGCTTCACTGAAACGGGCTGGAGGCTTGGTAAAGTGCTGGGCTGGTGTCAGTTCAACGAGCGTCAGAGCATCGCCTTTATCGACTGCCGGTAAGATACGATCTTCATCGCCTTTACGCAGTGCAGGCATCACTTTCGTCCAGCCATCAAAGCGTAAAATACGACCGCGTGCTTTCAGGCGGAAATCGCCCGCACCAACGGTCAGCGTCGTGGAGTCATATTTCGCTGGGGTCATCTGGCAGGCAACGAACTGACGCCAGATTAACTGGTACAGTTTTTGCGCATCTGCTTCCATATCCTTCAGCGATTCCGCCATCACATTGACGTCAGAAGGACGAATCGCTTCGTGCGCTTCCTGTGAGTTTTCTTTGCTGGCGTACTGATTCGGACTTTCCGGCAGATATTTCTTACCAAAATTATCGCTGATATAACCGCGAACCATATTTACCGCGTCCTGACTCAGGTTAGTGGAGTCGGTACGCATGTAAGTGATATAGCCTGCTTCATACAAACGCTGCGCCATCATCATGGTTTTTTTCACGCCAAATCCAAGACGGGTGCTGGCAGCTTGTTGCAGCGTAGAGGTAATAAAAGGAGCGCCAGGTTTACTGGTTGTCGGTTTGTCTTCACGTTCCAGCACGCTGTAGCGCGCTTTTTCCAGCAGACTTACCGCAGCCTGAGTTTGTTCTTTGTTGACCGGACGGAACGGTTTGTCGTTCTGATGAGTGACCTGTAACGCCAACGCTTCACCAGATGGCGTGGTCGTGCTGGCATCGACTTCCCAGAACTCTTCCGGCACGAACGCTTTAATTTCACGCTCACGCTCGACCACCAGGCGAACCGCCACCGACTGCACACGACCGGCAGACAGACCACGAGCGATCTTTTTCCATAGCAGCGGCGAAACCATATACCCCACCACGCGGTCCATAAAGCGACGCGCCTGCTGGGCATTAACACGATCAATATTCAGCTCACCCGGTTTGTTAAATGCCTGGCGGATCGCGTTTTTAGTAATTTCGTTAAACACCACTCGGCTATAGCGCGCATCATCACCACCAATCACTTCCCGCAGGTGCCATGCAATGGCTTCCCCTTCGCGGTCAAGGTCGGTTGCGAGATAGATGTGGTCGGCTTTTTCAGCCAGTTGTTTCAGTTCAGAGACGACCTTCTCTTTACCAGGCAACACTTCATAGTGCGCCTCCCAATTGTGCCACGGGTCAACCCCCATACGGTTGACGAGAGCGCCACGTTCATCCTTTTTAGGCTTTTTAGCCGTCTTGGTGGAGGTAGAGTCGGCACTCTTTTTGGCAGCTGAGCCACTGGTCGGCAAATCGCGGATGTGACCGACGCTGGATTTCACCACGTAGTCACTACCCAGATACTTGTTGATCGTTTTGGCTTTTGCCGGGGACTCAACGATGACAAGAGCTTTACCCATATTCACCTTACCTAATTTGATTCTTCCAGGAATGCGTCGCACGTTGATAAACCTTCCACTGGCAACGAGTTACCGATATGGACTCGCTCTCTGCGGATATCAACCCCTTGTCGTGACTCTGTTCACGAAAATTCAGGTGACTGAGTTAACAGGTCTTGGCCTACAGGCGCTATAGCACGACGGAATTTTGGTCGAATGTCAAGCAAATCTATTGCCAGATTGACGAAAGCGTCACACTGTACCTGATAAAATCCGATACGCAACTTTATTAGCATGCAAAATCCAAAGTTGCCAGTAAGGCGCTCTTGCCACCAGCGTGGTATATTTGTCTGCAAGCCATGCCTGGCGTAGACTAATGTCCTTGTTTAAGGAGTAAATAATGAACAAAGAGACACAACCCATCGACCGCGAGACGCTGTTGAAAGAGGCCAACAAAATCATTCGTGAGCATGAGGATACGCTCGCAGGGATTGAAGCCACCGGCGTCACGCAGCGTAATGGCGTGCTGGTATTTACCGGCGACTACTTTTTAGATGAACAAGGATTGCCAACAGCCAAAAGCACCGCGGTGTTTAATATGTTCAAACACCTGGCCCATGTGCTTTCAGAAAAATATCACCTGGTTGATTAAAGCAAAACGCGAGGTCTTAGCCTCGCGTTTGTCTTTTACATCAATGGCTTTTGACCCCGCTGCCACCAGCGTAGCAACAATCGATCGGCGCTCTCTGCCGCGCTGCCGGTGAATCGGTCAATGAGTCGTTTACGCTGCATATAGCGTACATTGACCACTTCACGGCCTTCCATCAGGCTAAGAATAACTTCATCACTGGTGTTGATTTCATCAACCAGGCCTTTCTCTACCGCCTGTTGTCCGTACCAGTGTTCACCCGTTGCCACCTGTTCAATATCCAGAGACGGACGCATACGCTTCACAAAATCTTTAAATAACTGATGCGTTTCGTTCAGCTCTTCGCGGAATTTCTCCCGCCCTTCTTCGGTGTTTTCACCCAGCAAGGTCAGCGTGCGCTTATACTGCCCGGCGGTGTGCAGTTCGATATCAATATCTTTGCTTTTCAGGAAGCGGTTAAAGTTGGGCATTTGTGCCACCACGCCAATGGAACCCACAATAGCAAACGGTGCGGAAACAATTTTGTCCGCCACACAGGCCATCATGTAACCGCCGCTGGCAGCGACTTTGTCTACCGTAACAGTTAAAGGAATGTTTTTATCACGCAGACGCTGCAGCTGCGAAGCCGCCAACCCGTAACCATGCACCATGCCACCAGGGCTTTCCAGACGGAGCACAACCTGATCCTGCGGTTTGAATGCTGCGAGTACCGCCGTTATCTCTTCACGTAGCGAGTTCACTTCATGGGCGTCCATGCTGCCTTTAAAATCCAGCACCCAGACGCGAGGTTTACTGTCAGTTGCCACCTCGCCCAGTTTGGCTTTCGCTTTTGCTGCTTTCGCTTCTTGCTTGTGCTTTTTCTTCTGCGCTTTGTGCCACTGTTTTTGCTGATGTGAATCCATCAGCGCCGCGGCCAGTTCTTCTTTCATCTCCTTATACTGTTCGCTGAGATTGTTGACCCGTAACTCGCCACGCTGGCGTTTATTACGTTGAGCAACATTGACTATAATGGCGGCAATCGCCGCAATCGCTAGCACAACGGTAACGATTTTCGCCAAAAACAAACCATATTCAGACAACAATTCCACGAGTCCCCACCTTGGTTAAACAACGCTTTGGCTCACAGTTTACAACAGGCATGTTAAGCCGTCTCGCAGAGATGTTATTGCAGCGAAAGTATGACAAAGTATCCATTTTGCGGTGTTATCGCCCCAGGCTGATTGAAATGCCCTTCTGTTTCAGGCATAAAGCCCCAAAGTCTTAAAGTACACTGGCAGCGCGACAGACAACGTCGTTGAGGAGTAGCCATGCATTACCAGCCAAAACAAGATTTACTCAATGATCGCATTATCCTGGTGACGGGAGCCAGCAATGGTATTGGTCGTGAAGCCGCGATGACGTATGCACGCTATGGTGCGACAGTGATTCTGTTGGGCCGTAATGAAGAAAAATTACGTCAGGTAGCCAGCCACATAAACGAAGAAACTGGGCGTCAGCCACAGTGGTTTATTCTCGATTTGCTGACCTGCACGTCCGAAGATTGCCAACAACTGGCACAGCGCATTGCCGTTAATTATCCGCGTCTGGATGGTGTTTTGCATAATGCCGGATTGCTCGGCGATGTTTGTCCAATGAGCGAACAAAATCCACAGGTCTGGCAGGACGTCATACAGGTCAACGTTAATGCCACCTTTATGCTCACCCAGGCACTGCTTCCTTTATTACTCAAATCGGACGCCGGTTCACTGGTCTTTACTTCATCAAGCGTTGGACGTCAGGGACGAGCCAACTGGGGCGCATATGCAGCGTCGAAATTTGCCACCGAAGGGATGATGCAGGTACTGGCCGATGAATATCAGCAGCGCCTGCGCGTCAACTGCATTAACCCAGGCGGTACGCGCACCGCAATGCGTGCCAGCGCCTTCCCGACCGAAGATCCACAGAAACTTAAAACACCCGCTGATATCATGCCGCTCTACCTTTGGCTGATGGGCGATGACAGCCGCCGTAAAACCGGCATGACCTTTGACGCCCAACCGGGCCGTAAACCAGGAATTTCCCAATGAGTGATGAACGCTACCAACAGCGTCAGCAGCGAGTGAAAGAAAAAGTAGATGCCCGTGTGGCCCAGGCCCAGGATGAACGCGGTATTATCATCGTCTTTACCGGCAATGGAAAAGGCAAAACCACCGCAGCATTTGGTACGGCAACACGCGCAGTTGGTCACGGAAAAAAAGTGGGCGTCGTGCAGTTTATTAAAGGCACCTGGCCTAATGGCGAACGAAATCTGCTGGAACCACACGGCGTTGAATTTCAGGTGATGGCAACGGGCTTTACCTGGGATACGCAAAACCGCGAATCTGATACCGCCGCCTGCCGCGAAGTCTGGCAACATGCCAAACGGATGTTGGCAGATCCCTCACTGGATATGGTTTTGCTCGATGAGCTGACTTATATGGTCGCGTATGACTATTTGCCACCTGAAGAAGTGATTCAGGCGTTAAATGAACGTCCACATCAGCAAACCGTCATTATTACGGGTCGAGGCTGTCATCGGGATATACTCGAACTGGCGGATACGGTAAGTGAGTTACGCCCCGTGAAACATGCGTTTGATGCTGGCGTAAAAGCACAGATAGGGATTGATTACTAAGTGAAAGCACCTCAAAAGATCGCCTCTTGAGGTGCTAATTTTAGATACTGAATGGCTTAATTAGCCACGGCAAAATTAAGAAGAGCTTGAATTTTATTCAAGTGTGCGGGATATTCCATGTCATTATCCGCATTGACGTCTTCAATAAACAGTATTAATTCAGTGATCAAATCATTAGCATCTTCATAACTAATACCAGTCAGTTCTGGTGACGTTTGCGAGCCATAATTAATTGTCAGATTATTCATTACCGACAAAACCAGAATAAAATATTTGTGACATATATCGCAAGTTGTTCGGTTTCCTAAGGCATAGTACAGCATATTGAGCAATGCCAGTATTCGTCGATTTTGCACATCGTTCATAATGACCTCCTATAACATAACTCCGCTGGCAATAAGAAGTTTTGCCAGCTCCTCTGACGCCTGAAGACCACTAATAACTTGAGCACGCAGGATCTCATTCCTACGCTCTAAATCCGCTTTTGAAAGAGATTTATTAGAGTATAAATCTTGTAGATGATTTCCTTTATCCATGAAGGCATTAATAGCTTGTATTGCTGGAGCCGCCGGATCAGATGAACGCAATCTGCTTTCATTAAGATTAATTACTGCACTCAAAAATTCCTGCCTGCTCTTTAATGTCTTAAATTCTATATTTTTAGTATTTTCCCGGGCCTTATTATAGTAATAAAAATTATTACTGATGTTCGCAAAATTATTCCGATCCATTTGCTGCTGTTTCGTTGCTATATCATCAAGTAAATCTTGTAAATTTCTTTGAAGTCGTGGCCAGTCACTACCTACCGCTTTACCAACATTTTCTGATTTAATCTTCTCTTTGTATAATCCATTGAAATATTGAACTAAATCTTTAACAGCCACAGCTGACTTAGTCAGTTCTTCACCTTCTGAAAAGCCAAGTAGTTTTTGGGCGTTGTTTGCGTGATCGAGCGCCTGATTAAGTAATATAATTTGTTTACTATCCTCAACATCCATACCCACCGTCAACAACTCCACATAGGAGCTCATACTGTTAACGACCTCAAGTGAAGCCAGTAGTTTTTGTTTTTCTGTTGTTGCCAATTGAATTTTAGTAATATCTTTATACGATGTTTTGCCCCCTTTCTCTGATTGCAAACATAAGGACTCTTTATTAGTATTATTTTCCATAATCGTTTCATAATCAGGTCGCAATGCACAATCCGGATTAGTCGCATAAAAATTAACAAGGAAGTTTTCACGAGAAGCATAGTATTGTTTAAAGAAACTTGCATTCGCCGCAACCGCCTTGTTACCCGCAGTAATAACAGTTTCAGCTTGTTCATTCTTCAATGCTTCGGTTGCACAACCTGAAAGCATTAACAGCGATAGAAATATTCCACTATATCTAATCATAACCCACCTCTTGACGTTGAGTTTATCTCAGATAATTAAATAGTAATGTGGCTATTTCCTGGTAATATTCATAAGCAAGTATGAAATTAAATTAAAATACTGCGACTATTTATCATACTTCAAATGAAGAAAAGGCCCCGCAGGGCCTTTATTTTATACTTAACTTAAATTAACCGTTATTATTACGTCCACCAGAACGACGACCGCCGCTGACCTGGCTGTGACGTTTCACCGCACGACGAATTTGATTCGCCTTCATACGACGACGGTCTTTTTCTACAGCAACTTTAGAGCTGGTTTCTGGCGGTAGTTCCACCAGCTCACGCAGATAGTTAGTCTGGGCGAGGTCCAGCTCCGTCCAGCCACCGCGTGGCAGACCTTTTGGCAGTGGGATATCACCGTAACGAACACGGATCAGGCGGCTCACCTGCACACCAACAGCTTCCCAAAGACGACGAACTTCACGGTTACGGCCTTCGGTCAGAGTAACGTTGTACCACTGGTTGATCCCTTCGCCGCCGCTGAACTTGATGGTTTTAAAGGCTGCCGGACCATCTTCCAACTGCACGCCACGACTCAAATCACGCAGTTTCGCGTCGTCAACCTGACCAAATACACGCACGGCATATTCACGTTCAACTTCACGGCTTGGGTGCATTAAACGGTTTGCCAGTTCACCATCGGTGGTGAACAGCAGCAGACCACAGGTGTTAACGTCCAGGCGACCCACGGCAATCCAGCGTGCGCCACGCAGTTTTGGCAGACGGTCAAACACCGTTGGACGTCCTTCCGGATCGTTACGGGTACACAACTCACCTTCCGGTTTGTAATAGGCCAGAACGCGACAAATTTGTTCAGCGGACTCACGTACCGAAATCAGGTGACCATCGATACGGATTTTCAATCCAGGGGTAACTTCAACGCGATCGCCGAGTTTAGCAATTTTGCCATCAACACTCACACGACCGGCTTCAATAATAGATTCGATTTCACGGCGAGAGCCGTGGCCGGCACGCGCCAGCACTTTCTGTAGCTTTTCGCTCATAGAGCTTCCTTTTGGTGTCGCCTTCCCAGGCGTCTGATATGCTTTTGTGCAACAGTGAGTCAGAACTTACATCTGACTCACTGATAGTAAAGTCTGTTTGAACTCTTCAGGCCTTAAGTAAACGACTCGACGTTTATCGGCCTGGCTTTGAGGCGCAACATACTACACTATCTTTATGGTTAAAGCTTGTTTCGATTAACATCAGCTTAATTACCAGCCACCACCGCCTCCGCCACCCGCCCCGCCGCCAGCACCACCACCGGAATAACTTCGCCCCAACAAACTGGTATTGGCCCCCAGGCTCAGGTGCATCTGTAATGAAAACAAAACGCCACTACGGGTAATTTCCGGGGCGTGAACAGCCGCTGTGAGTGATGGGGTGATACGTGCTGCCCATTCTTTTCCAAGGTTTGCCGAGACTGCCCAACCTAGCAACGCGTAATCCAGTTTCCGTGTTTCCCCTTTCCGCCGCCGCCCACTGTGTGTTGCTGCCTCTTTACGCGCAAGATAGTTAACGATAGCTTCACCGTGGGCATAACGTTGCTGCCCAGTTTGGGTAAACTTTGGCAGAAAAATATACCCCATGCCAGTGAGATAACCGGTCAGGAAAACAGCGCTAAAATAACCCGCTGGCATATACCAGTAAAAGAATACATCTCCGACATTGATATAGAGAGAATAAAAGGCCACGCCTGAACAAATCAGCGGTAAAAACAAAGTGATGATTACACGATTAACGCAAGGCTTGTCATCATCGCGGGCAAACAAAAGCTCAAGGGAACAAAATAAAAAAGGAAGAAGCCAGCAGATCATAATAAACATATCGCCAACCAGACTCATTCCTGCCCAACCTACGGGACTCAGGTTACCGTAGAGAATGACCGCCAATATCGCCATTCCGCCCCATTGCAAAAACGTATCTGGTCGATAAAACGAAGACTTTTTACGCGGCAGATAAAATTTCTGCATCCGTAAAAATGCCCTGCGTAAGACTCTGTTGCGTCTCCCCGTAAGAACGACCTTATCGCCTTTACGAAATAACGCTTCCAGTAATAACTGCTCTGCGGGCAGTAATACCGCATTATTTCTGGTCGCGCCTTCATTAACACGAATCAGGATTTGCTGGTTCTTATCATACTGATCTTCCAGATGAATTTTTCCTTTCACAATCAGATTTACGATATCGGCACAAAAACCTTTATCGTCGTAAACCAGCTTCGCATCGAGACGTAACATGCCGGGCGTGTAATCTGGCGGAATGACATCGGTTTCAATCACATCTACCGGCGTAAATTGCGGCCTGCGCTTCCAGAGATATAACCATCCACAAACCAGGAATAGACAAGGAAACCAAATTAACAACGATGACGTGGAGGGTAAAAGAAGATGGCTGAAAATATTCGTCGTTTGTGGAGCCGGGGCATTGCTAAGTAAAGCGTGAGGCCAGCGGTAGAGTACCGTGAAATCTTCACGATAAAACGGATCGCGGGATTCAATTCTTCCGTCCTCAAGGATGCGGCCATTTCGATATGTGTCGCCCTCTTCTCCAGTAAAGAGATCGATTTCGCTAAATGGATTACCCGCAATATCAGGCAACTTGAGTGAAAATAGGGTCTTATAAATTTCAAACGGCCAGTGGTTACCGGTCACGTTCCAGATTAGCAGATCAGAATCCCCTTCACGCAGGAAAGCATTTTTAACCTGATAATGAATTTGATAATGATAGTCGCCTTGAGGCAAGAAACGTTGTTTATCGCCCACGACAATACTCATTAACCCGATATGCCAGTCAAGATGCCAGGGTTCAGGAATACCATCACGGGTGACGCCAACAATATGATAGTTCAGCAGTGCAGCGTCCCCATCAGGCTGCATCCAGAGTCGCGGTAAATCACGATAAAATCCGTGCTTAATCTGCTGATTTCGCGCCTGAAAATGAATATTTTCTTTGATGTCGAGCACCCCATCCGGTTGCAGAGTGGCTTCAACATCAAAGAGCGAGATCCCTTCTTCATAAGAAGGGATCTCCGTGTTTTCCGCATAACTTAGAGATGATACAAACAGCCCTGCTATCAACAGCAAAATGCAGCGAAACTTCCCTGCCATAGTCTTCCATCCGTGGAACGCAATTTGTTATAAGAAAGGCTTCACATCACCTACGCCTTCACGCACCACGACCGGCGTATCATCGGTAAGATCAATAACCGTTGTTGGTTTCTGCCCGAGATAGCCGCCGTGAATAATCAAATCCACCTGTTTTTCCAGACGGTCTTTAATTTCTTCCGGATCGGATTCGGTAAATTCACTGCCTGGCAGCATTAGCGAAGTGGAAAGCATCGGTTCGCCCAGTGCTTCAAGCAGCGCCTGCGCAATCGGGTTAGACGGCACGCGCATACCGATGGTTTTGCGTTTTTCCTGCAACAGACGGCGTGGCACCTCCTTCGTCCCCTTCAGGATGAAGGTATAGTTGCCTGGCGTGTTGTTTTTCATCAAACGAAACGCAACGTTATCGACAAATGAATAGGTCGAGAGTTCAGAAAGATCGCGACACATCAGGGTAAAGTTGTGACCGTCCGGCAGCTGGCGAATACGACAAATACGCTCCATCGCGTTTTTATCTTCAATTTTACAGCCGAGCGCATAGCCGGAATCAGTTGGATAAACAATCACCCCGCCTTTACGCACGATCTCCACCGCCTGGTTGATCAGACGTTGCTGCGGGTTATCAGGATGAATATAAAAAAACTGGCTCATAATTCCCTCTCTGTGGTGTTCTGCGGCTGTTCCCATAGCTGCCAGACGCCTTCAACGCCTGCGGGCAGCCAGAGTTTACGACCCAGTTCGATCCACGGGCATGGCTGATGAAAATCAGATCCTTGTGATGCCCGTAAATGATGCTGACGCGCAAGTGTCGCCAGCTGGGTGCGTTCATTGGGCGATTGCTGGCACTGCGCGACTTCCATCGCGTCGCCGTGGTGTTCGGCAAAATGCGCAACCAATCTTTTCAGCCATTTAGCACTAAGATTGTACCGCCCAGGATGAGCTAGCACCGCCTTACCGCCAGAATGATGAATGACATCAATAGCTTGTTCTATTGTACACCACTGTGGCGGAACGTATCCGGTTTTCCCGCGCGCCAGATACTTTTTAAAGACATCCGCCATTGAACTGGCTTTTCCGCACTCCACAAGGAAACGCGCAAAATGACCGCGCGTCACCGCACCGCCCTGCGCCAGTCGTTGCGCGCCTTCCAGTGCCCGAGGTATTTGCGCTTTTTCAAGTCTTTCGGCAATCAGCTGCGCCCGCTGATTGCGCCGTTCTGTCTGCTGCGCGAGGAACTCGCACATTAGCGGATGAGTAATATCAATATTCAGCCCGACAATATGAATTTCATGATTTTCCCAGACCGTGGAAATTTCCACGCCGGGAATAAGATTCAGCGCCAGTCCCGAACGTGAAATTTCCTCTCTTGCTGGTGCAATTGCAGCTGTGGTGTCATGGTCGGTGATCGCCAGGGTGCCGACGCGCATCTCGACTGCACGGTGCACCAATGCTTCTGGCGTCAGGCAGCCATCGGAAGCTGTGGTATGGCTGTGCAGGTCGTAAATCACTGCGTAATTCGTGTCGCTCAAGGCGCACTCCCGTTCTGGATAATGTTTTTTGCGCCGACATCATAACGGTTCTGGCAAATATTCTGAAATGAGCTGTTGACAATTAATCATCGAACTAGTTAACTAGTACGCAAGTTCACGTAAAAAGGGTATCGACAATGAAAGCAATTTTCGTACTGAAAGGTTGGTGGCGCACTTCCTGAAACGGGCAGTGTATTCACCATGCGTAAAGCAATCAGATACCCAGCCCGCCTAATTAGCGGGCTTTTTTTTGAACAAAATTAGAGAATAACAATGCAAACACAAAAACCGACTCTCGAACTGCTAACTTGCAAAGGTGCTTATCGCGACAACCCGACTGCGCTTTTTCACCAGTTGTGTGGGGATCGTCCGGCAACGCTGCTGCTGGAATCCGCAGATATCGACAGCAAAGATGATTTAAAAAGTCTATTGCTAGTGGACAGTGCGCTGCGCATTACAGCATTAGGTGACACTGTCACTATTCAGGCACTTTCCGGCAATGGCGAAGCTCTGCTGGCATTACTGGATAACGCCCTGCCTGCGGGTGTGGAAAATGAACAATCACCAAACTGCCGCGTGCTGCGCTTCCCCCCTGTCAGTCCATTGCTGGATGAAGACGCCCGCTTATGCTCCCTTTCGGTTTTTGACGCTTTCCGCATATTGCAGAATCTGTTGAATGTACCGAAGGAAGAACGAGAAGCAATGTTCTTCGGCGGCCTGTTCTCTTATGACCTTGTGGCGGGATTTGAAGATTTACCGCAATTGTCAGCGGAAAATAACTGCCCTGATTTCTGTTTTTATCTCGCTGAAACGCTGATGGTGATTGACCATCAGAAGAAAAGCACCCGCATTCAGGCCAGCCTGTTTACTCCAAATGAAGAAGAAAAACAACGTCTCACTGCTCGCCTGAACGAACTTCGCCAGCAACTGACCGAAACCGCGCCACCGCTGCCGGTGGTTTCCGTGCCGCATATGCGTTGTGAATGTAACCAGAGCGATGAAGAGTTCGGTGGCGTAGTGCGTTTGTTGCAAAAAGCGATTCGCGCCGGAGAAATTTTCCAGGTGGTGCCATCTCGCCGTTTCTCTCTGCCCTGCCCGTCACCGCTGGCGGCTTATTACGTGCTGAAAAAGAGTAATCCCAGCCCGTACATGTTTTTTATGCAGGATAATGATTTCACCCTGTTTGGCGCGTCGCCGGAAAGTTCGCTCAAGTATGACGCCACCAGCCGCCAGATTGAGATCTACCCGATTGCCGGAACACGCCCACGCGGTCGTCGTGCCGATGGTTCACTGGACAGAGACCTCGACAGCCGCATCGAACTCGAAATGCGTACCGACCATAAAGAGCTTTCTGAACATCTGATGCTGGTGGATCTCGCCCGTAATGACCTGGCTCGCATTTGCACACCCGGCAGCCGCTACGTTGCCGATCTCACCAAAGTTGACCGTTACTCTTACGTGATGCACCTGGTCTCCCGCGTTGTTGGTGAGCTGCGCCACGATCTCGACGCCCTGCACGCTTACCGCGCCTGTATGAATATGGGGACGTTAAGCGGTGCGCCGAAAGTACGCGCTATGCAGTTAATTGCCGAAGCAGAAGGTCGTCGACGCGGCAGCTACGGCGGCGCGGTAGGTTATTTTACCGCGCATGGCGATCTCGACACCTGCATTGTGATCCGCTCGGCGCTGGTGGAAAACGGTATCGCCACCGTGCAAGCCGGTGCTGGCGTAGTCCTTGATTCTGTTCCGCAGTCGGAAGCCGACGAAACCCGTAATAAAGCCCGCGCTGTACTGCGCGCTATTGCCACCGCGCATCATGCACAGGAGACCTTCTGATGGCTGACATTCTGCTGCTCGATAATATCGATTCTTTTACTTACAACCTGGCAGATCAGTTGCGCAGCAATGGTCATAACGTGGTGATTTACCGCAACCATATTCCGGCGCAGACCTTAATTGAACGCCTGGCGACGATGAGCAATCCGGTGCTGATGCTCTCTCCTGGCCCCGGTGTGCCGAGCGAAGCCGGTTGTATGCCGGAACTCCTCACCCGCCTGCGCGGCAAGCTGCCAATTATTGGCATTTGCCTCGGTCATCAGGCGATTGTCGAAGCTTACGGGGGCTATGTCGGTCAGGCGGGCGAAATTCTTCACGGTAAAGCGTCGAGCATTGAACATGACGGTCAGGCGATGTTTGCCGGATTAACAAACCCGCTGCCAGTGGCGCGTTATCACTCGCTGGTTGGCAGTAATATTCCGGCAGGTTTAACCATCAACGCCCATTTTAATGGCATGGTGATGGCGGTGCGCCATGATGCGGATCGCGTTTGTGGATTCCAGTTCCATCCGGAATCCATTCTTACTACCCAGGGCGCTCGCCTGCTGGAACAAACGCTGGCCTGGGCGCAGCAGAAACTAGAGCCAACCAACACGCTGCAACCGATTCTGGAAAAACTGTATCAGGCGCAGACCCTTAGTCAGCAGGAAAGCCACCAGCTATTTTCAGCGGTGGTGCGTGGCGAACTGAAACCGGAACAACTGGCGGCGGCGCTGGTGAGCATGAAAATTCGCGGCGAGCACCCGAATGAAATCGCCGGGGCAGCAACCGCGCTACTGGAAAACGCCGCGCCGTTCCCGCGCCCGGATTATCTGTTTGCCGATATCGTCGGTACTGGCGGTGACGGCAGCAACAGTATCAATATTTCTACCGCCAGTGCGTTTGTCGCCGCGGCCTGCGGGCTGAAAGTGGCGAAACACGGCAACCGTAGCGTCTCCAGTAAATCCGGCTCGTCGGATCTGCTGGCGGCGTTCGGTATTAATCTTGATATGAACGCCGATAAATCGCGCCAGGCGCTGGATGAGTTAGGCGTCTGTTTCCTCTTTGCGCCGAAATATCACACCGGATTCCGCCATGCAATGCCGGTTCGCCAGCAACTGAAAACCCGCACCCTGTTCAATGTTCTGGGGCCATTAATTAACCCGGCGCATCCTCCGCTGGCGTTAATTGGTGTCTACAGCCCGGAGCTGGTGCTGCCGATTGCCGAAACCTTGCGCGTGCTGGGGTATCAACGCGCGGCGGTGGTGCACAGCGGCGGGATGGATGAAGTTTCATTACACGCGCCGACAATCGTTGCCGAACTGCATGACGGCGAAATTAAAAGCTATCAGCTCACCGCAGAAGACTTTGGCCTGACACCCTACCACCAGGAGCAATTGGCAGGCGGAACACCGGAAGAAAACCGTGACATTTTAACACGCTTGTTACAAGGTAAAGGCGACGCCGCCCATGAAGCAGCCGTCGCGGCGAATGTCGCCATGTTAATGCGCCTGCATGGCCATGAAGATCTGCAAGCCAATGCGCAAACCGTTCTTGAGGTACTGCGCAGTGGTTCCGCTTACGACAGAGTCACCGCACTGGCGGCACGAGGGTAAATGATGCAAACCGTTTTAGCGAAAATCGTCGCAGACAAGGCGATTTGGGTAGAAACCCGCAAAGAGCAGCAACCGCTGGCCAGTTTTCAGAATGAGGTTCAGCCGAGCACGCGACATTTTTATGATGCACTTCAGGGCGCACGCACGGCGTTTATTCTGGAGTGTAAAAAAGCGTCGCCGTCAAAAGGCGTGATCCGTGATGATTTCGATCCGGCACGCATTGCAACCGTCTACAGAAATTACGCTTCGGCAATTTCGGTGCTGACTGACGAGAAATATTTTCAGGGGAGCTTTGATTTCCTCCCCATTGTCAGCCAAATCGCCCCACAGCCGATTTTATGTAAAGACTTTATTATCGACCCTTACCAGATCTATCTGGCGCGCTATTACCAGGCTGATGCCTGCTTATTAATGCTTTCAGTACTGGATGACGAACAATATCGCCAGCTTGCCGCCGTCGCCCACAGTCTGGAGATGGGTGTGCTGACCGAAGTCAGTAATGAAGAGGAACTGGAGCGCGCCATTGCATTGGGGGCAAAGGTCGTTGGCATCAACAACCGCGATCTGCGCGATTTGTCGATTGATCTCAACCGTACCCGCGAGCTTGCACCGAAACTGGGGCACAACGTGACGGTAATCAGCGAATCCGGCATCAATACTTACGCTCAGGTGCGCGAGTTAAGCCACTTCGCTAACGGTTTTCTGATTGGTTCGGCGTTGATGGCCCATGACGATTTGAACGCCGCCGTGCGCCGGGTGTTGCTGGGTGAGAATAAAGTGTGTGGCCTGACGCGTGGGCAAGATGCTAAAGCAGCTTATGACGCGGGCGCGATTTACGGTGGGTTGATTTTTGTTGCGACATCACCGCGTTGCGTCAACGTTGAACAGGCGCAGGAAGTGATGGCTGCGGCACCGTTGCAGTATGTTGGCGTGTTCCGCAATCACGATATTGCCGATGTGGTGGACAAAGCTAAGGTGTTATCGCTGGCGGCAGTGCAACTGCATGGTAAAGAAGATCAGCTGTATATCGACACTCTGCGTGAGGCTCTGCCAGCACACGTCGCCATCTGGAAGGCTTTAAGTGTCGGTGAAACTCTTCCCGCGCGCGATTTTCAGCACATCGATAAATATGTATTCGACAACGGTCAGGGCGGGAGCGGACAACGTTTCGACTGGTCACTGTTAAACGGTCAATCGCTTGGCAACGTTCTGCTGGCGGGGGGCTTAGGCGCAGATAACTGCGTGGAAGCGGCACAAACCGGCTGCGCCGGACTTGATTTTAATTCTGCTGTAGAGTCGCAACCGGGCATCAAAGACGCACGTCTTTTGGCCTCGGTTTTCCAGACGCTGCGCGCATATTAAGGAAAGGAACAATGACAACATTACTTAACCCCTATTTTGGTGAGTTTGGCGGCATGTACGTGCCACAAATCCTGATGCCTGCTCTGCGCCAGCTGGAAGAAGCTTTTGTCAGTGCGCAAAAAGATCCTGAATTTCAGGCTCAGTTCAACGACCTGCTGAAAAACTATGCCGGGCGTCCAACCGCGCTGACCAAATGCCAGAACATTACAGCCGGGACGAACACCACGCTGTATCTGAAGCGCGAAGATTTGCTGCACGGCGGCGCGCATAAAACTAACCAGGTGCTGGGACAGGCGTTGCTGGCGAAGCGGATGGGTAAAACGGAAATCATCGCCGAAACCGGAGCCGGTCAGCATGGCGTGGCGTCGGCCCTTGCCAGCGCCCTGCTCGGCCTGAAATGCCGTATTTATATGGGTGCCAAAGACGTTGAACGCCAGTCGCCAAACGTTTTTCGTATGCGCTTAATGGGTGCGGAAGTGATCCCGGTACATAGCGGTTCCGCGACGCTGAAAGATGCCTGTAACGAGGCGCTGCGCGACTGGTCCGGCAGTTATGAAACCGCGCACTATATGCTGGGCACCGCAGCTGGCCCACATCCTTATCCGACCATTGTCCGTGAGTTTCAGCGAATGATTGGCGAAGAAACCAAAGCACAGATTCTGGAAAGAGAAGGTCGCCTGCCGGATGCGGTTATCGCCTGTGTTGGCGGCGGTTCGAATGCCATCGGCATGTTTGCAGATTTCATCAACGAAACCGACGTCGGCCTGATTGGTGTGGAGCCTGGCGGCCACGGTATCGAAACTGGCGAGCACGGCGCACCGTTAAAACATGGTCGCGTGGGCATCTATTTCGGTATGAAAGCGCCGATGATGCAAACCGAAGACGGGCAAATTGAAGAGTCTTACTCCATTTCTGCCGGGCTGGATTTCCCGTCCGTCGGCCCGCAACATGCGTATCTCAACAGCACTGGACGCGCTGATTACGTGTCTATTACCGACGATGAAGCCCTGGAAGCCTTTAAAACGCTTTGCCTGCATGAAGGGATCATCCCGGCGCTGGAATCCTCCCACGCCCTGGCCCATGCGCTGAAAATGATGCGCGAAAATCCGGAAAAAGAGCAGCTACTGGTGGTTAACCTTTCCGGTCGCGGCGATAAAGACATCTTCACCGTTCACGATATTTTGAAAGCACGAGGGGAAATCTGATGGAACGCTACGAATCTCTATTTATCCGTTTGAAGGAGCGCCATGAAGGCGCATTCGTTCCTTTCGTCACGCTCGGTGATCCGGGCATTGAGCAGTCGCTGAAAATTATCGATACGCTAATTGAAGCCGGTGCTGACGCGCTGGAGTTAGGTATCCCCTTCTCCGACCCACTGGCGGATGGCCCGACCATTCAAAACGCCACTCTGCGCGCCTTTGCGGCAGGTGTGACTCCGGCACAATGTTTTGAAATGCTGGCACTGATTCGCCAGAAACACCCGACCATTCCCATTGGCCTGTTGATGTATGCCAATCTGGTGTTTAACAAAGGCGTTGATGAGTTTTATGCCCAGTGCGAAAAAGTCGGCGTCGATTCGGTGCTGGTTGCCGATGTGCCAGTTGAAGAGTCCGCGCCCTTCCGCCAGGCCGCGTTGCGTCATAATGTCGCACCTATCTTTATTTGCCCGCCGAATGCCGACGATGATTTGCTGCGCCAGATAGCCTCCTACGGTCGTGGATACACCTATTTATTGTCACGTGCGGGCGTGACCGGCGCAGAAAACCGCGCCGCGTTACCCCTCAATCATCTGGTCACGAAGCTGAAAGAATACAATGCTGCGCCTCCATTGCAGGGATTTGGTATTTCCGCCCCGGATCAGGTAAAAGCAGCGATTGATGCAGGAGCTGCGGGCGCGATTTCTGGTTCGGCCATCGTTAAAATCATCGAGCAACATATTAATGAGCCAGAGAAAATGCTGGCGGCACTGAAAGCTTTTGTACAACCGATGAAAGCGGCGACGCGCAGTTAATCCCACAGCCGCCAGTTCCGCTGGCGGCATTTTAACTTTCTTTAACGAAGCCGGAAAAATCCTAAATTCATTTAATATTTATCTTTCTACCGTTTCGTTTACCCCTGTCGAACGTCAACTTACGTCATTTTTCCGCCCAACAGTAATATAATCAAACAAATTAATCCCGCAACATAACACCAGTAAAATCAATAATTTTCTCTAAGTCACTTATTCCTCAGGCTATTGTTAATATATCCAGAATGTTCCTCAAAATATATTTTCCCTCTTTTTTCTCGTTACGCTTAATTTGACTAATACTCATTTGCGACTAATTTTAATGAGTGTCGACACACAACACTCATATTAATCAAACAATGCAACGCAACGCAACGCAACGGGAGAAATAACATGGCCGAACATCGTGGTGGTTCAGGAAATTTCGCCGAAGACCGTGAGAAGGCATCCGACGCAGGCCGTAAAGGCGGTCAGCATAGCGGCGGTAATTTTAAAAATGATCCGCAACGCGCATCTGAAGCGGGTAAAAAAGGCGGTCAACAAAGCGGTGGTAATAAATCAGGAAAATCCTGATTCACCGTTCATTATTAATATCAGCTGATAAAGATAATTGCATCTGCGGGCCGTATGGCTCGCAGTGATTTCACTGGAGAAAAATATGAATATGAAGACCATTGAAGATGTATTTATTCACCTGCTTTCAGACACCTACAGTGCAGAAAAACAATTAACACGTGCACTGGCAAAACTCGCTAGAGCAACATCAAACGAAAAATTAAGTCAGGCTTTTCATGCGCACCTCGAGGAAACACATGGACAGATTGAACGTATTGATCAAGTTGTGGAATCAGAATCGAATCTGAAAATTAAGCGCATGAAATGTGTGGCAATGGAAGGTCTTATTGAAGAAGCTAATGAGGTCATCGAAAGTACCGAGAAAAACGAAGTGCGTGATGTCGCACTGATTGCCGCAGCACAGAAAGTCGAGCATTATGAGATTGCCAGTTACGGGACATTAGCGACGCTGGCTGAACAATTAGGTTACCGTAAAGCAGCTAAGCTTCTGAAAGAAACTCTTGAAGAAGAAAAGGCCACCGACATCAAACTGACTGATCTGGCCCTTAATAACGTAAATAAGAAAGCCGAAAATAAAGCCTGAAATATGAACTTTAACTTTTAGTCATTTTATAAAGAGGACATTTTCATGAATCGTATTGAACATTATCATGACTGGTTACGTGACGCCCATGCAATGGAAAAGCAAGCCGAATCTATGCTTGAATCCATGGCCAGCCGTATAGATAATTATCCTGAACTACGCGCTCGTATTGAACAACATCTTAGTGAAACCAAAAACCAGATTGTTCAACTGGAAACTATTCTTGATCGTAATGACATTTCACGTTCAGTCATTAAAGATTCCATGAGTAAAATGGCTGCGCTTGGGCAGTCAATCGGTGGTATATTCCCTTCTGATGAAATAGTCAAAGGCTCTATTAGCGGATATGTCTTCGAGCAATTTGAAATCGCCTGTTACACCTCACTATTAGCAGCAGCAAAAAATGCCGGTGATACAGCTTCAATTCCAACCATCGAAGCGATTTTAAATGAGGAAAAAGAAATGGCCGACTGGCTGATTCAGCATATTCCGCAAACAACTGAGAAATTTTTAATTCGCTCTGAAACTGATGGCGTAGAAGCGAAGAAATAATACCCTTTATACCATGTCCTTATTGACCCCGTATATTACGGGGTCGTTTTTGTGCGGAATTAAAAACGATATCCTGCTGAGAACATAAACACCCACGGATCGAGGCGTACGCTATCGTGTTGCTGTGCACCGCCCAGTTTATAATTGGCGGTGGTATCGATATCCATGTACCACACTGGTAGGTTTCAAAAAACACAATAACCAATTGTATTTGAAGCAAAAAACAAGACTTTGAGATGTTTTTTTTGTACCTTTTTTTATGCTTTTAACTGTCTGATTTTATTGAAATCTTTTTTAGTTTTGCAGAAGGAATTTTTTACTTGATTGTAACTTTTTCGTTTTTTTGGGGCTAATTGACGCGCAATGCTGGGCGGGGAGCGCACAGCCAAAAAAACCGAAATTGACCGCTAATTACTGCCAATCATCATCGCTCTGATTGAGCGTAAATCATTCAGGTTATTCAGTTCTTCCTTCTGCTCTCGCTGACGTCAATAAATCCCATCATTGCGATCAACCTCATCCTTAACCATTGATGCGAGCAGTTCTTCCAGTTTCTGCGCTGACAGCTTTACCTGGTGATCTTCAGCATCTTCCCGGGCTATTGTGGTTCGCGCAGTGGCTGATTTTGCTGACATCACCACAGGGGGCAGACGGACCATTGAACCATGGCCTCCGGAACAAATAAGGGCAAAAATAACAACCACTATCGAAAGCTCACAAACTAACCGCAGCACGTTCCTGCATACGACGTGTCTGCGGCATAATCCCAATGATTACTCCCTGACAGGATTTGCAGGCCACTCAATATCAGGTGCAGTTGATGTATCAACACGATTCAACAATACCCGATATTTATTCCATGCCTCCAGCAACGATCTTTCTTCCTCCGTTGCGATTTCCAGATCTACAGCATCCTGCAGTGGCGCAATATACTCACTGAATTCCTGGATGTAGAACTGTGTGGTGACGGTCTTCCAGCCATTCGGCTCCTGCTGTATCGAAGCATACCAGGCTATTT
>NZ_JBJQKY010000012.1:0-132395 GCF_046486595.1 Escherichia sp. WS3063
ATTACCGACAAGAAGGGAAAGGGCCTTCCCGAGAGTGGTAAAGGAGAGGCCCTGGAAATACCCCACAGCCCCGAAAAAGAGCCAGTCAGTTGCTTAACTGACTGGCATTAGTCCTGCACGTAGCCGTTATTTTTCACCTGACTACCGGTAATACGTTCGCCGTTGCGCAGAAAATCCAGTGACCAGAACTCACCTTTGCTGACACGCGCGCTTAAGTTGCCACTTTTAAACTCAGCGTAACGTTCTGTGTTTTCGATTGTGACCTTCACGTCCTGCAAAATATTGAGCGGATAATGAGGACCGTTATTCAGCGCCCCCTGAAAATGCTCAATCCGTACACCGACAATACCTTCCTGTGGGGAGAAAAAGCGCAGCGTAAATAAAGGCGTATCAAGCTGCCAGGTACGTTCACGCACATCACGAGGGGCAGCATAGACCACCATTTCATTACCCTGCTGTTCAACCTCGAACACCTGAAGCGGGTGAATCAAATTGAGGCCAGGTTGAATCAACCAGTTTCCGTCGCTAATTTTCATTGCCGTTCCTTAGTTCTGCACTTCTTGAGAGGTGAATTGTTGCTGGCAACGGCGTTTGCCCTGGGCCAGCTGTTCCATAACGGTTTTCAGATTGTGCGTCGTGAGTGAGTAGTAGCGTTTAGCGATAATCGCGCTCAGCAAATAACAGATCGCCGGAACAATCGTGAATAGCGCAATAATGATGCTAATCGTGGCGCTGTTCTGCGCTTTTTCTGCCGCATCATATCCGCCATAAGCCAGCATCCAGCCGATAAGAGCGCCGCCGAAGGCCAACCCCAGTTTGAGCACAAACAGCGTGCCAGCAAAACTGATCCCGGTCAGGCGTTTACCATTGCACCACTCGCCGTAATCGACGGTATCGGACATCATTACCCACTGGATAGGTGTCACCAGTTGATGCAGCACACCAATCACGAAGATGAAGACAAACATGGTGATGCTGGCCTGCATAGGAACAAAGAACATCGCCAGGCTAATCACTGCCAGCAGGGCGTTCGTCCACCAGAAGATAGTGACTTTACATTTCCAGTCGGTCAGCGGTTTCGCCAGTGCGGAACCAATCAGGTTACCCACGCAATAAGTGGTAAGAAAAGCGACAAACACTTCCGGCGTACCCAAAATCCATGTGACGTAATACATCATCGCCCCACCGCGTACGCATACCGCCAGAATATTGAAAATGGTTAGTAAACCGACAATACGCCACTGGTCGTTTTGCCAGATATCACGTAAATCTTCCCGCATAGACGTCGTTGTAGGTGGTGCTTCAACGCGTTCTTTAGTGGTGAAGAAACAAAATGCCAGCATCATAAATGCCACCACGGAAAGGACCGCGATTCCGCCCTGGAAACCGAGTGGTTTATTATCACCACCAATTAAATTAACCAGTGGCATCATCAGAACAGTAGAGAGCATGCCTCCCGCGGTCGCCAGCACAAAACGCCAGGATTGCAGCGAGATACGCTGAGTCGGGTCATTGGTGATTACCCCACCCAATGCGCAGTAAGGGATATTAACGATGGTATAAAGTAAGGTAAGTAGGGTGTAAGTAATTGCTGCATAAATCATTTTTCCGTTCATACTGAGATCTGGCGTGCTATAGGCCAGTACACAGACGATCCCAAATGGCAGTGCGCCAAACAGTACCCACGGACGAAATTTACCCCAGCGAGAGCGCGTTCGATCGGCCAACAACCCCATGCAAGGATCGGAAATCGCATCCAGTGCACGAGCGACCAAAAACATGGTTCCGACAAATCCGGCAGGAATGCCAAAAATATCGGTATAAAAGAACATCATATATAACATTACGTTATCGAAAATAATGTGGCTGGCGGCGTCTCCCATGCCATAACCAATTTTCTCTTTAACGGACAACACTTCACTCTTCATCTGCTTTTCCTTGATGCTATAGGGGTGCTGAGACCGATAACGCATTTTGTAAACCATCCCTGTGAGAGCGAATATTCCGATATCTGGTTATTAATTTATGATTCTTGTTTTATGTGATCGTGGTAGCGTAAATTACGCTCATATATCATTGTAAAGTATGGGTTTTATATGAATTATAATGCTTTCGTGATAATACGCTGCGTGTATTAGGCGGAAAAAACTGATCTGGGGGATGTAGAAACTCAAGGAAGTAGCTATAATGCGCCCCGCCTCCATGTAGCAATCGAGGCGCGGAAGATCGTCGTCTCCGGTGAGGCGGCTGGACTTCAAATCCAGTTGGGGCCGCCAGCGGTCCCGGGCAGGTTCGACTCCTGTGATCTTCCGCCAAAATGCCTCTTCTGACGTTCTCCAATCCCTTGTAATACTGTCAATCCAGATATTTTCTACTGCTCAATATTCAATCGGCTTCAGGAATACCTGGTCAAAGGTTTTGTGATGGACGATGAGCGGCTGAAGAATCCGCCTGTCGGTTCTTCTGTCCTCGAACGCATCCGCGATATTCGCGCCAGCATGCGCCGTGTTTATTTGCAGGTGATTTGCCCCCCTGCTGACTCTCAGCCAACTGTATCGCCATTAAGGTGAAGATGTTGTTTTACACGCCCCAGAACACCCTTTTTTTATACGACGATTCTATTCCTTTAACCGCTGGCGAAAAAAACTGACCTGTAAACTTCACCAATAATCAGACTGCCATCAAGATTAATTTGTTCATTTAATATATCAAATAAATTTGTTTTATTTTTACTATCAAAAATAGCTCATTGTCTTACTATAATTAATATATAAATTCGGTGATTAACTCTTAACATGCTTTTGCTAATAATCTCAATTGCTGGCCCTATAATATTGCGCTAGCATTGCTTTCTGGTTGTATCAGCGATACTCAAAAATTCTTAATACAATACTCATTCGACTGGTACTTATTTGTAACTCAGTTATATTTTGTCGCCCGGTGATTCAGAAGAATGCAAAAAACGGCTACTACTCCATCAAAAATACTTGATCTCACTGCCGCGGCATTTTTACTTGTCGCCTTTCTGACGGGTATTGCGGGCGCTCTCCAGACTCCCACCCTAAGTATATTCCTCGCAGATGAACTGAAAGCCCGTCCTATAATGGTAGGTTTTTTCTTCACCGGTAGCGCTATTATGGGAATTCTGGTCAGTCAATTTCTGGCAAGGCACTCCGATAAACAAGGCGACCGTAAATTACTGATCCTGCTATGTTGCTTATTTGGAGTGCTGGCCTGCACGCTTTTTGCGTGGAATCGCAACTACTTCATTCTCCTCTCAACGGGCGTACTTCTGAGTAGTTTTGCTTCCACTGCAAACCCGCAAATGTTCGCCCTCGCCCGTGAACACGCCGACAGAACAGGCCGTGAGACGGTCATGTTCAGTACATTTTTACGTGCTCAGATCTCGCTTGCCTGGGTTATCGGGCCACCGCTCGCTTATGAACTGGCAATGGGATTTAGTTTTAAAGTGATGTATCTCACCGCTGCCATCGCATTTGTTGTTTGCGGACTGATAGTCTGGTTGTTTTTGCCATCAATACAAAGAAATATTCCTGTCGTTACCCAACCCATAGAAATTTTACCCTCCACCCACAGGAAGCGGGATACGCGGCTACTTTTTGTGGTCTGTTCAATGATGTGGGCGGCGAATAATCTCTACATGATAAATATGCCGCTATTTATTATTGATGAACTGCATCTAACCGATAAACTGGCTGGAGAAATGATTGGTATCGCTGCCGGTCTGGAAATTCCGATGATGTTAATCGCAGGCTATTACATGAAACGTATTGGCAAGCGGCTATTAATGCTCATTGCTATCGTGAGTGGAATGTGTTTTTACGCCAGCGTACTCATGGCGACGACTCCGGCAGTTGAGCTGGAATTGCAAATTCTTAATGCCATCTTCCTTGGTATTCTCTGTGGTATCGGCATGCTTTATTTTCAGGATCTGATGCCTGAAAAAATAGGCTCTGCGACAACGTTATATGCAAATACCTCACGCGTCGGCTGGATTATCGCCGGCTCTGTTGACGGAATTATGGTTGAAATCTGGAGCTACCACGCGTTGTTCTGGCTGGCGATAGGGATGTTGGGTATTGCGATGATTTGCCTGCTGTTTATTAAAGATATTTAGCTCACCAGTCTGGGCTAAGAAAAATCGGCGTGGCGCAAACAGAGCCATCCTCGCCATTTTTGCTATCATGCCTGCATACATAAACGACAAAACAGTATGCAGAGGGAAAAATGGGTTCCACCAGAAAGGGGATGCTGAACGTTCTGATTGCCGCCGTGTTGTGGGGAAGTTCAGGGGTCTGCGCGCAATACATCATGGAGCAAAGCCAGATGTCGTCGCAGTTTTTGACTATGACGCGTTTGATATTCGCCGGTTTGATTCTGCTGACGCTGTCATTTGTTCATGGCGATAAAATCTTTTCTATTATTAACAATCACAAAGATGCCATTAGTCTGCTGATTTTTTCCGTGGTTGGCGCGCTAACCGTACAGCTCACTTTTTTGCTAACCATCGAAAAATCGAACGCAGCCACGGCAACGGTGCTGCAATTCCTCTCACCGACGATTATCGTCGCCTGGTTCTCACTGGTACGTAAATCGCGCCCGGGCATTCTGGTTTTTTGCGCTATTTTGACATCGCTGGTCGGGACTTTTTTACTGGTGACACACGGTAATCCGACGTCATTATCGATCTCTCCTGCCGCGTTATTCTGGGGCATTGCCTCGGCATTTGCTGCGGCATTCTATACCACCTATCCCTCAACGCTAATTGCCCGCTATGGCACGTTGCCTGTCGTCGGCTGGAGTATGCTGATCGGCGGTCTGATTCTGTTGCCTTTTTATGCCAGACAAGGGACAAACTTTGTCGTTAACGGCAGTTTGATTCTGGCGTTTTTTTATTTGGTGGTCATTGGTACGTCCCTGACATTTAGTCTGTACCTGAAAGGAGCACAATTAATTGGCGGTCCAAAAGCCAGCATTTTGAGCTGTGCAGAACCATTAAGTAGCGCGCTGCTCTCTTTGCTGTTGCTGGGGATCACATTCACATTACCGGACTGGCTGGGAACGCTTCTGATTCTGTCATCAGTGATTTTGATTTCAATGGATTCCCGTCGCCGCGCCAGAAAAATAAATCGTCCGGCGCGGGATGAGTGAGAATTACCAGCCAGGCACCGCGCCACCGTTAAAGATGGTTTCTGCCGCTTTAGCGACTTCGGATGATTGATAAGATTGCAGAAATTCCTTCACGTTTTCTGCATTCTTATTATCTTCCCGTGCTACCAGAATGTTCACATACGGCGAATTTTTATCTTCAATAAATACGCTGTCGTGCACCGGAGAAAGTCCGGTCTGCTGAATGTAAGTGGTGCTGATAATCGCCACATCAACTTTGGGATCATCCAGTACGCGCGGGAGCTGCGCCCCCTCGAGTTCCATAATCTGCAAATGACGAGGATTATCGGTTATATCCAGTGCGGTAGGTAATAACCCTTTTCCCTCTTTCAGAGTAATTAGCTTCTCTTTTTGCAACAGTAAAAGCGCGCGACCAAGGTTGGTCGGGTCGTTGGGGATCGCCACTGTCGCGCCTTCTTTTATTTGCGCCACGGTTTTGATTTTTTTGGAATAACCCGCCATAGGGAAGACAAACGTATTTCCCACCGCTACCAGTTTATAACCATGCGCCTGATTATCTTGTTCAAGAAAGGGCCGATGCTGGAAGACGTTCGCATCAAGCTCGCCATGATTTGTCGCATCGTTCGGTAGCAACGAACCGCTAAATCCTACCAGTTCAACATCGAGGCCATATTTCTCTTTTGCCACCTTTTTAGCGACTTCCGCGACATCTTGTTCTGCGCCATTTATAACGCCAACTTTAATGTGTTTTGCATCGCTGCTACTCTGGTCGCAACCTGCCAGCAGAATTCCTGCCAGCAATAATGCGGCCCCCGCCCGTAGATGATGTGTTGTCAGTTTCATTTTTTATCCTTTTTTTAATCATTAACTGACTATAATGGCAAGATCACTACGATTTAAAAAACGAAAAGCTATCGAATAGAAGAAAAAGGTATAAAAAACTGGCACTTCTTACTGACCACGCAAACACCTTTCGTACAGCATGATGAGAGCGGTAAAAGCAAACTACACTTATGCTTCATTCGATGCACATTTGCAGAAGGTTGCCGCTATGAAGCCAACGATGCTACTCATGATTACCGTATTCCTGACTTTTCCAGCCATTTCTCAGGCCGAGTCGCCATTCAGCTCGCTACAGTCGGCAAAAGAGAAAACCACGGTATTGCAAGATTTACGTAAAATTTGCACGCCACAGGCGTCATTATCAGACGAAGCGTGGGAAAAATTAATGTTGTCTGATGAGAGTAACAAACAACATATCCGCGAAGCTATTGTGGCGATGGAGCGTAATAATCAGAATAACTACTGGGAAGCGCTGGGTAAGGTGGAATGCCCGGATATGTGAATTTCGCACACCTCCGCGCTCAGGCCAGCAGCCGCTGACTTAAGCTCGCACATCAGTAAATCACCTGCTTTTTTAAATTCCAATCAAAATTGAACCCGTTCATCAGGATTGTGGATAAATTTCCCTCTACATTATTTTCATTTCATCACATAGAAAATCTTATCTCATTGAAACAATACTTGTTTTTAATGCAGAAAACGAAGCCCAACGGATGGACATAAAAATGAGCGAATTTTGATATCACCACCCTCTAAAAAATGGTGAAGTCTGAACAAAGAATGTTCGAAAGGAGAGAGTAGAGATGGAAAGCGCAAATCTGGATTTAGAAGAAAATAAAGAAATTGCCAGTAAGTTCGAACGTGCATTAGGTATGGGAGCAACACTTGCAGAGCTGCATGGCATAACCCCGGATACCCTTGAAGGCGTTTATGCTTACGCTTATAACTTTTATGAAAAAGGAAGACTTGACGAAGCTGAACTCTTTTTTAAATTTCTCTGTATTTATGATTTCCAAAATTATAACTATCTAAAAGGATATGCCGCCGTCTGTCAATTGAAGAAAGATTATCAAAAGGCATTCGACATGTATCATATCTGTTTAATGCTATCTCCCGATAACGATTTCTCTTTGGTTTATTATATGGGGCAATGCCAGATGGGCTTAAAAAACATTAAAATGGCCACTGAGTTATTTAATACTGTCGTAACCTATAGTCAAAATGAAAAAATTAAAGAGATGGCTACTGCTTATCTTGAACTTTTGACAGACAATACCGAAGAGGAAGTTCGAACAGAGTGAGTCGGCAAAATGAACATAAACGGAAAAAACGCTTCTTTTACGTCTGAAGAGTTAGCCAGGAAATATCATGAGGAAGGCACAGTTGATTTAAAAAATAACCATGGCGATAAAATAAATGAGAAGAATAACAATAAACACATTACTTACTTTCCCGTTGATGCCATTTTAGATGGGAATAAACATCTGCCATGAGTTAAATAAAAAAGAATTAATTACACCCGATGATAGCTTAAAAAGGAGGTGAATTATGTCGGCACCGATTACGGGACAAACGATCACGTTTGAACAAATCAGTGAAACATTGCGTACACAGTATAGCGATGCGGAAAAAAGACTGCAGGACAGCAGCAAAACGCAAGTTGATCCCATGCGGCTTAATAAAAACCCGAAATCCCTTGATAACGATATTCGCGCTCGTCTTGAAAACAAACCGATGCTTGCTCCGCCTGAAATACAGGTTTCAGATTCAGACAACGCCACTACAGCAAAGACGAATGATGCCCGCCTGACAATGATTTTGGGTAATTTAACAGGCATTGCCGATCAGGATATTACAAAACGATTGCATAATAACCTTGACAGCACCCTGCTTCGACACGAAATGGCACATAATAAGTTTCGTGAATTAAGTGACGCTTACTCCTCATCATTAGATGATGCGCAAAAAGCCGACGATATCATGCATCAGGCCAATAATAATTACAATACGGTCGATAAAAAGGTGCAATCGCTGGAGAAAAAAGTCAATACATTGAATCAAGAGTTGTCGCAACTGCAACCTGGCGATCCACAATATAATAAAGTACTGACGCAAAAAAATGCGGCTGAAAAAACACTCACGCTGTCATTACAAAAAAAATCGTTAGCTGAGAAATCGTTAAATACAGCCATTATGGATGCTGATGCTGCGATCGGCCAAAGTATGGAAATTTTTGACGAAATTCAACAGCAAGAACAGATTAATAACTTCACCACCAATATTTGCCTGACACAGGAAAACCAGAAAAATAGAAACGCGACAGCCACATTTATCCTTTTGATTACTTCAGTAATGGTAGTTATTGGTGATACCAATTGCGACTCTATTAAAAATCAATCTGAGGTAATGAAAGAGATTAACCATGTCAGGGAAAATAAACTCAATGAAACAGCACGTAAATATACTACCACGACTAAAGTTTTAAAAATCGTTAATGAGTGTGTAACTGTAGTTACCTTTGCCGTAAGCGCAGTCTTAATTGTTGTTGGTCTTCTTGCTGCAGTTCCAAGTGGTGGTTCAAGTATTGCGGGTGCATTGGCACTTATTGGAGGAATAGCGGGCGCAGTAGTATTAGGTGTAGATATCACTTGTCAAATCGCTCTGGGCACCACGGCTACCGGCTGGATTTTAGGGAAAGTTGTTGAAGGTCTTTCGGCTGCGATTAAAACAGTTGATCCCACTCTGCTCGCAATCACCGCGCTTCTGGACGTTATTGGTATCGATCAAAATACGATTGAACTGGTTAAAAGTATTTACGCAAGTGCAGCCGCTTCTATTGTCATGGCGACAGTAATGATTGGTGCAGCTGTAATATGTTCTGTAGCAATAGGGGCCGTTGTTTCTGCATTATCAAAAACAGCCGCCGAAGAAGTCACCAAAGAAATAACAAGCACTATAAAATCAACCATTGAATCAATTATTAATTCAGTTTCAAAAAATATTATAAAGGTATTAGACAGCGTGTGCAGCGTGCTACAAACATCAGCCGTAGTGTTGAAGTTGATTGCCAAAATAAGTAATGGCCTGGAGAAAATAGGCTTACTCATCTGTGCAATAGCAACATCGACGATGAATTGTTTTGTTGCTGGAAACTCTGCCGACATGGCAATTTTACAACAGGACATGAGTAATCTATCAAAAACGCGTGAACAAATGCTTTCAGTATTGCAAAGGGTGGATAAAACCGTCGAACAAGAGGTAAGCCAGATGGTACGAGTATTACAACACCGAACTGAAGCCTTAAAATTTGCTTCCCATTCTATCGTATAAGAGGGTTTTAACATGGCCACCTATGAAATTAAAAATGCGTCCAGCACATCTAATATTAACAGTCTTGATAAAACAATCTTTGATAGAGATTATGGTAAAGAAAACAACATACCAAATGATAATAAAATTGTGCAATACTATAACCTTAAAGATATTAAGCATGACATAAGCTCTCAGTTTATAATATTAAAAAATACAGACAGAGAAGTCTGTCCGGAACTAAGAGTAAAACTTTTGGATAATCTTAATTACTCAAGGAATACGCTAGATAATTTGAGGGGTGACCTTGACCAAGCTACAATTTCATTCAGTCAATCAAGCAGTTCTGCAGAACAGAGTTCTATTAAAATATCTAAATATAATATCCTTGATATGCTAGATAATTTGACCATGCGACAACAGGCTGTTATGGAGGAATTTTTAAGGGTATTCACATCAATGTATAAAGCCTCTGCTATGTCTGAGGCTATTATGAGCAACGTTTTTGAACAACTTGTCCAGTATCAGAAAACAGAAACCGTACACGCCACAATGGCAAGTTCGGCAGGTGTTCTTGCCGGGTCAACAGTTGGCGCAGCTGGAGCTGCAGCATCTGTTGTAGCAAATTTCAGAAGCCATCCCGAAAAGATGCAAACCCTTACACCTGATCAGAAGCACACTATCAGTGGAACTGATGATAAAACACAGCGAGGATTAAAAAGGGAAGTTCAAGATCAACAAGCTTATCTCAAGCAAATAGATGAAGAAATAAAAACAACAACGAAAGATACAACACTTGATGAAGAACAAAAAGAAGAGACCCTGAAATATTACGATAAAGAAAAAGAAACTACGGAAGAAAAAATTAGAGATAAAAACGAGCGTATTAGTATAAAACATAACAGGAAATATAATAAATATTTTACTATAGGTAAAGCAGATGTACTTTCACAGCTTGTTAATCAATCAACTCAAGCATCACTTAGAATTCTAGAAAGTACTACTCATGCAGAAAAAGACATTGTTGAACAGGCTAAAAATGTCATGCATTCAGTTATGAGTAGCTATCTGGATCAAATTAATCGTGATGTTCAAGGAAGAGATCAGGCACTCAATTTATTACAGCAAATAATACAAACCATTATTGATACTGATAGTGCTATTGTTCAAGGAATTCGCTCATAAATTATTGCAATAATAGTTTCTTATATTTAAGGAGGAATGACACATGATTAATAAAGATAATAATTTAAATATAGATATTCTACGTCAGCAGAATGCAAACATTCCTCTTCAAGAGGCATCCTCGCAAAGTGAGGAGCCTCATCAACTGGGAAACAGCAAAAGCGAGGGTAATTTGCATAACAGCGCCAGTAAGGATAATAATATTGGCGCTATGCTCAAGAAAGATGTTGAAAAACTATCAACTTTAGTCAGTGAACGTGGCCCGCGAAATGAAGACTGGAAATGCCAGCATGACATACAGCTTAACTTCGTTAAAAACATGCTCAGAAATTTCCCAACTGAGAACCTGTCAGAGAAAGGATCCGCGCTCTTACACGAAAGTTATTTGCTGATAAAAAACGTTCTGCAGCTTACAGAAAATGTTAATACTATTGACGTAAAATTAAAGGATACCGCTACAATATTGACCCTGCATAACTCTGTGAGAAAAACCCTGGCTAACGTTGCTCACAACACAACCGGGTCAAGTGCAATGGCAACGACCAAAGGTACCTTAAATCACGCTATCGCTTCTTTAGACAGTTCTGTGCCTGAAATGAGAAGTTCAGCAACCAGCAGTACTTTAACGGCCAGTAGTTCAAACGAATTTAAAAGTGATAAATATATATGCAGTGATATTGCTGATTTGATGAGTGTGCTCGGTAGCGACTACCTCGAAATCTATGCAAATAGCGTTGAGATAATGAGCGCATACTGGCAGGACTTCAGTGAACATATCCAAAGCAATATGGGAAAATGGACTCACTCTAATAAAAAAGGCGATGCGATAGTTTTTGACGTCAATGCATTCCAAAAAGCCTTGATGCATTTTTATTATATCGATAAATATCCTAATGGTGATTTCCACTATCATTACAATCCAGACTATGTTTTATACCCTCCGGCACCTGCTGACAAAATTGGTGTACCACTAGAAGAAGCAGAAAAATGGTGCGCCGCTTTAGGACTTCCGGTAATTCCACCCGATCCCAAACACCGCACACCTTCTCCGATTGTCGAAGTTGAACCGCAAGGTAGCGGTCTGTATGTTATTATTCCCAACCCTCAGATTATTGACAGTATGAGTCAGTCTTCAGACTCAATGGTGCATAGGGACGATAAAGGGAAGGAAAAAAATATATCTAAAGAATTCACCGGTTATGAAATAAGCACAGCTGAATACCAGGCATGGCTGGCGGGTTATAACGGCCAGACAGAAAACATGAAAACCGACGTGCAGGTTATCACGACTAAATACAGTACAGCCAACTCCACCTACGATACAATTATCAAATTATTATCTTCAACCATTACTGCGTTGTTTGATTCAGCGAAAGATTATTTACGTTTCTGATTAAGTAATACCCACAATTATCGCCCACTATCTGGTCCCGAAAAATGGGACCAGCGTTTCATATTATTAAGCATCAGCTTTCATTCATTTCTTCATCACAATCTTACAAAATGAGCGTTTTTTGATAGAGCAATTCTGCCAATACTTTATTTTATATTAATCAAATTAATACTATGAATAGAGAAAACGGAAGGAGCGTTCTATGCAACTGCAACATGGAAAAAATAATACACAACAATATATATTTGGCGACTTTGTATTAAAAAACAATGGAATATTATTATTCAAAAACAAAGAATATCATATTCCCCCGAAAGAACTTGGCGTTATCATTCTATTACTTAATGCTGACGGTGAAATTGTTAGCAAAGAAGAGATTATCGATAAGGTCTGGAGCGCGAGTGTTGCCAGTGATGAATCTCTAACACGATGTATTTATGCATTGCGCAAACTTTTGCATGAGAATAAACAGTGTAAGTATATCGAAACGGTCTATGGTCGTGGATACCGTTTTACTGTACCTATTGTGATTGTGACCGATAATGAACCGGTAAAGTCGACCACCACTCTTGCCGTTTTTCCCTTTCGTACTGAAGGTTCGATCAATGTTCTAAAACTCCATTACGAACTTGTCCAGGGCCTTTCAAAATATGCTTTTTGTGGTTTAGATATTTTACCCGCTTCGGTAACAAATGAGGCCAGTGATTTCTCCACCATCCATCAGTTTATCAATAAAACAGGTCCAGAATATTATATTATGGGTCAGGTCGTTCACTATGGTAAAAACTGGCGTTTATTTATTGAGTTAATCCATGCCAGAACGCATAAATTGATTGATCATCAAAGTATTGATTTCAACCCCGATAATCCTCTTTCCGTATTATTATCACAAGTAATTAATATTCTTATTGAAAAAATACCCAACATTAATTTTAAATCTATTAATACACAACAAATGCCATCTCTGGATTCTGCTGTTATGTATATGAATGGCAGGATGGAAATGTACCGTTATACACCAGAAAGTTTGAAACGAGCATTAGTAATATTTAGAGATTGTGTGAGTACGCAACCGCAAAATACCTTGCCCTACTGTTGCCTGGCGGAATGCCATATATCATTAGCACTCCTTGGAATCAGTGAACAAAAACAAGCAATAACTACGGCAGTAACCTCCATTGAAAAGGCTCTGGAAATTAACCCTTCAAATTCTCAGGCATTGGGTTTACTGGGTTTAATCAGTGGGCTAAAAGATGAACATTCAGTCTCTAATGTGCTATTTAAACAAGCACATTTACTCAAACCTAATTCGCCAGACGTTTATTATTATCAGTCGCTGCTATATTTTTTGAACGGCGACCTTGCAAGAGCATTTAATTTAATAGAAAAAAGCATTGCTCTTGAACCCAATAAAATGGGCATAAGCATTCTTAAATTAATGATACTTTATTATACATCACCACTCGATAACGCGATATCTTTTGCATTAAATCTTAACAGTCAAAACACCTGTAACAATCCAATTATTACCTCTATTCTGGCTATGTTCATGGCACTGAAAGGACATAATGACAAAGCCAAAAGTTTATTGCTTAAACTTGAACCTGAACATGGTCTTGATTACACCTGCGTTAACTCGCTTTATACGAAGTTTCTGATCTATGGCGCATCTATAAAAAATGACATTATGAAGTTACTGGCAAATATTAACACTAACAAAATCAATGGTGTTATTTTGCCGTTAATTTACACTGTTTACGGTAAGAAAGAATATGAAAAGCGCTGGCAACAATTAATTAAAGAGAATGATTTATGGTCAAATGTTTTGCTTCATGACCCCCGTTTACTCAGTGTGAAAAACGAATTTAATACTATTGGTGTGATGCGTACTTCTGCGTAATGACGAATATAAATTGCCCTGCTGATGCAGGGCAATTTAGTGATTACTTCGTTAATAATACTCTACGCACAAGCCAGAGGACTTTCCTGTTCCAAGCTCTGATATACCAGTTTCAGGATTAAATTTCTCGTGTACTCCCATGAGCTGAGTGCTTGTCCAATAATCCGTACCGCTAAAAGCGTTCCCATAAATTTTTAAATTACCATATTCGCCCCACAACGTACCTACTTTTCGCGGTACTACCCCACCGCTTGGCCGCTGCGCTAATTCTAAAGATGACGGCATTTGACCATAGCTACATGAAGTGTTTATGATATCCCAGGTATTACTACTGGTAGCACCTAAACTAGTAAACCATTTTTTAATCTTGAATTTAAATACAACATCATTCCCTTTACCATTCTTGGGTTTCCCGGTAATAGTAACTTCACTTCTTATCAGCACAGATAATGTTACTTCTCCATTACTGTCAACATTAATTCCATAAATCCCAGCCGTCCAATTATAATCCGTATTTTTCATATTATGGGTTAGTAACAGCGTGAATTTTGCACCATCAAACCCTGTTTCTGGAAAACCATCTGTCGCCCTGAATTTTACACCATTAACACTCAGCAACTCGACTTCCACAAAAGGAAGGATGGTATAGGATGGTTGTCCGTATATACGCCAACCTTTAATCTCCATAAATGAAGTTAAATTTTCTCCTTCTTGGTAGGCCATATATGTACGTTCATATATGCCATCACCCACATATCTCCATTTTTCCCCTTCTTTTTTTTCTACATTTTGTAAGTACACTGTATCATCCAGCAAATCCAGACCGTTATCCACCGGATTTCCAAAATCATCAACTAATAAAACACTGACAGGTAAATCCGCCCCTTCCACTACTAAAACTTCTCGTATACGAAGCTGTGAACCAAGCGGACTCACTTCACCTGGTTTGATAGTGTAATTGTTTGAATAATTGGCATCGCTCCAACCAGCCATCTTCAGTTGCGCATTCAAATTCGCTTCCGCAAAATGCGCCATATACTGTCTTTGATATTGCCCATTGCCGTTGTAAACCCAATTATTGCCCTGGATAGGATCCGCATTCCTGACTTGTACGTTTTCCTCATTAAGCTGAACGACACCATCAGTAATAAAGTTACCCTGGGCGTCTTTAAGAACAACGGTCACCGTTATGCTATCCCCAGCGATATATATCGTTTTGTCCGCGACAATCGTGGATTGATTTTTTGCCGCTGCACCTGGTTGTATTCCGTATAACGAGGACTTAATCTCCGTTGCCCATGTTTTTAATTTCAGACTGGCAACCAGATTTTCCTCGGCAACCCATGCTGTCCAGACAATGGTATATTCACCATTATTCTGCTCGACCCACCGCATAGAATCGGGAGTTGCGCCGCCTACCGCGAAACTATCAATATAAGACTCGATGACTTCTGATGTCAGCCCTAAAGCAGGGTTACCAAACTCATCCCGCAACGTTATTGTGACGGTTAATGGCTCCCCGGCGATATATGCCGATTTATCTGTCCTGATAGCAGAATTTGCCTGCACCGGAGCACCGCTGTGGATGGAATAACTCTCTGATTGTTTACTGCTGCCCCATTCAGACAACTTCAGCGTCGCGTGGTGAGAGTCTCCCGCCATTTGCGCCGACCATGTAGCAGTATAAACACCGGCGGTTTCAGACCATCCTCCTGAACGTACGGCTCCTTCTACTGTTACGTTATCACCAGACAATAAGGACTCACCCCCTTCAACCAGGTTACCGTGCGCGTCTTTCAGCGTCACAGCGACGGTTATAGTGTCACCAGCGGTGTAGGCGTTTTTATCCGTAGCGATAGTTGATGTGGCTTGCGCCGGAGAACCGGACTGTATGTCATAGCGATCTGACGTTACGCCATCACTCCACGTCTGCAATTGCAGGTTGGCGTGCTGATTGGTACTGGCAATCGTCGCCATTCGGGTTGTGGTATACACGCCACCTGATTCAACCCAGCTTCCCGTTTCTGACGGGTCAGTGCCAGCCACCGTCAGCACACCATCAGCGGCTAACTGTGAAGCTGCACCGGTTACCAGATTATCGAACGCATCCCGGAGCGTTACCGTGATGGTGATTGTCTCTCCAACCGTATAGTTCGACTTATTTGTTTCAACGGTTGAAGTGAGCTGCGATGCATCACCAGGTACAAAGGTGACGTTCTGGCTCTGGCTGCTGTTGTTGATGCTGGCGGTGACTGTACTGGTGCCCGCCGTCTGGCTGGTGACACTGATCTCCACCGTGCCGTCCGGCTGCGTGGTGACCGTCGGAGCAACCGTTGCGCTGTTGCCCGCCAACACGCTGACCGTCTGTCCGGCAAGCTTATTACCGTTAGCATCGGTGACCTTCACCTGCAGCGTATTCGCCGTCGAACCGTCTGCCACCGCGTTATCCCGGATGACCTCCAGTTCAGCGATCTTCGCTGTCCTGACATCGGCGATAAATGTCACGTCCCGGCTCTGACTGCTGCTGTTGATGCTGGCAGTGACTGCACTGATTCCCGCCGTCTGGCTGGTTACAGATATCTCCACCGTGCCGTCCGGCTCTGTGATGACCGCCGGAGCAACCGTTGCGCTGTTGCCTGCCGACACGCTGACCGTCTGCCCGGCAAGTGCATTACCGTTAGCATCGGTGACCCTCGCCCGCAGCATATTCGCCATTACACCGTCTGCCGCTGAGCCGTCCTTAATGACCACCAGCTCCGCGATCTGCGCCGTCCTGACATCGGCGATAAACGTCACGTTTCGGCTCTGGCTGCTGTTGTTGATGCTGGCGGTGACCGCACTGGTTCCGGCGGTCTGGCTGGTGACTGAGATCTCCACCGTACCGTCCGGCTCTGTGATGACCGTCGGGGCAGTCGTTGCGCCGTTGTCCGCCAACACGCTGACCGTCTGCCCGGCAAGTGCATTGCCGAACGCATCGGTTACCCTCGCCCGCAGCGTGTTCGCCATTGCGCCGTCAGCCACGGCGTTATCCTGCGTCACCTCCAGACTCGCGATCTGCGCCGTCCTGATATCGGCGATAAACGTCACGTTCCGGCTCAGGCTGCTGTTATTGATGGTTGCAGTGACAGTACTGATCCCCGCCGTCCGGCTGGTGACTGAGATCTCCACCGTACCGTCCGGCTCTGTGATGACCGTCGGGGCAGTCGTTGCGCCGTTGTCCGCCATCACGCTAACCGTCTGGCCGCCAAGCGCATTGCCGAACGCATCCGTCACCCTCGCCCGCAGCGTGTTCGCCGTCGAACCGTCCGCCTCTGAACCATCCTTAATGACCACCAGATCCGCGATCTTCGCCGTCCTGATATCGGCGATAAACGTCACGTCCCGGCTCTGGCTGCTGCTGTTGATGGTTGCAGTGACGGCACTGGTGCCCGCCGTCTGGCTGGTGACACTGATTTCCACCGTGCCGTCCGGCTGCGTGGTTACCGTCGGGGCAGTCGTTGCGCCGTTGTCCGCCAACACGCTGACCGTCTGCCCGGCAAGCGCATTACCGAACGCATCGGAGACCCTCGCCCGCAGCATATTCGCCATTGCACCGTCTGCCACTGAGTTATCCCGGGTGACTACCAGATCAGCGATCTTCGCCGTCCTGACATCTGCAACAAACGTCACGTTTCGGCTCTGGCTGCTGTTGTTGATGCTGGCGGTGACTGCACTGACTCCCGCCGTCTGGCTGGTGACACTGATCTCCGCCGTGCCGTCCGGCTCTGTAATCACCGTTGGGGCAACCGTTGCGCCGTTGCCTGCCATCACGCTGACCGTCTGCCCGGCAAGCGTATTACCGAACACATCGGTCACCCTCGCCCGCAGCGTGTTCGCCGTCGAACCGTCTGCCACCGCGTTATCCTGGCTAACGACCAGATCCGCTATCTTCGCCGTCCTGACATCCGCGACAAACGTCACGTTCTGACTCTGGCTGCTGTTGTTGATGCTGGCGGTGACCGCACTGGTGCCTGCCGTCTGGCTGGTGGCAGAGATCTCCACCGTGCCGTCCGGCTGCGTGGTGACCGTCGGAGCAGTCGTGGCACCGTTGTCCGCCAACACGCTGACTGTCTGCCCGGCAAGCGTATTACCGAATGCATCGGTGATCTTCACCCGCAGCGTGTTCGCCATTGCGCCGTCAGCCACTGAGCCGTCCTTAATGACCACCAGATCAGCGATCTTCGCCGTCCTGACATCTGCAACAAACGTCACGTTCCGGCTCGCGGTACTGCTGTTGATACTGGCGGTGACCGCACTGGTGCCTGCCGTCTGGCTGGTGACACTGATTTCCACCGTGCCGTCCGGCTGCGTGGTGACCGTCGGAGCAGTCGTGGCACCGTTGTCCGCCAACACGCTGACTGTCTGCCCGGCAAGCGTATTACCGAATGCATCGGTTACCCTCGCCCTGAGCATGTTCGCCATTGCGCCGTCAGCCACTGAGCCGTCCTTAATGACCACCAGATCAGCAATCTTCGCCGTTCTGACATCGGCGATAAACGTCACATCCCGGCTCTGGCTGCTGCTGTTGATACTGGCGGTGACCGCACTGGTGCCTGCCGTCTGGCTGGTGACACTGATTTCCACCGTGCCGTCCGGCTGCGTGGTGACCGTCGGAGCAGTCGTGGCACCGTTGTCCGCCAACACGCTGACTGTCTGCCCGCCCAGCGTATTACCGAATGCATCGGTGATCTTCACCCGCAGCGTGTTCGCCATTGTGCCGTCAGCCACTGAGTTATCCTGCGTCACCTCCAGACTCGCGATCTGCGCCGTCCTGATATCGGCGATAAACGTCACGTTCTGACTCTGACTACTGCTGTTGATGGTTGCAGTGACAGTACTGATCCCCGCCGTCCGGCTGGTGACTGAGATCTCCACCGTACCGTCCGGCTCTGTGATGACCGTCGGGGCAGTCGTTGCGCCGTTGTCCGCCATCACGCTAACCGTCTGGCCGGCAAGCGCATTGCCGAACGCATCGGTCACCCTCGCCCGCAGCGTGTTCGCCGTCGCACCGTCTGCCTCTGAACCGTCCTTAATGACCACCAGATCCGCGATCTGCGCCGTCCTGACATCGGCGACAAACGTGACGTTCCGGCTCAGGCTGCTGCTGTTGATGGTTGCAGTGACAGTACTGATCCCCGCCGTCTGGCTGGTGACACTGATCTCCACCGTGCCGTCCTGCCCTGTGATGACCGTCGGAGCGACCGTTGCGCCGTTATCCGCCAACACGCTGACCGTCTGCCCGGCAAGCGTATTCCCGAACGCATCTGTGACCCTCACCCGCAGCGTGTTCGCCATTGCACCGTCTGCCACTGAGTTATCCCGGGTGACCACCAGATCAGCGATCTTCGCCGTTCTGACATCCGCGATAAACGTCACATCCCGGCTCTGGCTGCTGTTGTTGATGCTGGCGGTGACTGCACTGACTCCCGCCGTCTGGCTGGTGACACTGATCTCCGCCGTGCCGTCCGGCTCTGTAATCACCGCTGGGGCAACCGTTGCGCCGTTGCCTGCCATCACGCTGACCGTCTGCCCGGCAAGCGTATTACCGAACGCATCGGTCACCCTCGCCCGCAGCGTGTTCGCCGTCGAACCGTCTGCCACCGCGTTATCCTGGCTAACGACCAGATCCGCTATCTTCGCCGTCCTGACATCCGCGACAAACGTCACGTTCTGACTCTGGCTGCTGTTGTTGATGCTGGCGGTGACCACACTGATTCCTGCCGTCTGGCTGGTGACACTGATCTCCACCGTGCCGTCCGGCTTTGTGGTCATCGTCGAAGCGACCGCTGCACCGTTGTCCGCCATCACGCTGACCGTCTGCCCGGCAAGCGCATTACCGAACACATCGGTGACCCTCGCCCGCAGCATATTCGCCATTGCACCGTCTGCCACTGAGTCGTCCTTAATGACCACCAGGTCCGCGATCTGCGCCGTTCTGACATCCGCGATAAATGTCACGTCCCGGCTCTGACTGCTGCTGTTGATACTGACGGTGACCGCACTGCTGCCCGCCGTCTGGCTGGTGACACTGATTTCCACCGTGCCGTCCGGCTGCGTGGTGACCACCGGAGCGACCGTTGCGCCGTTATCCGCCAACACGCTGACCGTCTGTCCGGCAAGTGCATTCCCGAACGCATCGGTGACCCTCACTTGCAGCGTATTCGCCGTCGCGCCGTCTGCCACCGCGTTATCCTGGCTAACGACCAGATCCGCGATCTGCGCCGTGCTGACATCCGCAATAAACGTCACGTTCCGGCTCTGGCTGCTGTTGTTGACGCTGGCAGTGATCACACTGGTTCCGGCGGTCTGGCTGGTGACACTGATCTCCACCGTGCCATCCGGCTGCGTGGTGACCGTCGGAGCAGTCGTTGCGCCGTTGCCTGCCAACACGCTAACCGTCTGCCCGGCAAGTGCATTCCCGAACGCATCGGTGACCCTCGCCCGCAGCGTGTTCGCCGTCGCGCCATCTGCCACTGAGCCGTCCTGCGTCACCACCAGCTCCGCGACTTGCGCCGTGCTAACATCAGCAACAAAGTTCACCGTTTTACTATCGCTGCTTTGATTGATCTTAGCCTCAACAGTGCTGGCATCCGCGACGGTACTGCTCAGATCAACCTCTGCCATGCCATGCGCATCCGTCCTGATATCTGCGCTCTGCCCTGCATTGGCAAATACAGCCGCCCCCTTCGTCACCGTAAAGGTGACGGTCTGCTCCGGCAGCACATTGCCAAACTGATCTTCCACCCGGACATTCACCGTATGTCGATCGCTGCCATTCGCCAGCACATCCGGGTTACCCGTTGTCACTTGCATCGCGACAATTTGTGCGCTGGCGGCATCGCCACTAATACTGTAATCATTTGAAGTCAGAGCGTTCGCCCAGCCGGACATCTGTAGCTGTGCTTTTAAACCGGTGCCAGGGAGTAAGGCGGTATACGTTGCGGTATAAATTCCTTTTTGATCTTCATTCCAGGCGATGCTTTCCGCTTTTGTATTTGGCAACTGGATAGCCAGGTTGATAGCGTCTCGTTGCCCCCCGACCAGGTTTTCATAGCTATCCTTGAGTGTTACCGTAACTTTTATCGCGCCGCCAGCGGTGTAGGCCGTTTTGTCGGTAACGATGGAGGAATAAGCCAGCACAGCTCCGCTTTCGCGGATGGCATACGCATCGGATTGCTGCGCGCTACTCCATGTCGATAGTTTCAGCGTGGCGTAATGGCGATCGCCAGCAATCTTCGCGGTTCGGGTGGTGGTGTAAACGCCATCAGACTCTTCGCTCCAGTTACCCGTTTCATTTTTATCTGTACCGCTCACCTCGACCACACCGCTACCAGCCAGCAGCGAAGCCATCCCTTTCACCCGGTTTTTCTGCTCATCCATAAGGGTGACTGACACTTTTATCTTGCCACCCGCGGTGTATGACACATCGTCCGTCTTGATGGTGGAGGTCAGCTGCGAGATATCGCCAGTGATAAAGCTCACTTCCACAGACTGACTACTGCCATTGATCTCGGCCTTGATAAGACTGTTTACCGCCTGGTCACTGGCAAGGTTAACGCTGGCAATCCCGTCTTTATCTGTCGTCACAATACCGCCATTTGGATCGGCAAAAACCGCCGCACCATTCACGACCGTGAAGGTAACATTTTGTCCCTGCAGTAAATTTTGATGCACATCCCTGACCGTCACAGCGACGGTATTGTGATCGCGTCTGGCAACTGCGTTATTCGCGGTGATCTGCATCGCAGCGATTTTGGCGGTATCTTTATCACCCGCAATACTGAACGCATCCGAATGTTTGGTTTGCCAGCCGGGCATCGTCAGCTGGGCCGTTAATTTGTCGCCAATGAGATGGGCCGTATAGCTTGCTTTGTAAATTCCCTCACTTTCTTCCGTCCAGGCACTAACGTCATCAGCCTTCGTGTTGTCAACTTTAACGGTTTGTTTGAGAAGTTCTTTTCGTCCGGTAACCCCGTTGCCGTTATCATCTCTCAGGGTCACTTTAACGACTATCGGCTTACCCGCGACGTAATTATCCTGGTCTGTCTCAATCGTGGAGTCAGCGCGGGATGCCGTATTCGCCACGATAGCAATCAGCGCTGGCGTCTTAGCGATATCGTCGCCGTTAAATTGCGGCATCAGCGATAACGCGCCAGACGTCTTCCCGGCGGTAACTATTTGGGTATAGGTTCCGTTACCGTTGTCTTTCCATTCGCTTAAGGCGAAATCCTGCAAACCTTTCACCTGTGTTTTTAACGTCATACCGGGGATTGGCTTGCCGCTGGAATCTCGCGCGGTATAGGTCAGCGTTGAGGTTGATTTTCCATCAGCAAGCAGGATTTGCAGATCGACAGAAAGCGTTGAATCGGTGAGGCTTAGTGTGGGTTTTTCCACGACCACCATACTTTCTTCACGCCGGGAGAAATTTCCTTTCGAATCTTCCGCTGTAACCGCTATCGGGTAAGTGTTGTCGGTTTCAGGCATTGCCGTGAATCGGTAGGGAGGAATAGTGACCTGAATATCCTTGCCGGAAACTGCTACTTTTCCGCCCGCTGATTGCAGGGAGGCGGCTTCAATGTCATAACCTTTCAGCGCATATTTGGTTTGTAAGGAAGAAACCAGCGATTTAACCTCGCCCGGCTTGCCTTTCAACGGATCGGTCAGCGTCAGCCGCACCAGCTCTTTCTTGCGATATTCAAGGACAATATTGTTATTACGATCGACCAGGTCATAGCGACTGCCCACAAGGCTGCGTCGTGCTGCAACTTCAGCCGGATCGAGCTGTTTTTGCAGTGAATGACCGGGTTGCAACGTCAACTCCATACCAATTCGGGTGTCGTTTTCTCCCTGTTTGCTCTGCCGTTGCTCGGCACTAAAGGAGATCAGGGGAACGGGGGTGTAACTCAAACCTGCGGTAATCGCGTGAGGATCATTTTGTCGCTCGTCTTTACCAAACAGCGCCACTTCATCGCCATAATATTGTTCATAGACCAGCTTGCCGCCCAGCTGCGGCCAGGCCGGTAACCAGCCTTCGGCGCGAAGATCCCACCCGTTCGCCGGACGTGCTTCATAGTCATTGTCGAGTTCCGGTGCACTACGCCAGTTACTGAGGCGCAGATAACCGTTGCCGCTCAGTTTCAGGTAATCGCGCCAGTATTCAACGCCCATCCCGGTTCGGGTGTGATAGCGGGTCAGGTCATGATCGATAAACATATTGACGCCAGACATCCAGCTCGATGTGAAATAACGCCAGCCGATACCGTGGTTGGTTTGAGTGCGATCATCCGTACGGTGAAGTGTGTGCTGGCTGAAGACCAGGTTATCCGGCGTTTCGTACCAGGGATGGAGAAATTCAAATGACGAGCTTTTAAGGCTGAAATCTTCATCCACACCAAGAGATACCCGGGCAGTTCCCCAACGACTGAGCCAGTCCGTTGCCTGCGCAGAGGCAGAAGAAGCCACCCAGCCACGCGCCATACTCGCAGCCTGTTCGCTGTCCATATCGCGAGCTAAAAGTGTTCCGCTTTGCTGCGCCACTTCCGCGACCTGCATTTGCGGATCTTTGCCATCGCGCTCCATCTGCATTGCTTTCAGGTTGCGCGCTTCAGGGCTGTTACTGTTAATGAGGGGCACATCTATTTCATCGCCCTGACGCACATTGTCAAAGCCCCGAGCAAAGGTACGGAACTGATTCAGGCGACGTAATTCATCAACGGTGATACCAAAGCGTGCCGCGACCGTTGGTGGCGATTCCAACGCACCCAGGGTATATGGAATAGTTTTAACGTTCGGCAGGATCAGTGACGCGGCAGTATCCGAGTGCGCAGGATTAATATGCGTAGGGGCAGCAGCCATAACAGGGAAAATAGTTTGTGTTATCAGGCAAATACCGGCGGTCAGACGACGTAAACGATCCCCCAATCCACATATGGTGTTATCGCCCCGACGATCGCCATTCCCATGCGCTTTCCCTGCCATTTGTCATCCCTGTCGCTATGCGTTCAGATTAAATGACCTTTCTTTAACATGAGAGAAAATGATGATTCATGATTAGCAAATGATGAATACAGGCGGAATAATGGAAATAACAACAAGATAAGAACAATACCTGATCAAGGATTATCAGGAGGAAGAACAAGAGAGCTTCCCGCCAGAGCAGTAACCCCTCCTGTAAATACGTTACTTCATTTTCACCTTTGCGGTGACCAATAACGCCGTCAGCAACATCAATGTGCCGGACAACATCAACGGCGAAGTCAGACCAATATTATCCAGCGCATAACCGCCGATTGCCGCGCCACAGGTATTAGCAAGCTGAATAACCGCCACCTGAACAGACCCGGCTTTTTCTGCCTGATCGGCCAGTGAGCGGGTGATCCACGTTGACCAGCCGACAGGAACCAATGCAAAAGTTAGCCCCCAGATAATCGCCACGCCGGTAGCAACGATTTTATCGCTTCCCCACAACGTCAGCACCAACGCACTCACTGCCAGTATTAACGGCGCGCCCGCTAAGGCCAGTTTTACCGAACGTTTAAGAATGAACGACGAAAGCGACGTACCAATAAAGCTGGCGATACCAAAACTCAACAGCACCAGCGTTAAACCATCCACGCCGAATCCCGCCAGGTTCATATACACCGGGCGAATATACGTGAAGAAAGCAAACTGCCCGGCGAAAGACATGAAGATGGCGATCATCCCTGCCATCACACCCGGACGTTGTAATAAGCGGAAAGTATTTTGTTTCTGATGCGAGGGTTCGCCTGGCAGCGAAGGCAATGATTTGATAATCCAGAAAATACACAGCACGCCCATCACCGCCGCCGCATTAAAGACATTGCGCCAACCGATAAGCTCGCCTAAAAAACTGCCCAACGGTGCGGCAATCACCAGCGCAATAGAAACCGCGCCGAAGATCACCGACAGCGCCTTCGGCACCGTACGCGGCGGTACCAGACGCATGGTCAGCGACGCCGACATCGCCCAGAACCCGCCCAGCGCCAGCCCCAGACAGGCACGACCGATTAAAAGCAAACTGAATGAGTTAGCAAAGGAAACCAGCAAGCAGGAGAGCGTCAGCAAAACGGCAAACAAAATAACAACGTAGCGGCGGTCAGTGGCCTGAATTGTCTGGGTAATAAACAAACTGGCAAACATTGCCACAAATGCGGTCACGGTCACCGATTGCCCGGCAACCCCTTCCGAAATGCCTAAATCCTGGGCCATTGGCGTCAACAAACTGACGGGCAAAAACTCAACGATAATCAGACAGGCGACGCAAAACGCCACCGAGAAAACGGCTGACCAGTTCGGTCGGGTGATGGCATCCGCGCCGCGGTTTTCGGCAATAAATTCACTCATGGTGTTACCCGTGGCATGTTTCAGGGGAAAAGCCGACCACTTTAACATTGAAATGTGTGACGCATTTAACGTTTTTGCAACTTTTACGGTGTTGTGGGAAAAGTTCGAGGCTGCTCGAAGAAATAAAAATCATAGGGCGAGGTGATATGCATTTTCGCAATGGGGTTGGGAATAAGGGATAAAGTATTGCACTTGGTGATATACTTTAATAACAGGATCTCAACGATATACGCGTGTTTAAAACCAAATAGTTTGCAAGGGAAGCCAGGTCTCATGCAATGACAGATGAAGAGTTGTGCCGGGCCATTTTAGAAACGGAACAAGGTAAAGCTGATGCACTTGGTGGTGGCGTTTTTAAAAAGCGCCTTCACCGAAATCGTGAGCGTGCAATTATTCTGGCGAAAGGGGGAAGCAATTGGTTTTACACGTTTTTATATGCAAAACAGGATATGTCGAACATTAATAGTCAGGTACTGGCTGGGTTTCGTGAACCTGCAAAGCATTATGCCTTCCTGACGAAAGCCCAACTGACAGCAATGATTACACTAAAGAACTGACAGAGATCTGCTATGACTGCAAAAACTAAATTTAAAAGTCCTGCATTTGAGGCTATTCACAGCGCAGCGGCTGGATTGTCCAGCGTCGATGCTATTTCTGCCGAAACGATGCGTACTTTTGACAAAGCCTGCCTGACCAGCGTGCAAGACTTACAACCTGTTGAGATAAAAGCACTGCGGGAAAAATTAAAAGTGAGTCAGCCCGTCTTCGCTCACTATCTCAATACCAGCGTTTCAACTGTACAAAAATGGGAAAGTGGCGCTAAACGCCCCAATGGCATTTCATTAAAACTGCTCAGCATTGTGCAAAAACACGGGCTGGAGGTGCTGCTGTAAATAGAACGTAGATAATGCGTTCACCTACTGTCAATACCGATACCGGATGCGACGTACACGCCTTATCCACCCACCAGGTCAGGCGCGGTCTGTAGGCTGATAAGACGAAGCGGTTTTAATGCAGCCAGTGAACGCCCTCGGCAGGCTGAAAGAACGCGTTATAGCGCATCTGAAAAGCATTGATATCCTGCATTTCAGGTTCGGTTTCGCGCAGAAAACCCAGCGCCAGCCTGACCTGAGCATCAGTAATCGGCGCGGCAAGGCGTGCTTTTTGTAAAATCCGATGCCATTGCAGCAGGTTCTGTTCGCTACCATCGACAATGACAATTTGCCAGATGAGCAACACCTGCGCGGCGTTTTGCAGGTGCGACTCATCCGGACGATGCAAATAACGTAAAAATTCGTCACCGGCTGACTTTCCCATTTGATCGACCATCGACTCCACGGGTACGACATCGATGTTCAGCCGATCGCTGAGACGGCGAATCGCTTTTCTGGCCCCGGATGTCAGCACCCGAAAACCAACCACAAACACTACCGCCAGCGTGGCGAGCATTATCCAGATCATGAGTTCTCCTGCGTAATCAGAACTCATAATATCTGGAAACCCTCGCCAGTTACTAATCCACCAGAATAATCTTCAGTGCAAACAGAGCTGCGACCACCACCACACACAGGTTCAGATCGCGCCAGCGCCCGGTGCACACTTTCATGATGCAGTACGACATAAAGCCGAGTGCAATCCCTTCGGTGATCGAGAAAGTAAAGGGCATCATCACCGTGGTAATAAATGCGGGCACCGATTCGGTAAAATCATCCCAGTTAACGCGCGCCAGGCTCGAAGTCATCAGCACGCCAACAAAGATTAACGCTCCGGCGGTTGCGTAAGGAGGAACCATCGCCACCAGCGGTGAGAAGAACATAACCAACAGGAACATAACGCCGACCACAACCGCAGTCAGCCCCGTGCGACCACCGACAGCCACACCTGAAGTACTTTCAATATAGGCGGTAACAGACGAGGTACCGATAAACGCACCCGCCACCGAACTGACGCTATCAACATACAGCGCCTTATTCATATTGGGGAATTTACCGTTACTATCTATTAAGCCAGCTTTATCAGTTACACCAATTAATGTTCCTGATGAATCAAATAGGTTGATCAGCATAAAGGAGAAAATGATACCGGCGAGTTCAAGTGTTAACGCACCGCTCAAATCCACTTCACCAATGACGCCGCTAATATCAGGCGGAATGGAATAGACGCCGCTAAAATGAACATCACCGAAAAATAATCCACAGCAAGACGTCACCACAATAGAAACAAGCACCGCGGCATGAAAATGACGTGATGACAACACAGTTATAATAAAAAACCCTAAAATACCTAACAACACGCCGTGAGAACTTAAATCGCCAATCATCACCAGGGTGTCTTTATTGGCGACAATAACGCCAGTATTTTTTAATCCCATTAAGGCGATAAATAATCCGATTCCGCTGGTGATACCAATACGTAAACTTAATGGAATGTTGGAGATCATCCAGTACCGGATACGAAACAGCGTGAGCAAAAATAGCCCAACTGCGCCCCAGAATATCGCGCCCATCCCGGTCTGCCAGGAGATACCCATCGCCCCCACGACCACGAACGCAAAGAAGGCGTTCAGCCCCATTGCCGGAGCCAGCGCCACGGGTAAGTTAGCAAATATCCCCATCGCAATACTGCCGATACCGGCAATCAAACAGGTGGTAACAAACACCACTTTCGGGTCCATTTGTGCCGCGCCGAGGATTTGCGGGTTCACAAAAACGATGTACACCATGGTTAAAAAAGTGGTCATCCCCGCAATCAATTCTGTGCGGACGGTGGTCCCATGCTGAGGTAGTTTAAATAATCGCGAAAGCGTCCCTGATTCATTACTCACGTAATCGGTATTGTCATTATTCATTTTTTTGTCCATTGGAGGAGATTTAATCCCTTGCTTTTGTAAAACAAATGACAACAACGGTTCAGTGATAATTATCACATTTCAATTGCACATTAATGGATATTCTTTAATAATCTCGCGACGTTTCTTTATGATAAATAATAATCAAATTGATAAAATCAAAATGAGAAAAATATGAATAATTCTATTAACCATAAATTTCATCACATTAGCCGGGCTGAATACCAGGAATTGTTAGCCGTTTCCCGTGGAGACGCTGTTGCCGATTATATTATTGATAATGTCTCTATTCTCGACCTGATCAATGGCGGAGAAATTTCCGGCCCAATTGTGATTAAAGGACGTTACATTGCCGGTGTTGGCGCAGAATACGCTGATGCTCCGGCGTTGCAGCGGATTGATGCCCGCGGCGCAACGGCGGTGCCAGGGTTTATTGATGCTCACCTGCATATTGAATCCAGCATGATGACGCCGGTCACTTTTGAAACCGCGACCCTGCCGCGCGGCCTGACGACCGTTATTTGCGACCCTCATGAAATCGTCAACGTGATGGGCGAAGCCGGATTCGCCTGGTTTGCCCGCTGTGCCGAACAGGCAAGGCAAAACCAGTACTTACAGGTCAGCTCTTGCGTACCCGCCCTGGAAGGCTGCGATGTTAACGGTGCCAGTTTTACCCTTGAACAGATGCTCGCCTGGCGGGACCATCCGCAGGTTACCGGCCTTGCAGAAATGATGGACTACCCTGGCGTAATTAGCGGGCAGAATGCGCTGCTCGATAAACTGGACGCATTTCGCCACCTGACGCTGGACGGTCACTGCCCGGGTTTGGGTGGTAAAGAACTTAACGCCTATATTGCTGCGGGTATTGAAAACTGCCACGAAAGTTATCAGTTGGAAGAAGGACGCCGGAAATTGCAACTCGGCATGTCGTTGATGATCCGTGAAGGGTCCGCAGCCCGCAATCTCAACGCGCTGGCACCGTTGATCAACGAATTTAACAGCCCGCAATGCATGCTCTGTACCGATGACCGTAACCCGTGGGAGATCGCCCATGAAGGACACATCGATGCCTTAATTCGCCGCCTGATCGAACAACACAATGTACCGCTGCATGTGGCATATCGCGTAGCCAGCTGGTCGACGGCGCGCCACTTTGGTCTGAATCACCTCGGCTTACTGGCACCCGGCAAGCAGGCCGATATCGTCCTGTTGAGCGATGCGCGTAAGGTCACGGTGCAGCAGGTACTGGTGAAAGGCGAGCCGATCGATGCACAAACCTTACAGGCGGAAGAGTCGGCGAGACTGGCACAATCCGCCCCGCCATATGGCAATACCATTGATCGCCAGCCTGTTTCCGCCAGCGACTTTGCCCTGCAATTCACGCCCGGAAAACGCTATCGGGTCATTGACGTCATCCATAACGAATTGATTACCCACTCCCGCTCCAGCATCTACAGCGAAAACGGTTTTGATCGCGATGATGTGTGCTTTATTGCCGTACTTGAGCGTTACGGGCAACGGCTGGCTCCGGCTTGTGGTTTGCTCGGCGGCTTTGGCCTGAATGAAGGTGCGCTGGCGGCGACGGTCAGCCATGACAGCCATAATATTGTGGTGATAGGTCGTAGCGCAGAAGAGATGGCGCTGGCGGTCAATCAGGTGATTCAGGATGGCGGCGGGCTGTGCGTGGTCCGTAACGGTCAGGTACAAAGTCATCTACCGTTGCCCATTGCCGGGCTAATGAGCACCGACACGGCGCAGTCACTGGCGGAGCAAATTGACGCCTTGAAAGCCGCCGCCCGTGAATGCGGTCCGTTACCCGATGAGCCGTTTATTCAGATGGCGTTTCTTTCCCTGCCAGTGATCCCCGCGCTGAAACTAACCAGTCAGGGGCTGTTTGATGGCGAGAAGTTTGCCTTCACTACGCTGGAAGTCACGGAATAATAAAAAAAAGCCCGGCGTCATGCCGGGCAAAAGTCACCAGTTACGTTTATGCCACTGTCAACTGCTGAATTTTTTTCTCGCGGCGGATTTTGCGTTCTTCCATCACCGCCACTATCGCCATCAGGCAGATACAACCAATCGCGGCGATATCCAGCGCGGCGAAGGTGCCTGCCCAGCCGGTAAGGCCAAATACCGGCGTCCCATCGGCAATCATTCCCAGACCTAACTTGGCAAAGCTGTCACCAATCAGGTAAGCGAAGGTGCCTTTAATACCATCGGCAGCGCCAATCGCTTTTTTAGGTACAAAGCCAACAGCAGCTACACCAATCAACAATTGCGGGCCAAAGACCAGGAAACCCAACGCAAAGAGAGAAGCCAGATAGATATATTGATTGCTGGCGTGTTGATACACACCGAGCGTGGCGATAATCAGCGCCAGCGCGATACAGGCCACCAGGCCACGGCGACCGTTCGCCAGGTCAGAGAGCCAGCCCCACAGCAGCGTACCGACCAGCGCACCAGCTTCAAACAGCGTAAAGCCCTGAATCGCCACCGCTTTAGAGAGTTTCAGTTCCTGGAACGCATACACGGTTGACCACTGGTCGATACCAATACGCACCACATAGAGGAAAATGTTGGCAAAGCACAGCAGCCAGATCACTTTGTTTTTCAGCACATACTCAACAAAGATCTGCCACTTGGTCATATCGGTAGATTCTGTCTCTTTATCCTCTTCACTGATCTCCTCGCCAAACAGCTCTTCAGCTTTGCCGAGGCCATAAGATTCCGGGGAGTCGCTGCCGTAACGCAGACCGATAAAACCAACAATCAGCGCGATAATCGACGGGAAAATAAACATGCCGATGACATGACCATCGAACAGGTAATTTGCGCCGAACAGCGCCACACCTGCTGCGCCTGCACCACCAAGGTTGTGAGAAATGTTCCAGAAACCGAGGAATGTCCCGCGTTTACGACGCGGCGTCCATTTGGTGATGGTGGAGTAACTGCACGAACCGCCGGTACTCTGGAAAAAGCCGCTTAAGGCGTAGAAGGCAATCATCAGGAACAGGCTAACCGAGCCGCTGCCCATACTGGCGCTGAAGCCCAGCATACAAATGGCAGACAGGATCAGCATGAACGGCAGGAATTGTTTGGTGTTTTTGCCGTCGGCGTAGTAAGAAACCAGCGTTTTACCCACGCCATAAGTGATGGAGAAGCCCAGGCCGATCATCCCCAGCTGCGTCATGCTCAACCCGTAGGTCGAGATCATGTCGTTCTGCGCGATGTTAAAGTTCTTGCGAATCAGGTACATCGTAAGGTAGCCGATAAAGACCACCAGGTAGGATTGCATGAACGGTTTGAACCACATTTTGCGCCGCACTTCGAGCGGAAGGTCCAGGGTCGGCTTGCGAACCTGGTTTAAGAAAGCCAGCATGGGTTACTCCTGAAATGAATACCTGCGTGAGGCATGCATTGTAAAAATCAGCAGCAAATCAGGCCTGAGATAGCGTCCAGGCAAAACCTGGAAAATTTCTTAGTTTTGCCGGATATGAAGTGAAAAGGTGAGATGCATCACGCTTCGCGCGGTGTCTGGGCGTTCAAAAAGGGCAGTAACAGCAGTGCGGAAATCCCGGCGGCGATAGAGATAACCACAAAAAATCCGCTCCAGTGCCAGGTATCGAGTACTTTCGCCAGCGGCCAACCAGCAAGCGACGCACCAAGATAAGCAAACAAGCCGACAAATCCCGTCGCCGCCCCTGCCGCCTCTTTGTGGGAACACTCTGCCGCCGCCATGCCGATTAACATCTGCGGGCCAAAGACAAAAAAACCAATGGTGAAGAAGCAGGTTGCCTGCATCACGTAGCTGGCAAATGGCATCAGCCACAGCGAGCCGACTGAAAGCAAAATTCCGGCAGCGAAAATCAAATTCATCGGCCCGCGGTTGCCGTTAAAGAGTTTGTCCGAGCCCCAACCCGCTACCAGCGCACCGATAAATCCGCCCAGTTCAAACATCGTCACAGCCGTATTCGCCGTGACCAGATCGACGCCTAGCGTCTCGGACATATACAAATTGCCCCAGTCGTTGATCGCCGCCCGAACCACATAGACCAGCACATAGCAAAACGAAAGTAGCCAGATATACGGATTCAGCAACACATACTTGGTGAGGATCTCTTTACGCGTCAGCCCTGCCCCTTCTTGTTGTTGAGCAATCTCCAGCGCGTCGTGCCGCCATTCACCAACCGCTGGTAAACCTAACGCCTGCGGGCGATCGCGCAGCCGCCAGCAGAGAAAAATCCCCACGACGATCGCCATACAACCCGCAATCATCATCCCGGCACGCCAGCCGTAATGCAGCGCGCTCGCTGCCATCACAATGGGAATGAGTGCGCCGCCGACGTTATGCGCCGTGTTCCATAATGCCCACCAACCGCCGCGCTCGGTACGAGAATACCAGGCGGTTAACAGACGCGCACACACCGGTGAACCCCAGCCCTGGAAAAAGGCGTTCAACACCCAGAGCACGGCAAACGCCCATAGCGACGTCGAGAAGCCAAACAGAATGTTGATAATGCCCGTGGCAATAAGCCCTATCCCCATAAAATAACGGGCATTTGAGCGGTCGCTGACAATGCCGGAGACAAACTTCGACACGCCGTAAGTAATGTAAAACAGGGTCGCTAACAGGCCGATATCGCTACGGCTGAGCACGCCGTTAGCAAGGATTTCTGGTACGGCGGCGTTAAAACTTTTACGCGTGAAGTAAAACAGCGCGTAACCCAGCCAGATGGTCAGCAGAATATGGCGACGCCAGTAACGGTAACGGGCATCAATTTCTTGTTTATCGCTAATCAACGGCGCGTCAGCTGGCGCTTTCAGAAACGGCAACATCATCGAACCCTAGACATAACGTTGAGGTAGAGAAACGCTGACACGCGTGCCGTGCAGACAGGAAATGGTCAATGTGCCGCCCAGCGCCGTTACGCGCTCGCGCATTCCGGTAAGGCCAAAACCGTGTTGCCCGGAATCTGGCGGTAAACCGCTGCCATCGTCTTCAATCACCAGCATTAACCGCTCATCCTGCTGCCAGCCTTGCAGGGTGACCGCGCTGGCATCGGCATGTTTCACAATGTTGTTCAACCCTTCCTGGCAGACGCGAAACAGCGTCACGCGCTGGTTTTCGCTTAACGCTGATTCATCGATTCGCCATTCGAGATGGCTGACAATGCCGCGCCCTTCCAGCTCCATTTCCCGCATCAGTGAGCGGATGGCCTGCTCCAGGGTGAGATCATCCAACTGGCGTGGACGTAACCGACCTAACAAACGGCGCACCGCGTCGTAAACGCCCAGCGATAGTTGTTCGATGAGCTGCCCGCTCTGCTTCACACTGGCGTTATCTGCCGCCAGTCGCTGGACAATGCCCGCCTGAGTACGAATGGCAGTGATGGTCTGGCCGATATCATCGTGCAGCTCACGCGCCACGTCGCGGCGTACGCTCTCTTCAGTTTCTAACAAACGTTCAGCCAGATGCTGATTGCGCGCCAGTTCCTTTTGCAGCGACTGGTTAAGTTCACGCAACCGCTGGATGCCTGCGCCCAGTAACAACCCTGTCAGACTTTGCACCAGCAGCGAGAGCAATAAATCCACCGGATGATCGCGCCAGGTTTGACTGGCGATCAACGCGATGGCGTTCATCAACGTCGCAATCAGCGCCCCTTGCCAGCCATAGTGCCAGGCCAGCGCGATAATCGGCAGCGCCAGGCAGAATGGCGTAAAGCGCGACAGTTCGTCCGGCAATCCCAACTGGAGCCAGAGACTGATAACAAACAGCAGCAAGTACCAGACCAGATGCCGCCCGCGCCAGTTGATCGGTTGAGAAACTAACGACGGCCCGAGCGGCAGCCAGATGTTATTGGCGAGATAGTGCCAGAACACCAGACATATCGGGGCCAGCGTCAGGCCGCCAGTTAAAGTCAGCAGTAGCGCATTCCACGACTCTTTGCCGTGCCAAAGCCAGGGCAGCGACTGCAACAACGCCGCCGCCGTTAATGCCGCCCCTTGTAGCAGCAAGGTGCGCCAGTCACGTTGATGGCGATAGCGCGAGATAAGCGCCACGGGCAATAACGTCAGTAAACTACCGATCATCAATAAGGAGAAATGGGTTAAACCGACCGCCTGCGTTAGCCAGTAAATCAGCAGCCACTCCGCGCCCAGCAGCACCGACCAGTAGCCGCGCGGGCATTGCAGCATTAGCCCCAGACGCAGACCAAACGGAAATAACAGCACCGCCATATCAGGGCGCTCAACCAGGTGCAGGCTGATACTCCACAAGCAAAACCACGCGGCAGAGAAGATAAAAAAGCAGGCAATAACGGTAATTAAGCGAGAGAAAAACGTCTTCATCACCAGCCATCAAACATGCGGCGCGCCAGTTCAACGTCGTTACTGACGCCCAGTTTTTCCATCAGGTTAGCGCGATGGACGTGTACCGTTTTCGGTGACAAGCCCAGTTCGGCGGCAATCTCTTTCACCGCCATTCCTTGCGCCAGTTTTTCTGCCACCTGCCGTTCACGTTTGGTCAGCGGGTCCTGGCGACCGGATGCCAGTTTAATGGCAATATCCGGCGTCAGATAACAGCCGCCCGTGGCAACCGTATGCACCGCAGCAATCAGTTCGTCAGGGCTACAACGCTTGGAGAGAAAGCCGCGCGCCCCCGCGTTAAGCGCCTGCTCAACCAGCGCCGGACTGTCATGAACAGAGAGCATAATCGTCGCCATACCTTTCGGCAGCTGGCTTAGCAGCTCCAGACCGGAGATATCGGGCATGGAGATATCGCAAATACACACCTGCACACCGCGCCCCGGCAGCCCCGCCAACGCCTCGCGCCCCGAACCAAACTCGGCAACTACCTGCAAATCAGGTTCCAGCCCCAGCAGCTGCGCAAAGCCGGAGCGGACGATGAGGTGATCGTCTATAAGTGCAACGGTGATCATGATTGGGTCCTGGCGGATAAAAAACGCGCATACCTTAACGATAAGCGCGATGTTGTTCAAGTTGGATATGGGGTATGTATTGGCTTAATGATGTTGGTCTTATCGTCAAAACGCTTACCTGAAAGGTAAGCGTTTGGTACGTGTTATTGCGAAAAAGCGAATTATTTGTAGGTTGCGATTGCAATATTGCCTGAAAAATTTCTCCTCCTGTTGCGGAAATCGTTTTCAGGTAACAAAGAGTCATCCAGAAACCTATAATCTTCAGCGGAACGCTCATTAAGAGAGTCATCCACTGAGTCGTTATGAATATAATCCTCACCGTATGTTCGATAAATGAAATTAGCAATATTAAAATCGTTACCAGCTTCATTTATTTCGGCTTTTACAATATAATGGGTTTGTGTGAATGTATGCTGTGAAAAGTCAGCAACAAGCAAATTTGTTTTTCCCAGCAAAGCACAAAACCCTGGGTTATCATCAAGCCCGGCAGAAACAGAATCGTTTGCCTGTATTACATTAATATCCCCCCTATCAAGCGCGACAGGAAATGCCTGTGAACAAGCATAATACAGGTTACCTATTCCTGAAATACTGGAGAGGCAAGAAATAATATTTTCTCTGATTTTTTTCTCAACACCATCTTTCTGTAGAGAGTTTCTCACAATATTACATTCATCTGGCGTAAATACAATTTCACTAAAAAGCTTTTCGAAAGCTTTATATTTTCTAATACCTCCATGGCCAGACAAAGCCATGGTTTTATTCCTCAGAAATTCATGGATTGTGCTATTTATTTTAACTCCACAACATGAAATAATTGAGCTACCCTCTCCAACGTGTCTTGCTGCATCAGCAAGAAGTGAACTAAACTCTCCCTCCAGAACATCTAGTTTTTTTATGTCTGATTTATAACTACAATCATCTGGAATTAATTTATCTGGAGTTAATTGAGTTTGTTCATTTAACGCTTTTTTTAATTGGCGCTCAGCATCAGTAACTCCAAAACTGCGTTTATTTTCAGAATTATTATTAACAACTTCTAGCTTAAGAGCATTTGCAGCAACTGTTACTTTTGAGAGTTGATACTTTTCCAATACATCGTGCTCTGATAATAACCCTATAAACTCTTTCACATTTCGACCACTAAAATCCCTGTCTCTACTCTGTTTTTTCAAACTGTTGCCTTTTAACTCACGATACACATCAGTGACTTTAAACTTATCACTGCCGGTCTGCTCAATTTTTATATAGCTATCCATCCCTGTGGTAGCGATCCATGTTTTATAATTCGCATTCGCTGATTCAGGCGTAACATGAAAATAAGAAACCAATTTACCACTGATATCATGCCGATAGATATGTAAAGAATCTAAAATGTATAATAATAAACTTCGGAAAACCTCACGAAAAGTGGCATTTTTAGATAATGTTCTACAATTATCGAGCAGGCCACTTTGTTCCATCGCATCAAATGCTTCAATATTACCCTCGATACTATCTCTTAGACTCTGGCTCAGGCCCTGGCTCTGAGTTTGACTCTGAAAATGACTATTATCATTCTCTGTTTCCGTTGGATATGTATAACTCGTCACACTAACCATAGTAACCTCGCAATATGACACTTTGCATATTTTGACATTGTTAGAAGTATCAATGGCTAGCATGATAAATATTTCATTGCTAACCGCTATATTTCATTTATTTCAATAATAAGACTATAGTGCCGTTAATTTTTATCGATTTCCCCAATGCAATTGCATCACTAATTCTACTTATTCACTATCAAAAATCGCTCATTTTTTTCAAAAAGACTGTTTACACACAGACGGTTAAGAATAAGCGTTCACCTTAATGATAAACGCGATTTATCAGACAAAAATCATAAATCAGCAGTTGTTGCGGCACCGAAAAATGTAAAAGCGACTTTATCGTTTTTGGAGTTTTGTTCGTCGACCCTACCGGTAGTAAAATAACGAGAACACTGAAGCTTAACTTCATTTCCAACATTATTAACCGCCATCAAATACATCTTCTGACTAAACCCATTTATAGTAAAATCCATTTCATTAAGATACTTTCCAGACCCAAAAAAAGAATTTCCTGAGTTTTTTAAACCCGATATTGATGAAATGGAACCATCCAAACTCTTTAAGAGTAACTCGCTAACATCTTGAGATGTATTTTTTAAATAGCTCTGATAGCCTTGTACGGAAGAATAATAAAAACATGTAATCCCCTGATGACTGGATAAGCAAGCGATTATTTCATCAATCTTATCATCCGCAATATTACCATTTGATTTCTTTAATAATTCCCTTACCCGAGCACAGTCATTATCATTAAAGTAAACCAGTTCAACCATTTGTTCAAGTGTGTTTTGACTATTCTTTGTATCTTGTTCAATTATTTCAATTTTCTCTGCAAATATTTTAAGAATATCTTTACTTAACTCAACACCGCAGCAAGTTATTTTAGTAGCACCATTTTGTTGATTTTGTTCTTTTATAGTTCTATGAGCATCCATAATTATGGAATCAAAAAAAACATCTGTTCTTTTAAAACTTTCCTGAACAGGTACATATCCTTCATCTTTTTGAACTCGCAGGCTTAATAAATCATATATATTACTTAAAATTCCCGCAGGAATTTCGTAATTAAAGTCTGTATTATTGATAACAATACTATTAACTAATTTCTTTCTCAAAACCGTGTCAGCGGAATGTGTTTCTAACGCAGCAGTTTTTTCAGACAACGATTTGATAATAGTCGCTACAGCCACTCCTGAATATGGAGTTTCTTTTCGTAAACGTTTATCTCTACCAACCAGAGTAATATTAAATGACTTATCACCTGTTTGTTTGATTTCGATATACTCATCCTCTCCAGTTGCCGCCATCCAGGTACGATTACCATTATTTTCAGTGCCTGGCATAGGGTGAAAATAGTTAAGGATTTCGGTATTAACACTGCGAGAGCTGGACATAATATTTGCTATTAAGCGTTTTATTTCCTGCAACATCCATTTTGCGAAATTACTGCCAGGTGAATATTTTTTCTCGTTATTTGTGATATTAAGCTCAGCAGCAACAATTCTATTTTTATCCAAAAAGGTGGAAGGGCAGGGATTTGACATCATTGTTCCGCTGATTATAGGGCTTGCCATAATATACCTCACGATGAACCATTAATTAATAGAATGCTGGTCATGACCATTGGTATAGACAGCAATCAGAATTTAACACCATCGCTGGAAATTTTAGCCCTAACTGTTAACCCCCAAATTACCGGTGCAGCGACTTAAATTAACATTCAGGGCTAATAAATTGTGCCTGAGATGGTCTCTGGCACAATTTCACCCTATATATCTGAACGGATCTATCAAAAATCGCTCATCAGTACCCCCCCGGGCGGTTTAATGTCGCTCCTTACTGAAAAAACACCGCGATCTTGTTAAACATTGTCGGATCAGACTGATTACGCTGCACTTTCACCACATCTTCCAGCTTATCGATTTGGCTTATCATCTGCTCCAGACGCTGGTCGTCATTGACCAGTAGCCAGATGTGGCTTTTGTCGCTGTCCTGAATCGGCAGGCAGAGAATGCCTTCAACGTTAAAAGCGCGACGGGCAAAAAGGCCACAAACGTGGGTCATTACGCCCGGATGGTTGCGAACGGTGAGTTCGAGAATCACGTTGTCATGAGTTGTGTTTTGCATGGCTTATTCCCCCACCATTTCAGTATTCGCCGCACCTGGCGGCACCATCGGGTACACTTTTTCTTCGGCATCAATACGCACATGGATCAGCGCCGGGCCAGGGCGATTGATGATTTCCTGTAATGCAGCCTGCGGATCGGTTTCGTTATTCAAATCACAGGTTTCGAGGCCGAATCCGGCGGCAATCTGCATAAAGTTGATTTTTCCCGGATAGGTAGCGGCAAAAACGCCCTGCTTGTAGAACAGACTCTGTTGCTGATGTACCAGCCCCAGCGCTTCGTTGTTCATCAGAATGATTTTGACATCCAGCTGATTTTCACTGGCGGTCGCCATCTCCTGAATATTCATCATCAGGCTGCCGTCGCCGGAGAAACACAACACTTTGCGATCCGGGTTCGCCAGCGCCGCGCCAATCGCCGCAGGCAGGCCAAAGCCCATCGTGCCCAGCCCGCCGGAGGTCAGCCACTGGCGCGGGCGATTGAGCGGATAGGCTTGCGCGGTCCACATCTGATGCTGACCCACGTCGGTGGTGATAATCGCATTGTCATCGACACAGGCGGCAACAGCGTTGATCAGGCCGTAATGCGTTAACGGATCGCACGCTTTCGGGATTGGACACGGGAATTCGCGCTGCAAATCCGCCACCAACTGGTGCCACTCTGCACGCGGTTGCGCTTCCACCAGCGGGATCAATTGCGCCAGCACGTCATCAACATCCGCCTGAATCGCTACGTGCGGTTGCTTGATTTTGCCCAGCTCTGCACGGTCGATATCGACATGAATGATTTTCGCATTCGGGCAGAACTGCTCGGTTTTGCCAATCGCCCGGTCATCAAAACGCGCACCGAGAACAATCAGCAGATCCGCCTCCTGCAGTATATAGTTGGTGCTGCGCACGCCGTGCATCCCCAGCATACCCAGCGACAGCGGATTCGCTTTTGGCAGCATGCCCAGCGCCATTAAGGTCATGGTAGTTGGCAATTGCGCTTTCTCTGCCAGTTCACGCACCCGTGCGGGCGCATTGATCACACCGCCGCCCAGATAAAGCACCGGGCGTTTGGCGGCGTTAATCATTGCCGCTGCGTCACGAATGCTTTCTTCGCTAAAGGCGGGTGCGGCGGCTTTTTCTGCCATAACTGGCTGTGCTTCAATCTCAAAAACCGCCGTTTGCACATCTTTAGGAATGTCTATCCACACCGGGCCAGGGCGGCCTGATTGCGCAATGCGGAAGGCATCGCTCATGACCTGCGGGAGTTCTTCGATATGTCTGACCAGATAGTTGTGTTTGGTGATGGGGATAGAGATGCCGTAGGTGTCCACTTCCTGGAAGGCGTCGGTGCCGATCATCGAGGCAGGAACCTGACCGGTGATGCAAATCAGCGGGATGGAATCCAGCCGCGCATCGGCAATGGCGGTCACCAGGTTAGTCGCACCCGGTCCGCTACAGGCCATACAGACCGCCGGTTTACCGTCGGTGCGCGCCATTCCCTGAGCGATAAACCCTGCGCCCTGTTCATGGCGAGCCAGAATATGGCGGATTTGCGTGCTTTGGCTTAAGGCATCGTAAACAGGCAGGATAGAACCGCCCGGAATGCCCGTCACAATCTTAATGCCCTGCTGTTCCAGGAAATGAACGATAAATTCTGCGCCGGTAAAGCGCTTACGCGTCGATGTTGTGCCCGAACTTGCCATGCTCCAGTCCTTTTCTTCTGGGCCGACTTTCCGGGAGGTGCTTAAACGAAAAACCCCGCCCGGTTTGCGCCGGCGGGGTTTTGGAATCGTGTGTTGTTCCAGTCCCTACGGCGCATTGCCGACGACCACCACCACACGCACGACGACCACTGCGGCGGATGGCGCAGTTGGTAGTAGTTTTGCGTTGAGCATGGAAGTAGTCATTGGGGACCTTGTTGGTTTTGTGTTTAACAATATTTATACAAGCACAGCTTTACAGGGGAGACAATGGAAAATTTTTCAGCAAGGGAAAATTGAGGGGTTGATCACGTTTTGTACTGAATTGCAGGTAACAAAAAACCCCGCCGGAGCGAGGTTTCGTCAGTCGCCTGCGGCTGGTAACCGCAAAGCACACTGTATTATGTCAACACTGAAAGTATACGTGTTCCGCGCAGAACGCGCAATTTCGGCACGAATTTTGACGTATTTAGTACATAGTTGAGTATCGATCACAGTTTTCGTTTTGTCCAAATATCACTGTTTATTTATACAGTAAACTTCTATAATATCACTGTACGCAATGTGTTATGCGGGGGCCGCATCGTTACCCGGCGCACTAAGTCCTGGCTGAAACGGGTGGTGCCGTCAGCGCCTTAACCCCGCGTGAGCACACTGTGTTATGTCAACAAGCACAACGTTTCTCCTTGAGATACCGCGTGCACAACAGCTGGCAACAGGCAGCGGAAAGGTACGTCAGCTGGCAGTGCTCCTGAACCACAGGAGACGCGTATGAGCCTGGTGGATATCGCCATTCTTATCCTCAAACTCATTGTTGCAGCACTGCAACTGCTTGATGCTGTTCTGAAATACCTGAAGTAATTCAGATTCAAGTCGCACTAAAGGGGAGCGGGTAACCGCTCCCCTTTCATATTTAGCGTGTGGGTTGGTGTCGGATGCGATGCTGACGCATCTTATCCGCCCTACCATCCCTCCCGGCAACATTTATTGCCGCTTTTGTTTACATATTCTGCCGCTAAACAATTCCCCATTCCTGGCGTATATCTGGCTAACATTTATCAATGTGATAGATTCCTCTCCCGCATTTATGGGAATGCGTAGTGACTTATTCTAATTATTTTTATAAAAGCATCCGTGATAATGAAAAGGCATAGAAACGTCAATTTGTTATTGATGTTGGTATTACTCGTGGCCGTCGGTCAGATGGCGCAAACCATTTATATTCCAGCTATTGCCGATATGGCGCGCGATCTCAACGTCCGTGAAGGGGCGGTGCAGAGCGTAATGGGCGCTTATCTGCTGACTTACGGTGTCTCACAGCTGTTTTATGGCCCGATTTCCGACCGCGTGGGTCGCCGACCGGTGATCCTCGTCGGAATGTCCATTTTTATGCTGGCAACGCTGGTCGCGGTCACGACCTCCAGTTTGACAGTATTGATTGCCGCCAGCGCGATGCAGGGGATGGGCACCGGCGTTGGCGGCGTAATGGCGCGTACTTTGCCGCGCGATTTATATGAACGGACACAGTTGCGCCATGCTAATAGCCTGTTAAACATGGGAATTCTTGTCAGTCCGTTGCTCGCACCGCTAATCGGCGGTCTGCTGGATACGATGTGGAACTGGCGCGCCTGTTATCTCTTTTTGTTGGTACTTTGTGCCGGTGTGACCTTCAGTATGGCCCGCTGGATGCCGGAAACGCGTCCGGTCGACGCACCGCGCACGCGCCTGCTTACCAGTTATAAAACGCTTTTCGGTAACAGCGGTTTTAACTGTTATTTGCTGATGCTGATTGGCGGTCTGGCCGGAATTGCCGCCTTTGAAGCCTGCTCCGGCGTACTGATGGGCGCGGTGTTAGGGCTGAGCAGTATGACGGTCAGTATTTTGTTTATTCTGCCGATTCCGGCGGCATTTTTTGGGGCATGGTTTGCCGGACGTCCTAATAAACGCTTCTCAACGTTGATGTGGCAGTCGGTTATCTGCTGCCTGCTGGCTGGCTTACTGATGTGGATCCCCGACTGGTTTGGCGTGATGAATGTCTGGACGCTGCTCGTTCCCGCCGCGCTGTTCTTTTTCGGTGCCGGGATGCTGTTTCCGCTGGCGACCAGCGGCGCGATGGAGCCGTTCCCTTTCCTGGCGGGCACGGCTGGCGCGCTAGTCGGCGGTCTACAAAACATTGGTTCCGGCGTGCTGGCGTCGCTCTCTGCGATGTTGCCGCAAACCGGTCAGGGCAGCCTGGGGTTGTTGATGACCTTAATGGGATTGTTGATCGTGCTGTGCTGGCTACCGCTGGCGACGCGGATGTCGCATCAGGGGCAGCCCGTTTAAGCTCACGTCACCGCAGCATCGTCATCAGCTCCATGGGAGAACGATGCTGCTTTATCAGATCACGCATCACCCGCATATGCGGCGCGGAGTAAGAATAAAACGCCTGATAGCCCGCACAAAGCACGTTGTCTGGCGTCTCCTCCCGAGCGTGCGGGCACAGGCGATGCCAGTCGCACGCCTGGCAGCCACGACGCGGTTGCGGGTTTTCGCTGCCACACCATTTTTGTAGGGTGGCGTCAAAAAGCTCAATCGAAATACGACTGATATCTGCCCGTACCCAACACTCGAACAGGGCAATTAAAAATTTCCCCCACAGCTCTGCTGTCACCGAAGCGGCCGTCAGATCGCCCCGGTCATCAAATTCAAGATGGGGAATAAGCTGTACGGAGCGGATACCCCGTTGTTTGAAATTGTGATAAAAATCGGCAGGTTGCAGAGCATCCTTGTACTCTACAACCAGTTTATGCCTGTCCTCTTCAGCATCAATGACCTGACTTCCTGTCATGCGACTCTCTCAATAAATACGATAAGTTGATGTATATGCGTTACAGCAAACAGTATTGCGAGAGATAACACCGCGAGGGAGATCAAAAATTTGTCACGGACTACGTGAAATTGGGAAAAATCGCTATTCGTGACATCCATTAAATTGCGATTACGGGTGTAGTGCCAGAGGATCAGCGCCACAATGGCGAGAATGCCAATCGAAATCCAGAATAACATGCCCGCCTGGTGCCAGTTGTGTTTGATAGCCAACGCCATCAACGCGCCGTAGCCCAGCATGGTACGAAACCACGCCAGTGATGTACGCTCCGGCTGCAGCCCTGGGTCGGCAATGCGTCTGGCTTTGCGGCTATCCGGCATACAACACCAGTCCCATAACGATCACCGCTACGATCATCAATATTAAGCTGATGATTAATAAGCTGTTGGTGTAGGGCAGGTCCTCTTTCAGACGCATCGCTTTTTCATTGCGTAACCAGCGCAGGTAGCCATACATCGCTAACCCGCCGGAAAACAGACACAACAACAACGCCAGCAGTTCGCGAATGACGGGCGTGGCGAAATCTGGCGCAAGTTGATCAAGCCCAACCCCCGCCGCCAGAAAGCCTAGTGCGGTACGGATCCACGCCAGAAAAGTACGCTCATTAGCCAGCGAGAAGCGATAATCAGGTGCTTCTCCGAGGCGGGAAATTTTCATTGTTGCTCCTTGTAAACTGTTCCTCGCCGAAAAAGTAGGCCAGGAACAGCAATAATGCATCAGAACTTCTGTTTTTTCTCTTCCACCTTCACCCCTTGTGTCGGTAGGCCGGTGTCATAGTCGCGTACCACTGGCGAATAGCCATCTTGTGGGCGTGGACGAAACGCCCCCATCCAGCGCGGTCGTGCATCTTTACGCCACGGACGCAGACTCCATTGGTAACTGCGGAACGGATCGCGAATTTTATCCATGTAATCCAATAAGGCGTCATGCATTTTGCGGCGAACGTCGGCAAAACGGATATCATCGATCAGATTATGCATTTCATTTAGGTCATTACGGCGATCGTAAAGTTCATCACTGGTGAAGAGGTTGAGTACCAGTTTAAAGTCATCCGTCACCCAGCAACGCACCGGAATAAAACCGCCAAAGCTGTCATGCTCAATCTCGTAGCGGTTAAATTCCACCATTACGCCGCGTGGCTCTTTCACGGCAAGGATATTTTCCCCCGGCAGAATCTCTGGTTTTTCAATATCTGCCAGCGCCATCATTGTCGGCAGTAAATCGATATGACTGACTGGCGTATCGACCTGCCGCCGCTCCCCTTGCGGCGAACGGATGATCAGCGGAATACGGGTGATGTCGTCATACATCGCCGCTCCTTTACTGATCAGCTTATGTGCGCCCATCATTTCACCGTGATCGGAGGTATAAATGACCCACGTATTTTCACGTTGCTCTGGCGTTAAGGCATTGATGACCCGTCCGATTTGGTCATCAACAAAGTCATTGCAGGCAAAATAGAGCGGATGGTGATAAAGCCCGTCATCACCGACTGGCGATGGCATCGCCTGCGCCCATAAGCGGTGATGTTCCGGTTTGTTCGCCAGATCATCCTGTGATTTCTCGCCAAGTTCGTAGTAAAAATCAGCGTATTTCTCTAAATACTCCACCGGACAGGTGAACGGGTGATGCGGCTCATCATACGAAACCACCATCAGGAAGGGTTCCTCGGCGCGCGCGGGCTGTTGCAGAAAATCTACCGCCCGATTGCTGATGCGGTGCGCCCAGGTGAAGGTTTCGTCGATATGGTTCGCCTGTAAATCCTCAACGCTGTTTAGGCCATTGCGCCACAGGCTGATCTCTTTTTCCGTCAGTTCGCTAAGGTAGTTCGCCCCATCGAACCAGTAATCAGCGTCCCACTCCGGCGGACACTCGCCAGTGCCGAAATAGTCATGACCGTCGAGATGCCATTTGCCGATGTAACAGGTGTGATAGCCGGCATCCTTAAAGTAGCGCCCCATAGTGGAGATGTTTTTGCCTGGCGCGACGTTGTTGGTCCACGGGCCGGACTGGTTAGCGTAGATACCGGTGAATAGTCCGGCGCGTGCAGGCGTACAAACCGGTGAACAAGTGTAGGCGGAATTAAAGCGAATACCTTCCGCCGCCAGACTATCAATATTTTGCGTATTCAGCGGCTTACCGCTATAGCAACCGACCATATTGGTGGCCTGGGTATCGGTCATGATGAACAGAAAATTGGGGCGTTTCATAGGCTATCCTTCGCGTCGGGAGTAAAGGTTACGGCTGGGTCGTGACGATGCCGCCAGCTGTCAAAAATCAGGTAGACAATCACTACGGCAGCGATGAAATAACTGATCATCGCTAACCAGCGCGTACCGTAGCCGCCGAATTCAGCCAGCCCGGCATAGACACCAATCATCGCAAACAGGATACCAATTGACGCGATCTTGACGTTTTTCCACGGTTTCATGTCCACCGCAAACGCATCTTTGAAGGTGAACGGCGTGGCGCGCGGTTTGATAAAACCGATCACCAGCATCACGACCACGTTGATACAGAACGTACAGGCCAGCACATAGAGGAAATGGAAGTCGAACTTCACCAGATAGTTGATGGTGATGTAGCTGATTATGCCAATCCCCATCGCCACTTTTGCCGCCAGCGCCGGGATGCGCGGGAAGAAAAAGCCCATAATGATGATGGTAACCAGCGGCACGTTGTAAATGCCGTTGAGCTGTTTCATCCAGCTATACAGCCCCTGCGGCGCGTTGGCGATCCACGGCGCTACCAGCACCGAAACGATAGCGATAAAGAAACCAAATTTGCGCCCGACGGTGACCAGCTGCTGCGGCTCGGCATTCTGGTTAATGATGCGACGGTAAATACCCATACTGAATAACGTACTGGCGCTATTCAGAAAGCCGTTGAAGGTACTGATCACCGCACCAAATAACACCGCGCCGAAGAAACCCACCAGTGGCACTGGCAGAACGTTATTGACCAGCGTCGGGTAGGCCATGTCGGCTTTCGGTAGATCCTGATACAGATGAAACGCAATCAACCCTGGCAGCACCAGTACCAGCGGGTCGAGCATTTTCAGCACCGCCGTTAACAGCGCCCCCTTTTGCCCTTCCGCCAGGCTTTTTGACGCCAGCGTGCGTTGCACGATGCCCTGATTTGTACACCAGTAAAAGGTGTTCACCAGAATCAAACCGGTAAATGCCGCGCCAATCGGCAAGGGATCGGTCGGGCCACCGACTGAGTTTAATTTCTCGGCGTGAACGGTGGTGAGTTGCTCAATGCCCTGCATAAAGCTGCCCTTGCCCATCGCGATCAGGCCAAATATCGGCACCATCAACCCGCCAATAACCAGCCCAATACCGTTGATGGAGTCCGCCACTGCCATTGCGCGCAGTCCGCCGATCACCGCATACAAAATTCCCGCCAGACCAAGCAAAATTACCAATAGCCAGATAGCCGCACCGTGGGAAATTTGTAACGATTCCCCGACGTGAAACAGGCTGTTGAGCGCCAACGCGCCGGAGTAGAGAACAATCGGCAGAAAGCAGACGCCGGTGGCAATGAGGAAGCAGAAGTCGATGATAATACGCGTCGTTTTATCATAACGTTCCTCCAGAAAATCGGGGATGGTGGCAATGCCGCGCTTCAGATAGCGTGGTAAAAAGATTAGCGCGAGGAAGATCAGCGTCACCGCTGAAGTCACTTCCCAGCCCATCACCGACATGCCGCTTTTGTAGGCCTGCCCGGAAAGACCAACCAGTTGTTCCGTGGAAAGGTTGGTTAACATTAACGAAGCGGCAATAACCGGCGCTTTTAGTGAACGTCCGGCAAGAAAATAGCCTTGTTGCGATCCGGTATCTGTTTTGCGAACCTTCCACCAGGTGATGATCGCCACCAGCAGCGTAAAACCGACAAAACTCAAGATTTGTAACGAATTCATCTCATAGCCCTTATTTATGTTTATGTCCCGGACGCATGAATATAGGGAGAGGTAAAATGCGTCGGGTCAGGCAGTCAGATTCTTAAAATACAAACATCGTATCCCTGAACGGATTGTTTTCTGTTAAGTTCAGGTTGTGAGCATAATTCGCCGGAGGGATATTAAAATGAATGGAAAATTGCAAAGTTCGGATGTAAAAAACGAAACTCCGTACAATATTCCCTTATTGATTAACGAAAATGTGATCTCCAGCGGAATTTCTCTGATCTCGCTCTGGCATACCTACACCGACGAGCATTATCGGGTGATTTGGCCGCGGGACAAGAAGAAACCGCTTATCGCCAACTCATGGGTTGCGGTGTATACCGTACAAGGATGTGGGAAAATTCTTTTAAAGAATGACGAACAAATAACTCTGCATGGCAACTGTATTATATTTTTAAAGCCAATGGATATTCACTCTTATCACTGTGAAGGTTTAGTCTGGGAACAGTACTGGATGGAATTTACCCCCACCAGTATGATGGATATTCCCGTCGGTCAGCAAAGCGTTATTTATAATGGCGAAGTTTATAATCAGGAACTCACCGAAGTTGCTGAGTTAATTACTTCACCAGAAGCAATAAAAAATAATCTGGCAGTCGCTTTTCTGACGAAAATTATTTATCAGTGGATTTGTCTTATGTACGCAGACGGTAAAAAAGATCCACAACGGCGGCAAATTGAAAATTTAATTGCCACTTTACATGCCAGTCTGCAACAACGCTGGAGCGTAGCTGATATGGCTGCCACGATCCCCTGTAGCGAAGCCTGGTTGCGTCGTCTGTTTTTACGCTATACCGGCAAGACGCCGAAAGAATATTACCTCGATGCGCGTCTGGATCTGGCGCTATCGCTATTAAAACAACAAGGAAACTCGGTTGGCGAAGTCGCTGATACGCTCAACTTCTTCGACTCCTTTCATTTCAGCAAAGCCTTTAAAAATAAATTTGGTTATGCGCCGTCAGCTGTGCTGAAGAATACGGACCAGCACCCAACGGATGCCAGTCCACACAATTAACGTAACTCTGGCCAGTACGCTTTGTTGGCCTCCAGCAACTCATCCAGAATAGCTTTGGCGACCGCGGCGCTCGGTACCGTTTTCGACAACGTAATCGCCTGCCACAGGTGCTGATATGAACGCTGTTCCCAGGCGTCCACGACCAGTTTTTCCACCGCCACTTGCTGACTCATTAACCCTTTCTGAAACTGCGGGATATCGCCGACCACCAGTGGTTCTGGTCCGTTGTGCCCGACCAGACACGGGATTTCGACCATCGCTTCATCATCAAAGTTATGGATTGCCCCGTTGTTAGGCACAATTAGCAACATCCGCTCCTGAGTGTTGAAGGCAATCGCCGCCGCAAGATCGACGATGTATGACGCATGTTCGTCAATTTCCAGCTTGCCCGCCGCTGAATTTCCTGCCGCCGTAATGGCGCGGCAAGCATCGAAAACCTGTTTCTCGCGATGCTCCATCACCTCATTCGCGCGGGTATGTTCAGGGTTGGAATGCTGAACGACATAATCCGGGAAGAGATAATATTTCAGATAGGTGTTCGGCAATGTATCCGGGTCCAGTGCCTGGACATCCCGCGCTTTTGCATAGGTGTCGTTCCAGCTCGCTTCAGTATGTGTATCTTGCTGCGGTGGAACATAACCGTGCTTAGAGACATATTGCCGCAGCTGGGGCATCAGGTCGTTGCCCTGCAAATCTTCAATTGATGTCCACCAGCCAAAGTGGTTCAGGCCGTAGTAGCGCACGCGCATCTGTTTGCGATCTTGCAGCCCAACAATTTGCGCCATCCGGCTTTCAATACCGATTGGCATGTCACAGATGTTGAGGATTTTCGCATTCGGGCGCAGACGACGCGTGGCTTCTGCGACAATGGCTGCCGGGTTGGAGTAGTTGAGCATCCAGGCATTTGGTGAATATTTTTCCATATAATCCACCAGTTCCAGGACGCCGCCAATGGAACGCATGCCGTACGCTATTCCGCCGGGTCCGCAAGTTTCCTGACCAACAACGCCGTGGCGCAGCGGGATTTTTTCATCCAGTTCGCGCATCGGGTATTTGCCGACGCGGATGTGCGCCATGACAAAATCAACGTCGCTGAATGCCACTTCAGGATCGGTGGTGTAACTAAACGCAATGTCCGGCGCTTTTTCTTTAAGGATGACTTTACAGGCTTCGGCAATCACTTCCTGCCGCGCACCATCGTTATCATAAAATTTCAGTGCACGAAGCGGGAAACGGTCCTGATTCGCCAGGAGCATCAACACGATGCCTGGCGTAAAGGTGCTTCCACCGCCTGCGACAACCACTGAGAATTTGGTCATTATACTGCCTCCGTAATGGCAACATTTTCTGCTGATTGATGAGAATTAATTAAGCTATCGAGCTGTTCACGCAGCTGGGATACATGCAGACCAATGATCACCTGAATGGCATCGCCACTACGGAAGACGCCGTGCGCTCCCAGCTTTTTAAAGACTTCGTCATCCAGCGTTTGTGACATGTCATGCAGTGCAATACGTAAACGCGTCGCGCAATTGTTAATGCTGGAGATATTGCCGACCCCGCCCAGGGCTTGCAGGATACCGGCAGCCTGATCCAGCTCTTTTTTTGGCTCTGCCGCGGTGGTTTGGCCTCGCGAGGCTTTGTATTCGGCTTTTGAGTAGAGTTTCACTTCCGCATCTTCACGTCCCGGCGTGCACATGTTGAATTGCAGAATCAGGGTGCGGAAAACCACGAAGTACAGCAGGGTAAAGCACAACCCAATGGCGATTTGGGTCAGCATCATATCCGCGTGGTTGCTGAACATCGGGATCCAGTTTTGCGGTAAAACCTGGTCAATCAGACCTCCGCCCATGTTGCCCACCACACCAAAGAGGTACATCACGGTCGACATTGAGGCCGCAAGCACAGCGTGTACCGCAAACAGCAACGGTGAAATGAACAGGAAGGTAAATTCCAGCGGTTCGGTAATTCCCACCAGCATGGCGGTTAAGGTTGCGGGGATCAGCAAGCCCGCCACTTTTACCCGATTTTCCGGTGCGGCAGTGAAGTACATCGCTAAAGAAATGCCCACGGCACCAAAGATTTTTGAGTTACCGTGCAGGGCAAAACCGCCTTCCGGGAACAACGATTTCAGCGGCTCGGCGCTCAAACTGAACTCTTGCAGATGCTGCGCCCAGTACATCTGAATGCCGCCTTCAACAGCTGCCGGACCAAAGATAAACGGTCCGTAGATGAAGTGGTGTAAACCGGTTGGGATCAGAATACGTTCGAGGAAGGTGTAAACCCAGACCCCAAGCGCACCCGCCGAACGCAGGAACGCTTGCAGAGATTCAATCCCCATTTGTACTTTTGGCCAGCCGAGCAACGTCAGCCAGGCGCAGGGGATCATCACCAGGAAGGCGATAATCACCACATAAGATGTCCCCTGGAAAATGCCGAGAAACACCGGCAGTTTTTTATCGAACAGACGGTTATGCAGCGCCGTCACAATGCCGGAAATGATAATTGCGCCGATAATGCTGGTATCGAGGGTTTTAATCCCGGCCATCATTGTCAGACCGCTACCTGCCACCGCGTCCTGAGTGAAATCGACGCCGAAGTAGCTTCCCCAGGTCATTCCCATCGCGTTGATGAAATAGTTCCAGGTCAGGAAACTCACCATCACCGCCAGACAAGCTCGCCCCTGCGCTTGCTTCGCAAGGCCAATGGGTAAACCGACAGCAAAAATCAGCGGCATATTACGGAATACCGTCCAACCGCCCTCTTCAATAATATGTACGATTTGCGCGAATAAACTGTTCGGATCGGTCAGTGATTCCCCGACAAACATCGGGTTTTGCAGCAAGATGGCAAGACCCACCACAATCCCGGCGAAGGGAAACAGCAGCACTGGCGTGAACATCGCGCCGCCAAAGCGTTGAATTTGACTGAGCATTTCCACATCCTCTTTTCTCAATTCTGTAAGTAGGAAGCCTGATTGGTTATGCGGCAGGCCTGGAGCGAGGATAGGAAGATGCGATCGGCAGAACATGACGACCCAATGGGATTCGTGATCGCTTTCATGCTTTTCGTTGGGCGGTAGAGATCTACGTTTTCGCAAAAAAGTAGACATCTGTGAGCACTGGTACACAGCAACGAACACATCTTTAAAAAAAAGATGTTTTTTCAATCGATTAAGCAGAACTTGTGGGCGCATTACCCGGGCTTGCAGGCAAAAAAGAGATCTAGAGATGATCTACAAAAGCATTGCGGAGCGGTTAAGAATTCGACTTAATTCCGCAGATTTCACGCTAAACAGCCTTCTTCCCGGTGAAAAAAAGCTGGCGGAAGAGTTTGCGGTATCGCGGATGACCATCCGTAAAGCCATTGATCTGCTGGTAGCGTGGGGGCTGGTGGTCCGCCGCCACGGTAGCGGTACTTACCTGGTGCGCAAAGATGTATTGCATCAAACCGCCAGCCTGACCGGGCTGGTGGAGGTGTTAAAACACCAGGGAAAAACGGTCACCAGCCAGGTGCTGATTTTTGAAATCATGCCTGCGCCTCCGGCCATTGCCAGCCAGTTACGGATTCAAATCAACGAGCAGATCTACTTCTCCCGTCGCGTTCGTTTTGTGGAAGGGAAACCGCTGATGCTGGAAGACAGCTATATGCCGGTAAAACTGTTCCGCAACCTATCGCTGCAACATCTGGAAGGGTCGAAGTTTGAATATATTGAACAAGAGTGCGGGATTCTGATTGGCGGTAATTATGAAAGCCTGACGCCGGTGCTCGCCGATAGACTGCTGGCGCGGCAAATGAAGGTAGCGGAACACACGCCACTGCTGCGGATCACCTCGTTGTCCTATAGCGAGAGCGGGGAGTTTTTGAATTATTCAGTGATGTTCAGAAATGCCAGCGAATACCAGGTGGAGTACCATTTACGGCGACTCCACCCGGAGAAGAGTTAACCGATACTCCAGAAGAGCACCGCCAGTAATTGGGGGGTGATAATGCGCAGGAACATCACCAACGGATAGACAGTGGCGTAAGAAAGCGCCGCCGCACCGCTGGTTGGATGAAGATTATTAGCAAACGCCAGCGCCGGTGGATCGGTCATGGAGCCAGCCAGCATCCCGCACATGGTCAGGTAATTCATTTTGGCTAATATCCGCGCCAGAATGCCAACAGTAATCAGCGGAACGGCGGTGATCAGCGCACCATAACCAATCCAGCTTAGCCCTTCGCCATTGACCAGGGTATTCACAAAATCCCCACCAGATTTCAGACCAACGACCGAGAGGAACAGCACGATCCCCAGCTCCCGCAGCGCGAGGTTGGCACTTGGCGGCATAAACCAGTACAGCTTGCCGATACTGCCGATACGCCCGAGAATCAACGCCATAATCAGCGGACCGCCCGCCAGCCCCAGTTTCAACGCGGCCGGAAATCCCGGCACAAAGACGGGAATAGAACCTAACAATACGCCAAGCCCGATACCAATAAACACTGGCAGCATCTGAACCTGTTGCAGTTTTTGCTGCGCATTCCCCAGCACATTGGCAACGGCATCAATTGCGGACGGACGCCCCACCAGGTTGAGGATATCGCCGAACTGCAGGCTGATATCGCTACTTGCAACTAATTCAACACCAGCACGGTTCAGGCGCGAGATAACAACGTCATAGCGTTCTTTAAAGTGCAGGTCGCGAATACGTTTACCGAGCACGTTTTCATTGGTGACCACCACACGCTCGACGCGCAAATCAGTGCCTTTCGTGGACAGCGAGGTATCGACCTCCTGACCAATCACCAGTTGCGCATTATGTAAATCCGCTGGCTGCCCCACCAGATGCAGCAAATCGCCCAGTTGGATAATGGTATCTGGCGAAGGTACTTTTAGGGTTTCTTCTCGTTTCAGACGCGAGCAGATAATTTTGTCGCCGTTGAGAATCGGTACATCTTTAATGGCTAAATCATGCAGGTTAGGGTTCTCAACGCGAATATTGATAGTCCTGATCAGCGCGCCGCCATTGGTGCGAGAAGACTCGTGCTGCTGGGCTTCTGTCTCGACATTGACGCGGAAAATAACCCGCAACATCCACATGGTGAACAAAATCCCGCAAATACCGAATGGATACGCCATCGCGTAACTCATCCCCATCTGATCGACCATTTCCATTGGTGTACCCAGGTCGCGCAAGATCTGCTGCCCTGCCCCCAGCGCTGGCGTATTGGTTACCGCACCGGAGAAAATCCCCAGCACTACCGGCAGTGGAATATCAAACAGTTTATGCAGGATGGCGGTAACCAGACCCCCGATGATGACGATCAGAACAGCAAACAGGTTGAGGCGTAATCCGGAGACGCGCAATGAGGCAAAGAAGCCCGGCCCTACCTGAATACCGATGGTATAAACGAACAGGATCAGGCCAAATTCCTGAATAACATGCAGCATATCGCTACTTAATGTCATCCCCGCCTGAGAAACAAAATGGCCGACGATGATCCCACCAAACAGCACGCCGCCAATACCTAATCCTATGCCGCGAAATTTGACGTTGCCGATAAACAAACCGACGACTGCCACCAAAGCCAGAATACTGACCGTTAATGCTATATCACTCATCGTCCATTTCTCTTGAGATAACATTTTAATTGCTACGGATTATGGCTGAATCGGTGAAGCAGATTTGCCTTATAGCGCACATTATCACGGGAAAGAACGTGCCGAAATATCTTAAACAGGCGAAAATTAACGCATTGTTGAAGAAGAAAGACAAAAAAAGCCCCACCAGAATGGCGGGGCAAAGAGAATAGCTAGTTAGCTATTTAACGCGGGACGTTCGCTGATAGCGATACGCTGCGCTGCGATGGGTTCAGGCTCATTACGAATTAAATCAATATGCAGTAAACCGTTTACGAAGGTTGCACCAGAGACTTCCATATTTTCAGCCAGCGTAAAGCTCAGGCTAAATGGCTGATTCATAAGCCCTTGATGCAGCCATTTTTTCTCTTCTTTTGGCTGCTCCGGCGTGCCTTTTACGCTCAGGCGCGTACCTTCCAGTTGAATCTCTAAATCTTCCTGACGGAAACCTGCCAGCGCAAGGGTAATGCGGTAGTGGTTATCGTCGCTTTTCTCAATGTTGTACGGCGGGAAGCTCTGGCTTTCACCGGCGTTTTGCAGTGCGTTGGCCAGTTTGTCAAAACCGATCCATTGACGCATCAGTGGGGATAAATCGAAGTTACGCATAGTCATTTCTCCTTCTAAGAAGCGAGTAAGTACCTGCAAATCCGAAGATTCGCATATGCTCCCTGACGGCGAGCATGGAGATGTCAGGCCGCGCCAGGCGGCCTTAAGGAATTAGTTGATTTCGATACGGCGCGGTTTTTTCGCTTCCGGAATCACGCGTTCAAGATCGATATACAGCAGACCATTCACCAGGTTAGCACCACGAACATGAATGTTCTCAGCTAACTGGAATTTGCGTTCAAAGTTGCGTTCAGCGATGCCCTGGTACAGATAGGTGCGCTCTTTTTGTTCGTCGGCGTGAGCACCTTTCACCACCAGAAGATTATCCTGGGCGGTAATTTCCAGTTCGCTCTCAGCAAAACCAGCCACAGCGATAGCAATGCGGTAATGGTTTTCGTCTACCAGTTCAACGTTATACGGAGGGTAGCCGCCATTACTCTGGCTCTGGTTGTTTTCTAAGTGGTTAAACAAACGGTCAAATCCAATAGCAGAACGGTAAAGCGGGGATAAATCAAAGTTACGCATAATCAATAGCTCCTGAAATCAGCGAGAATGTAAGACCTTCCACAATGGACAGGTCAGGTAGCCAGAACACCCATCAGGCGCGTCCTCATCGGCTACGATGTAAAAATGGGTCTGGAAATGAACTTTTCAAGCCTTAACAGCGGACTTTTTTTTGCAGTTTATGGTCTATTGCATAGACTGAGGGGGCAGCACGAAACGTTAAAGTGCGATAGCCGCCACAGTGCGACGTTATGATGATGTTATTTTCAGCAAGGGATCGCTATAACTCATCAGGCCAACACCCACGATCAACAGATGAATTTATTATGATAAGAAATGTGTTGTTAGCGTTCATGATATGCAGCGGAATGACATTACTCGGAGGATGCTCCAGCGTGATGTCCCATACCGGGGGGAAAGAAGGAACGTATCCCGGCACCCGCGCCAGCGCCACCATGATTGGCGACGATGAAACCAACTGGGGTACTAAGTCGTTGGCGATTCTCGATATGCCGTTTACCGCTGTGATGGACACGCTTTTACTGCCGTGGGATGTGTTCCGCAAAGACAGCTCGGTGCGCTCACGCGTTGAAAAAAGCGAAGCCAACGCGCAAGCCACCAATGCGGTTATTCCACCGGCCAGAATGCCTGATAACTGATTTAGCGATCAGTTTCGGTGATCCACAGCTGGCCACCTTCCATCCACGCCAGCCATTGACCATCCGGCGAGAAGACCACGGCGTCCGCAGAAGGTGGATTGGCGTGGTTTTCGGTTAAATACTCAACCTCGCCGCTTTGCGCATGGGCGCAAGCAATTCGATTATCCAGCACAAAGCCCAACCATTCTCCTGACGGATGCCAGTTAAATGCAGACTGAATATCCGTTTTGTTATGGGTTAACTGGCGCGGCTCGCCGCCCTGTGGCGAGATAAGCCACAGTTGCACAATGCCGTTATCATCACGCATTAAAAACGCGATTTGCGTACCCTGCGGATTACAGCGCACCCAGTGGCGCGGGACGTTGACTAACCCCGGATAAGCCCGATGGTGGGTAAAGGTTAAACGTCGCTGCACGACGCCACGCGGTGGCGCGGGCAGGGTTGTTTCCGTTCCACTTAACGGCGCATCACCTGCCGCTTTCCAGCCAGCTTCATCTTGCGGTAACTCAACGATAAATAGCTCCGGCACTTTCTCGCCCTTTGGCGAAAGTGTGTCGCCAATAAACGCCAGCGCGTGATTTCCTACCCATCCTTCTTCATAAGCACGATTGATTTCATCGCTGCCAGGCTGCGGCGTGGGCGTGGTTTTACTCACCAGCACGCACCAGTGGCTACCGCTGTATTCACGCGGATGCTGCTTTTGTACGTTGACCGGGCCAAACGGTGCAGCCACGCCGACGTTTCGCAAATCCAGCGCCGAATCGAGTTGATGCATTACATGGTCGTTATAGGTAAAGCTCACCCTTTCACCGTTCGGGCTAAAGACATGCACATGGCTGCCGCCGCGCAGTGCTCCTGGGGTGTACGGCGCGGTAATATCCATTGCATCGAGATTGCTCATCTTGCCGTCTTCAACAATCACACCGCGACGGTGGTGGAAGTCGTAATGCCATGTTTCATCAGGATTTTCAGGTCCGTGGATGAAGACATACTTCTCTAACTTCGGATGAACGGTCACCACGCCGACGTGCGCACCCTGTGACGCGCGATAGATAACCTCGACCTCGCCGGTATGGATATTCACACGCTCAATGGTCTCGCCGGTAAACGACGCACCAGAAGGACGCACGTCAAATACCAGCCACTGGCTGTCGGGCGTCCAGGTATTGGTATTGGTGAGCAGGTGATTACGGGGAGCAAAGGTTATCTGTTTCATGGCGCGGTCCTGATACAAAACGGGTCCCGCCATCATACTTCACAAGGACTTCACTTTCAGACAATAGTCTTTCGCCATCGTGATGAATGTGAGTGAAAAGATGGAACATTTCGACGTGGCGATTATTGGCCTCGGCCCGGCAGGGTCGGTGTTGGCACGAACGTTAGCCAGCAAAATGCAGGTGATCGCGCTGGATAAAAAGCACCAGTGTGGTACTGAAGGTTTCAGCAAACCCTGCGGCGGTCTGCTGGCACCGGACGCGCAGCGATCTTTTATTCGCGATGGACTGACGCTTCCTGTCGATGTGATCGCCAATCCACAGATTTTCAGCGTCAAAACTGTCGACGTCGCCGCATCGCTCACGCGTAACTACCAGCGAAGCTATATCAATATTAATCGCCATGCTTTCGACTTGTGGATGAAATCGCTGATCCCCGCCAGCGTTGAGGTTTACCACGACAGCCTGTGCCGAAAAATCTGGCGTGAGGATGATAAATGGCATGTCATTTTTCGTGCAGACGGTTGGGAGCAGCATATTACTGCCCGCTATCTGGTCGGTGCCGATGGCGCAAACTCGATGGTGCGGCGACATCTCTACCCGGATCATCAAATTCGTAAATATGTCGCTATCCAGCAGTGGTTCGCAGAGAAACATCCGGTGCCGTTCTACTCCTGCATCTTTGATAATGCGATAACTGACTGTTACTCATGGAGTATCAGCAAAGACGGTTATTTTATCTTTGGCGGTGCCTATCCCATGAAAGACGGTCAGACGCGTTTCACGACGCTGAAAGAGAAAATGAACGCCTTTCAGTTCCAGTTTGGTAAAGCGGTGAAAAGCGAGAAATGTACCGTGCTGTTTCCCTCACGCTGGCAGGATTTTGTCTGCGGTAAGGACAACGCCTTTCTGATTGGTGAAGCGGCGGGATTTATCAGCGCCAGTTCGCTGGAGGGGATTAGCTATGCGCTGGATAGCGCAGAGATTCTGCGTTCGGTGTTACTGAAGCAGCCGGAGAAGAGCAACGCCGCCTACTGGCGCGCCACCCGCAAACTGCGTTTAAAACTCTTCGGCAAAATAGTAAAAAGCCGATGCCTGACCGCACCAGCTTTAAGAAAGTGGATTATGCGCAGTGGTGTGGCGCATATTCCACAGTTGAAAGATTAGCCAACGCGCTTCACATCGCCCACCAGCAGGATGTAAGAGAGCGCGCCAATCAACGCAACGGCGGAGATATAAACCAGTGCAGGTGCGAAACCGTAACCCTGCGCCAGGTACCCCACCACCAGCGGAACAGTGATGCCGCCCAGACCACCGGCAAAGTTAAACACGCCGCCGGTTAAACCAATCAGGCGCATCGGTGCCAGAGAAGAAACCAGCGACCAGGTAATCGAAGCAAAACCGTTGCCGAAGAATGCCAGCGCCATCAGGCACATAATCATCATCGGATCGTTAGTGTAGTTAGCGCCCATAATGCAGGTGGAGATCAGCAAGCCGCAGATAATCGGCGTTTTACGCGCAAAGCCCAGTGAAAAGCCCTTACGTACCAGCAGATCCGCGACCCAGCCAGAGAGCAGGACGCCAATAAACGCCGCAAGGAACGGCACTGTGGTCATAAAGCCCGCTTTCAGCGCCGTGATTCCTTTTTCCTGGGTTAAATAGTTCGGGAACCAGGTTAAGAAGAACCACAGTGTAGAAGCCACCGCAAATTGCCCAAGATAGACGCCGATCAGTTTACGATGGAACACCAGTTTCCAGTCTTTGGCTGTTAACGGCTGACGCGCCTCTTTCTTCACCGGCGCATCGCCATCCACCAGACCGCCGCCATCACGAATGTAATCCAGTTCAGCTTTGCTGATGCCTTTGGTCAGACGCGGCGGCTGATAAACCTTAAACCAAATCAGCGACCAGATAATGCCGATACCACCGGTGACGATGAACACCCAGTGCCAGCTCAACATCTCCTGAATCCAGATCAGCAGCGGAGTCAGAAACGCCAGACCGACAAACTGACCAGACGTATAAAAACCAACGGCGGAAGCGCGTTCATGTTCCGGGAACCAGCTGGTCACCATCCGGTTATTGGTCGGGAAAGCGGGCGCTTCGAAAATACCGGTTATTGCGCGCAGACCAATTAATGACATTAATCCCGTGGCAAAGCCCTGGAATAACGTCGCCACTGACCAGCCAAATATCGCAATAAAATAAGTCACGCGTGAACCTACGCGATCTAAAAACCAACCACCGGGGATCTGACATAGCGTATAAAGCCAGGCGAAGGCCGAAAATACATAGCCCATTTCCGCTTTGGTAATACCGAACTCTTCCTGAATATGGGCGGAAGCCACGGCCAGGTTAGCGCGGTCAACATAACAAATGACCACCGTAATAAAGATCATCACCAGCGTCAGATAACGCCGACGCCCCGGCTTTGCTGCATTAACGGGAATATCCATAGCGAGCTTTCTCCAGATTTTGGGCATAGCGAAGCCGCTCACCATGCCCTGTAATTTACAGAGGGTTATATTTTTGTATTGCTGTTTTAGTGCCCGATGAGGGGCTTACGTGGCAGGAATTACCACTCTGCTACGCTGTTATCTTCATGACGCCAGAGCGGATTACGCCAGTCCGGGGCATTTTTACTGAACTCAATAACTTTAGCTTCGTCGATTTCTACGCCTAAGCCCGGTTTCGTTAGCGGTTTAAAGAAGCCGCCAACCATGCTGAAGTCTTCTTTGTTTTTCACAAAGTCGAGTAACTCCGCGCCTTTGTTGTAATGAATTCCCATACTTTGTTCCTGAAGGACGGCGTTATAGGAAACAAAGTCGATATGCAGACAAGCCGCCAGTGCAATCGGTCCGAGCGGACAGTGCGGCGCAAGGGTCACGTCATAGGCTTCTGCCATTCCGGCAATTTTGTAGCATTCGGTAATACCGCCTGCATGAGAGAGATCTGGTTGCAGAATCGAAATACCGCCCGCCTCCAGCACGCGTTTAAAATCGAAGCGTGAGAACATGCGTTCACCCGCCGCCAGAGGAATATGTGTTTGTGCCGCCAGTTTCGGGTAGTATTCGGCCTGTTCCGCCAGCACCGGCTCTTCAATAAACAGCGGGCGATACGGCTCCAGTTCTTTAATCAGCACTTTCGCCATCGGCGCGCTGACGCGACCGTGGAAATCAAGACCAAACTCAATCTGATTGCCAAAGGCTTCACGAATTTGTGCCACGGTGTTGACTGCCGCATCTACCGCGCGGGAGTTATCAATTAGCCCCAGTTCTTCACAACCGTTCAGTTTGAAGGTATCGAAGCCGATTTCGCGCAGGGTTTTAATGCCGTCGATAACATCCGCCGGACGATCGCCGCCGACCCAACTGTAGGCTTTAATTTTGTCGCGAACCAGGCCGCCCATCAGTTGCCACACCGGCGCATTCAGCACTTTGCCTTTGATATCCCATAACGCCTGGTCGATACCGGCGATGGCACTCATCAGAATCGGACCGCCACGATAAAATCCGGCGCGATACATCACTTGCCATAAGTCGTTGATGCGTGACGGATCCTGACCAATCAAATAGTCACTCAGCTCGTGGACTGCCGCTTCCACCGTGCGAGCGCGACCTTCAATCACGGGCTCGCCCCAACCGACCACGCCTTCATCGGTTTCAATTTTCAGGAACATCCAGCGGGGAGGTAAACGATACGTGGTAATGTTGGTGATTTTCATTGCACTGCCTCTCGATACGCCTTAACAAATGCTGCTGCCTGCCGGGCAGTCCGTTCTACGGACTGCCCGGCGCGATAGAGATCGCTGCCTAAGCCTGCCCCTGCACAACCTGCGTCTATCCACTGCGCCAGGTTTTCTGGCGTCACGCCGCCAACGGCAAAGACTGCGATGTCCGGTGGTAATACTGCTTTTAACGCTTTGATGTATTGCGGACCAAAAGCCGATGACGGAAATATTTTCAGCGCCTGCGCGCCCGCGTCGAGCGCGGTAAAGGCTTCGGTCGCCGTCGCGCAGCCGGGGCAAACGGTCATGCCGTAGCCCACCGCACGGCGGATCACTTCACTATGGATATTGGGCGTAACGATGAGCTGGCAGCCCATCCTGGCGAGTGCATCGACCTGTTCAGGTTTCAGTACCGTACCTGCGCCAATCAACGCCTTGTCGCCATACGCATCAACGATGGCGGGAATGCTCTGCTCCCATTGTGGGGAATTCAGCGGGATTTCAACCGCGTCGAACCCGGCGTCAATCACCGCGCCAACATGCGCCAGCGCCTCGTCGGGCGTAATGCCGCGCAAAATGGCGATCAGCGGGAGTTTAGTTTGCCACTGCATGAGCGATGCTCCTTATACCAGCCTGAAATGCCGTGTCGCCCGCCACCGCCGTCACGTCACAACCCATCGCCTGAAAGGCTTGCTGGTAGCGCGCGGTCAGCGATGTTCCGGCGACAAGGGTGATGACTTGTTGATGGGTCACATAGTCGCGCATACTGGCGACCTCTGCGCCAATCAACAAACCAGAGAGAAATTCACTGACCTGTTCGCGGGGAAGTGTTCCCAGCACATGCGAGGCGCGAACTTCAAAAAGCTGCGGCAATATGGCGGGCGCATTGAGACCACGCTCAAGGCCAGCCGCGAAGGCATCGGCAGAGTTTTCCTGCGGTGGTAAACCTGCGCCAATCAATGAGTGATTTAACAGTAAATGATGTAATTCACCGGTCATTACGGTGCGAAAATCGTTGATTTGCTGGCTATCGGCCTGCACCCATTTGCAATGCGTACCGGGCATGACATAAAGAGAGGAAGGAGCCAAAGCACGCGCGCCGATCAATTGTGTTTCTTCGCCGCGCATCACATTGTGGTTATCATCATGAGAAACGCATAATCCGGGAATAATCCAGATATTGTCGCCAACAGACGTTAATTGTTCGCCAATAGATGAAAAACGGGCAGGAACAGATAAATACGGCGCAACTTTCCAGCCGACATTGCTGCCGACCATTCCTGCCATTACCACTGGCGTATTCTCTTCACGCCAGTCGGTCGTCACTTCTGCTAACACCGCAGCCGGAGATTTTCCGTTCAGGCGCGTGACGCCTGCTTCTGATTGCCTGCTCTCCAGGCAGTGGTCGCCCTGATAAAGCCAGGCGCGCAGATTGGTCGATCCCCAGTCAATTGCGATGTAGCGAGCTGTCATGTGATTTCCTTTAACCTTCGTGTCGAGCTGGCGATCATGGTAAGCGCCGCCTGCTCTGCCGCATCGCCGTCCTGATGCCGTATCGCATCAAACAGCGCCTTATGTTCCTGGAGCGTTTGCGGCATGTTGGCCTCATCGCCCATCCAGGTTCGTTCAAAAACCGCCCGCTGCAGCGAACTGATCGCAATGCTAAGTTGCTGTAACACCGGGTTATGCACCGACTGCAGCACCGCCTCGTGGTAGCGAATATCCGCTTCGTTAAACGCTTCGCGGTCCTGATTGTTGGCAATCATCTCGTTCAGCGCCGATTCAATCTGCGCCAGATCGCTGGAAGTCGCGCGTTCTGCCGCCCAACGGGCAATCGCCGGTTCCACCAGATTTCGCACTTCGCTCATGGCACTGATAAGCCGTGGGTCGTAGTCGTTTTCCAGCACCCATTGCAGTACGTCAGTGTCGAGGTAATTCCACTGGTTACGCGGTGCCACAAACGCGCCGCGATAACGTTTCATTTCAATCAGCCGCTTCGCCATCAGCGAACGGAACACCTCACGGATGATGTTGCGCGAGGTTGCAAACTCCTCACAGAGTTCTGCCTCAGCCGGAAGCGGCGAGCCTGGCACGTATTTGCCGTGAACGATCTGTTTACCCAGCGTAATAACGATGCGATCGGTTTTATTGAGAGTCATGGAGAGTCCTTGTGCTCTGTATGTTCTTCTCTACTTTACCCCGATCGATGCATAACGCGGCAATTTTGTAGTACCAGCGTGATGACGTTCGCGTTTGCTGCGCGTGTAATGTAGTACAAAATTATATTGTTGTACTACAATTTAGATCACAAAAAGAACAATGCATAAAAAAATGACATGCGTCGGGCAGAAATCTGAAAAGGGATGTCAGGCGCTAAACAGGAGGGAAAGAAGAGTATGCTTTCAACGGCTTAGCTACTCGTTTAAAGGATTAGTCATGAAATTGAATTTTAAAGGATTTTTTAAGGCTGCCGGTTTGTGTTCTTTGGCATTTGCGTTGACCGGATGTATCACCTGGGGATTGGTTTCCAATACTGCAAGCCGTCCACATGCCGAGCAATGGCGGTCAGACACGATTAAGGGTTTATCGCTGGCAGAAGATAGTAACGGTACGAAAGGCTATGTTTTTGTTGGTGAATCGTTGGACTATCTGTTGACCACCGGCGGCGGTGAGGTGGTTAAAATGCTAAACGATCCGGCAATTCATGGTGAAAGAATCACCGTTTCTGATAACGCGAAATTTATTTTAAGCAGCAGTGATACTAATTTTTCTGGTTCAATAACGCTCTATTACGACTGGGATAATGAGGAAGATAAAGCACTGGCGACACAATATGGTTTTATTTGTAATACCCAGCGTTGTACCTGGGCACTTGACGGCCTGAAAGGCTCTATCCACCAGAAAAATAAAAAAGCGGATTACTCAAACGTGATGGTTTTCCATCAACCCTTTACGGTGGGATTTTATAAGTACAAAGCAACTGATGGCGTTCCGCGCGGCCTCGCTAATGCGCTGCTACCAGTCACTCTTACGCTGGATATAGTAACGTCACCACTCCAGTTCCTGATTTTATGCACGACCAGAAATTGTTAATCGCTGCGGGCAAACGCATTTATGCAGTTTGCCCGCCCACTGATTAATTCAGCACATACTTCTCAATAGCAAACGCCACGCCATCTTCCAGGTTGGATTTGGTGACAAAGTTCGCCACTTCTTTCACCGAAGGAATAGCGTTATCCATTGCCACACCAACACCTGCGTATTCAATCATTGCGATGTCGTTTTCCTGATCGCCAATCGCCATGACTTCTTCCGGCTTAATGCCTAACACGTCGGCCAGTGATTTCACACCCGTACCTTTGTTAACGCGTTTATCGAGGATTTCGAGGAAGTACGGCGCACTTTTCAGCACAGTGTATTTTTCTTTCACTTCCTGCGGAATACGCGCAATGGCCTGGTCGAGGATGGCGGGTTCATCAATCATCATCACTTTCAGGAACTGGGTATTGGGGTCCATTTTCTCCGCTTCGCAGAACACCAGTGGAATGGTGGCAACGAAAGATTCATGCACCGTGTAGTAGCTGATATCTCGGTTGGCGGTGTACAGCGTGGTGCGGTCCAGGGCGTGGAAATGAGAACCGACTTCGCGAGAGAGTTTTTCCAGGAAACGGTAGTCGTCATAGCTGAGAGCGGTTTGCGCCACGGTGCTACCATCAGCGGCCTTCTGTACCAGCGCGCCGTTATAAGTAATGCAGTAGTCGCCCGGCTGTTCCATATGCAGCTCTTTCAGGTAATTGTGAACACCTGCATAAGGGCGACCCGTCGTCAGCACGACATTCACGCCACGGGCGCGAGCTGCGGCAATCGCATTTTTAACGGCGGGTGAAATGGTGTGATCGGGCAGCAGAAGGGTGCCATCCATATCGATAGCAATGAGTTTGATAGCCATGAGTTCCCCAGGTAGATTGGTTCCTGACCCATGCTAACGCGATTCCGCTCAAAAATCAGTACAACACCCGAGGGAAAAGGGGGATGCAATGCGGGTTGCATGCTCCCCATTTGCTTAGCGGAAGAGTTTCCCTTTCAGCAGTTCCATGCCTGCGGAAAGCAGATCGTTATTGGCTTGTGCTGACACTTCACCTTGCGGTGAGAGTGCATCAATAATCTTCGGCAATTGTTCTGCCAGTAAACTGGAAGCTGTACTGGTATCCACGCCCAGTTTTTGCCCGAGATCGGACACCGCATTTGTGCCGAGCGCTGATTCCAGTTGCTCGCCGCTAACTGGTTGGTTGCCCTGTTGATTACTCAGCCAGGTTGAGAGAATGGCACCTAAACCGCCACTTTGCAGTTTTTCCAGCAGCACCTGAATGCCGCCCTGCTCCTCAACCCAGCTCAAAATCGCCTGATATTTCCCCGCATCGCCTTTCAGAAAGGCACCGACAACTTCATCAAAAAGCCCCATGATAATCACCTGTAAAGCGTTACGTGTTGACCCAAAAAGTATAGATCTGCGGGATGATAATTGCGGATTGCAGAAATAAAAAGGGCGGAGATGATCTCCGCCCGGACTGACGACTAAGTCATTTTATCAGCAACAAAAAGCCATTAAATATCGATATTCGCCGCTTTCAGAGCGTTCTCTTCAATAAACGCACGGCGCGGTTCAACGGCGTCGCCCATCAGCGTGGTGAACAACTGGTCGGCAGCAATCGCATCTTTAACGGTAACGCGCAGCATACGACGGCTTTCCGGGTCCATGGTGGTTTCCCACAACTGTTCCGGGTTCATCTCGCCCAGACCTTTATAACGCTGGATGGAGAGGCCGCGACGGGACTCTTTCACCAGCCAGTCCAGCGCCTGCTCGAAGCTGGCTACCGGCTGACGACGCTCGCCACGTTCGATAAATGCATCTTCTTCCAGCAAGCCACGCAGTTTCTCACCCAGCGTGCAGATACGACGATATTCGCCGCCGGTGATAAATTCGTGATCCAGCGGATAGTCAGTATCCACACCGTGGGTACGCACGCGAACAATCGGCTCGAACAGGTTTTGTTCGGCATTGGTATGGACATCAAACTTCCACTGGCTGCCGTGCTGTTCTTTATCGTTCAGTTCGCTGACCAGCGCGTTCACCCAGCGGGTAACGGTTTGCTCGTCAGAAAGGTCGGTTTCCGTCAACGTCGGCTGATAGATAAGCTCTTTCAGCATTGCTTTCGGATAACGACGCTCCATGCGGTTGATCATTTTCTGCGTCGCGTTGTACTCAGACACCAGTTTCTCTAACGCTTCGCCAGCCAGCGCCGGTGCACTGGCGTTGGTGTGCAGCGTTGCGCCATCCAGCGCGATAGAGATCTGGTACTGATCCATCGCTTCGTCGTCTTTAATGTACTGTTCCTGCTTGCCTTTCTTCACTTTGTACAGCGGCGGCTGAGCGATGTAGACGTGACCGCGTTCAACGATTTCCGGCATCTGACGATAGAAGAAGGTCAACAGCAGCGTACGAATGTGCGAGCCGTCGACGTCCGCATCGGTCATGATGATGATGTTGTGATAACGCAGTTTGTCCGGGTTGTACTCGTCACGACCGATACCACAACCAAGCGCGGTGATCAGCGTCGCCACTTCCTGAGAAGAGAGCATCTTATCGAAGCGCGCTTTCTCAACGTTGAGGATTTTACCCTTCAGCGGCAGAATCGCCTGGTTCTTGCGGTTACGCCCCTGCTTCGCAGAGCCGCCCGCGGAGTCCCCTTCCACCAGGTACAGTTCAGAGAGCGCCGGATCGCGTTCCTGGCAGTCTGCCAGTTTGCCCGGCAGGCCCGCTAAGTCGAGCGCACCTTTACGGCGGGTCATTTCACGCGCGCGACGCGCAGCTTCACGGGCACGGGCAGCATCGATAATTTTGCCAACCACGATTTTCGCGTCGGTTGGGTTTTCCAGCAGGTATTCCGCCAGCAGTTCGTTCATCTGCTGTTCAACCGCCGATTTCACCTCAGAAGAAACCAGTTTGTCTTTGGTCTGGGAGGAGAATTTCGGGTCCGGCACTTTCACGGAAACGACCGCAATCAGGCCTTCACGCGCATCGTCACCGGTGGCGCTGACTTTGGCTTTTTTGCTGTAGCCTTCTTTGTCCATGTAGGCGTTCAGGGTACGGGTCATCGCCGCACGGAAGCCTGCCAGGTGAGTACCGCCGTCACGCTGCGGAATGTTGTTGGTAAAGCAGTAGATGTTTTCCTGGAAGCCATCGTTCCACTGCAACGCCACTTCGACGCCAATACCGTCTTTTTCAGTGGAGAAGTAGAAGATATTCGGGTGGATCGGCGTTTTGTTCTTGTTCAGATATTCAACGAACGCCTTGATGCCGCCTTCATAGTGGAAGTGGTCTTCTTTGCCGTCGCGCTTATCGCGCAGACGAATGGAAACGCCGGAGTTGAGGAACGACAACTCACGCAGACGTTTCGCCAGAATTTCATATTCGAACTCGGTCACATTGGTGAAGGTTTCGAGGCTGGGCCAGAAACGCACCATGGTGCCTGTTTTTTCAGTCTCGCCGGTAACCGCCAGCGGAGCCTGCGGTACACCGTGTTCGTAGATCTGACGGTGAATTTTACCCTCGCGCTGGATAACCAGCTCCAGTTTTTGCGACAGGGCGTTTACTACCGAAACACCAACGCCGTGCAGACCGCCGGACACTTTATAGGAGTTATCGTCAAATTTACCGCCTGCGTGCAGAACGGTCATGATCACTTCCGCCGCCGATACGCCCTCTTCCGGGTGAATACCGGTCGGAATGCCGCGCCCGTCATCCTGTACAGAGACAGAGTTATCGGCGTGAATGGTGACGATAATTTCTTTACAGTGACCCGCGAGCGCTTCGTCGATAGCGTTATCTACCACCTCGAATACCATGTGGTGCAGACCGGTGCCGTCATCCGTGTCGCCGATATACATACCCGGGCGCTTACGCACCGCATCCAGCCCTTTCAGGACTTTGATACTGGAGGAGTCATAAGAATTCGACATCAACGTTTCTCGCTCATTTATACTTGGGTTAATCCGTTATTTTACCCTTTTCCACGGTAAACATCTTCGAATTTTCGTCCGACATGTCTATAACGTGTTCAGCACTGATCGCGCTGACAAAGACCTGTGATTGCGTCGCTTTTAAGCGGCTGGCAAGCAGCCCGCGACGCTCATCATCAAGCTCAGAGGCAAAATCATCTATCAGGTAGAGACACCGCCGCCCGCTTTCACGGGTGAGGAACTCTCCTTGCGCCAGACGTAAGGCGCACATCAACAGCTTAAGCTGCCCACGCGATAAGGTATCTTCCACCGGCGCACCGTCGGCGCGAATGCGTAAGTCCGCTTTATGCGGGCCGTGCGCGGTGTAGGTTAGCTGGCGATCGCGTTCAAAATTACGTTCCAGCACCTCAGCGTACTCTGTCTCTTTCTCCCAGCCGCGCTGGAAAGAGAAAGTCAGAGAAAACTCAGGGAGAAATTGCTTACAGGTATCAGCCATATCGGCTGCGATACCGGCGCTATACTCCGCGCGCCAGGTGCTGATTTGCTCCGCCAGCGGGATCAGTTCTTTATCCCACGGGCGTAGCTGTTCGTAACGAGTCACCTGTCGCAGCGCCGCATTGCGCTGCTTGAGCAATCGCTTGAGATTGCTCCAGGCGGTGAAAAATCCGGGTTCGTTGTGAAAGCATCCCCAGTCGAGGAATGCTCTTCTGTATTTGGGGCCGCCGTTGAGTAAAGTAAACCCTTCTGGCGTTATCAGCTGCATTGGCATCAGGTGCGCCAGCTCCGCGACTTTATGCCCGTCAGTACCGTCGATGCGGACTTTGCTGTCGCCCTGTTTGTCTTTGGTTAAGCCAATCGCCGTCTCGCGCTCTTCGCCCTGCAAACGCCCGTGGAGAACAAACGCCTCCTGCTCATGGCGAATGACGCGACCAATCTGCAAACTGCGAAACGCCCGACCGTGGCCGAGCGTATAGATGGCTTCCAGCACGCTGGTTTTGCCACTACCGTTGGCACCTACCAGAAAGTTAAAGCCGGGAGATAAAGCGAGATCCGCGGTTTCGATATTGCGGAAATCGCGGATCAACAAGCGGGTGAGGGACATTACAGTCTCATTGGCATGACAACATAGGCAGCCGACTGTGATGCGGCATCTTCAATCTGCACGCTGGAAACCGAATCGGTCAGCATCATGCGGACGTTTTCGCATTTCAGCGCGTTGAGAACATCCAGCACATAGCTGACGTTGAAGCCGATTTCCATCTCCGCACCGCTATAGGTAACGTCGAGGATCTCTTCCGCTTCTTCCTGTTCTGGGTTGTTGGCGGTGATTTTCAGCTGGTTTTCGCTGACATACAGACGCACGCCGCGGAATTTCTCGTTAGAGAGAATTGCCGCACGGGCAAACGCCTGCTTGAGCAGATCACAGCCAGCTTCCAGATGCTTGTCCGGGTTCTTCGGCAGAACGCGACGGTAATCCGGGAAGCGACCATCCACCAGTTTCGAGGTGAAGATAAAGTCGCCAACGTGGGCGCGAATGTTGTTGCTGCCAATCTGCACGCGCAGCGGATTGTCGCCGCCGTCGAGCATACGCATCAGTTCAATCACGCCTTTACGCGGCACGATCACCGAATGGCTTGGCAAAGATTGACCAATTGGCATTGAACAGACCGCCAGACGGTGACCGTCGGTCGCCACGGTGCGCAGTTCTTCACCTTCAGTTTCGAACAGCATACCGTTTAAGTAATAGCGAACGTCCTGATGCGCCATAGAAAACTGGGTCGCTTCAATCAGACGCTTCATCGTCGCCTGCGGCAGGGTAAATTCGACTTCGCTCTGCCAGTCATCAAGATTCGGGAAATCCGCCGCTGGCAGGGTAGACAGCGAAAAACGGCTACGCCCGGAGCGCACCAGCATCCGCTCACCTTCCAGCTGCACGGCAATTTCTGCGCCTTCAGGCAGACCACGGCAGATATCAAAGAATTTGCGCGCTGGAACGGTCGTCGCCCCTGGTTCGTGTGGCTGAACCAGCGCAACGCGTGCCACCATTTCCATCTCGAGATCAGTACCGGTCAGCGACAACGTACCGTCAGCAACCTGTAACAGCAGATTACCGAGAATCGGTAGCGTAGGACGACCACCTAACGGCCCGCTCACCTGTTGTAGCGGTTTTAATAAATGCTCACGTTCTACGGTAAATTTCATAGGTTTACGATGACAATGTTCTGATTAAATTGGAAAAATCTTCTTTGATATCGTGGCTCTCTTCACGCAGCTGCTCGATCTTACGGCAGGCATGAAGCACCGTCGTGTGGTCACGGCCACCAAACGCATCGCCAATCTCCGGCAGACTGTGGTTAGTCAGTTCTTTCGCCAGCGCCATCGCCATCTGGCGCGGACGCGCCACCGAGCGGGATCGACGCTTGGAAAGGAGATCCGCGACTTTGATCTTGTAGTACTCCGCCACCGTCTTCTGAATATTGTCGATGGTGACCAGTTTTTCCTGCAATGCCAGCAAGTCGCGCAGCGCCTCACGCACGAAGTCGATGGTGATCGCACGTCCGGTAAAGTTGGCGTTAGCAATAACGCGGTTCAGCGCGCCTTCCAGCTCACGTACGTTAGATCGTAGACGCTTGGCGATAAAGAACGCCACTTCGCCCGGCAAACGAATGTCGTTTTCGTCTGCCTTTTTCATCAGGATCGCCACGCGGGTTTCCAGCTCTGGCGGTTCGATCGCCACAGTCAGTCCCCAGCCGAAGCGGGATTTCAAACGATCCTCAACGCCGTTGATCTCTTTCGGATAGCGATCGGAGGTGAGAATGATCTGTTGATTACCTTCCAGCAGGGCGTTGAAGGTGTGGAAAAACTCTTCCTGAGATCGTTCTTTATTAGCAAAAAACTGAATATCGTCGATCAGCAGTGCATCTACGGAACGGTAGTAGCGTTTAAACTCTTCGATCGCGTTGTTTTGCAGGGCTTTAACCATGTCCTGAACAAAGCGCTCGGAGTGCATATAAACCACTTTGGCATTCGGCTTGCGCGCCATAATGCCGTTACCCACCGCATGCAGCAGGTGAGTTTTACCCAAACCCGTGCCGCCATAAAGGAACAACGGGTTATAAGCACCGCCAGGGTTATCTGCCACCTGGCGAGCCGCCGCGCGCGCCAGTTGGTTAGATTTACCTTCAACGAAGTTATCAAACGTGTGTTTGACGTTTACGTTAGAACGATAGGTCGGTTCTGCCGGAGCCGGGACGTTATCCCAACCCGAGCGCGTAGAAGGCGCAGCACGTTGCGGCTGCGTTTGCGCCACCTGTGCAGGGGCCGCGACGTTGCTCGTCACTGCCGCTTGTGGCGTTTGCGTCACCGGTTTGGTGCCGACTTCAAAACGCAGCTGTGGGGCATCCGCTCCGCAGAAACTGGTTAGCAGTCCATTGATATTATTAAGGTACTTGTCCCGTACCCAATCGAGGACAAAACGGTTTGGCGCGTACAGGGCCAGCGTGTTATCGCTCAGTTCCGCCTGCAATGGGCGTATCCACATACTGAATTCTGTGGCTGGTAACTCATCCTGCAATCGGGCAAGACACTGCTGCCAAAGCGAAAGTGACACGGCGGACTCCACTCGAACAAAAGTCGATAATGACTAAGGCTGAAACATTCATGATTGTTGACGTACGTCGAAAAGACCCTGCATGAGGGTGACGCACGAACCGCTGTCTGCGGTTATATGCCCGATCAAGATCCTGCAAAACGATCGGGACCGCGGATCATAGCCTAAACTGCGCAAGAGATCTTCTGTTTCTCACAGATTTTCCCGATTTATCCACAGGACTTTCCAGAACTCGCTAAGTGTAAACGATCCTGCCGCGGGCCGGGCACGATTTACGCCGCATATTGGAAAATTTAATGACCATAGACAAAAATTGGCTTAATCGATCTAATAAAGATCCAGGACGATCCTTGCGCTTTACCCGTCAGCCCGTATAATCCTCCACCCGGCGCGCCATGCTGGTTTTCACTGGTGTGAGGCCGTACGTTTTCCCCGCGAAAAGGTGCGGAAAAGCGCGGTAAATAAGGAAAGAGAATTGACTCCGGAGTGTACAATTATTACAATCCGGCCTCTTTAATCACCCATGGCTTCGGTGTCCATCGTTTCATTTTTCGGCGGATATCCAATAAAGCCATTGAATTTATTCAAGTTTAGGTAGAAATCGCCATGAAACGCACTTTTCAACCGTCTGTACTGAAGCGCAACCGTTCTCACGGCTTCCGTGCTCGTATGGCTACTAAAAATGGTCGTCAGGTTCTGGCACGTCGTCGTGCTAAAGGCCGCGCTCGTCTGACCGTTTCTAAGTAATAAAGCTAACCCCTGAGTGGTTAAGCTCGCATTTCCCAGGGAGTTACGCTTGTTAACTCCCAGTCAATTCACATTCGTCTTCCAGCAGCCACAACGGGCTGGCACGCCGCAAATTACCATTCTCGGCCGCCTGAATTCGCTGGGGCATCCCCGTATCGGTCTTACAGTCGCCAAGAAAAACGTTCGACGCGCCCATGAACGCAATCGGATTAAACGTCTGACGCGTGAAAGCTTCCGTCTGCGCCAACATGAACTCCCGGCTATGGATTTCGTGGTGGTGGCGAAAAAAGGGGTTGCCGACCTCGATAACCGTGCTCTCTCGGAAGCGTTGGAAAAATTATGGCGCCGCCACTGTCGCCTGGCTCGCGGGTCCTGATAGCCCTCATTCGGGTCTATCAACGCCTGATTAGTCCGCTACTCGGGCCGCATTGTCGTTTCACTCCAACCTGTTCAAGCTACGGAATTGAGGCATTGCGCAGGTTTGGAGTGATAAAAGGCAGTTGGTTGACGGTGAAACGCGTATTAAAATGCCACCCTTTACACCCTGGTGGTGACGATCCCGTCCCGCCCGGACCATTTGATACCAGAGAACACTAACGATGGATTCGCAACGCAATCTTTTAGTCATCGCTTTGCTGTTCGTGTCTTTCATGATCTGGCAAGCCTGGGAGCAGGATAAAAACCCGCAACCTCAGGCCCAACAGACCACGCAGACAACGACCACCGCAGCGGGTAGCGCCGCCGACCAGGGCGTACCGGCCAGTGGCCAGGGGAAACTGATCTCGGTTAAGACCGACGTGCTTGATCTGACCATCAACACCCGTGGTGGTGATGTTGAGCAAGCTCTGCTGCCTGCTTACCCGAAAGAGCTGAACTCTACCCAGCCGTTCCAGCTGCTGGAAACTTCACCGCAGTTTATTTATCAGGCACAGAGCGGTCTGACCGGTCGTGATGGCCCGGATAACCCGGCTAACGGCCCGCGCCCGCTGTATAACGTTGAAAAGGACGCTTATGTGCTGGCTGAAGGTCAAAACGAACTGCAGGTGCCGATGACGTATACCGACGCGGCAGGTAACACGTTTACCAAAACGTTTGTCCTGAAACGTGGTGATTACGCTGTCAACGTCAACTACAACGTGCAGAACGCTGGCGAGAAACCGCTGGAAATCTCCACCTTTGGTCAGTTGAAGCAATCCATCACTCTGCCACCGCATCTCGATACCGGAAGCAGCAATTTCGCACTGCACACCTTCCGTGGCGCGGCGTACTCCACGCCTGACGAGAAGTACGAGAAATACAAGTTCGATACCATTGCCGATAACGAAAACCTGAACATCTCTTCGAAAGGTGGTTGGGTGGCGATGCTGCAACAGTATTTCGCGACGGCGTGGATCCCGCATAACGACGGTACCAATAACTTCTATACCGCTAATCTGGGTAACGGCATCGCCGCTATCGGCTATAAATCTCAGCCGGTACTGGTTCAGCCTGGTCAGACTGGCGCGATGAACAGCACCCTGTGGGTTGGCCCGGAAATCCAGGACAAAATGGCAGCTGTTGCTCCGCACCTGGATCTGACCGTTGATTACGGTTGGTTGTGGTTCATCTCTCAGCCGCTGTTCAAACTGCTGAAATGGATCCATAGCTTTGTGGGTAACTGGGGCTTCTCCATTATCATCATCACCTTTATCGTTCGTGGCATCATGTACCCGCTGACCAAAGCGCAGTACACCTCCATGGCGAAGATGCGTATGCTGCAGCCGAAGATTCAGGCTATGCGTGAGCGTCTGGGCGATGACAAACAGCGTATCAGTCAGGAAATGATGGCGCTGTACAAAGCTGAGAAGGTTAACCCGCTGGGCGGCTGCTTCCCGCTGCTGATCCAGATGCCAATCTTCCTGGCGTTGTACTACATGCTGATGGGTTCCGTTGAACTGCGTCAGGCACCGTTTGCACTGTGGATCCACGACCTGTCTGCACAGGACCCGTACTACATCCTGCCGATCCTGATGGGCGTAACGATGTTCTTCATTCAGAAAATGTCGCCGACCACCGTGACCGACCCGATGCAGCAGAAGATCATGACCTTTATGCCGGTCATCTTCACCGTGTTCTTCCTGTGGTTCCCGTCAGGTCTGGTGCTGTACTATATCGTCAGCAACCTGGTAACCATTATTCAGCAGCAGCTGATTTACCGTGGTCTGGAAAAACGTGGCCTGCATAGCCGCGAGAAGAAAAAATCCTGATTCGGTGAGTTTTCGCTAAAATAAGGGCGGTCAGTTGACCGCCTTTTTTCTTTTCGTAGGGCGGATAAGCACCGCGCATCCGCCACACAAAGCAACAGGAACATCATGAGCGATAATGACACTATCGTAGCCCAGGCCACGCCTCCGGGACGTGGCGGCGTTGGCATCCTGCGCATCTCCGGCCTCAAAGCCCGTGAAGTTGCCGAAACCGTGCTGGGTAAACTGCCAAAGCCGCGCTACGCCGATTATCTTCCGTTTAAAGACGCCGACGGCAGCGTGCTCGATCAGGGGATTGCGCTATGGTTCCCTGGCCCGAACTCGTTCACCGGCGAAGATGTGCTGGAACTGCAAGGTCATGGCGGTCCGGTGATCCTCGACCTGCTGTTAAAACGCATTCTGACCATTCCCGGCCTGCGGATTGCCCGCCCTGGTGAGTTTTCCGAACGCGCATTTCTGAACGATAAACTCGACTTAGCCCAGGCCGAAGCGATTGCGGATCTTATCGACGCCAGCTCGGAACAGGCGGCCCGTTCGGCGCTAAACTCGCTGCAAGGCGCATTCTCCGCACGGGTCAACCATCTGGTGGAAGCCCTCACCCACTTGCGCATTTACGTCGAAGCGGCAATTGATTTCCCGGATGAAGAGATCGATTTCCTCTCCGACGGCAAAATTGAAGCCCAGCTCAATGACGTGATTGCCGATCTTGATGCAGTGCGTGCTGAAGCACGTCAGGGTAGTTTGTTGCGCGAAGGGATGAAAGTAGTGATTGCCGGACGTCCTAACGCCGGTAAATCGAGCCTGTTAAACGCGCTGGCGGGCCGTGAAGCGGCAATAGTAACCGATATCGCCGGAACCACGCGTGACGTGCTGCGTGAGCATATCCACATTGACGGAATGCCGCTGCATATCATCGATACCGCCGGACTACGTGAAGCCAGTGACGAAGTAGAACGTATTGGTATCGAGCGCGCGTGGCAGGAAATTGAACAGGCCGACCGCGTGCTGTTTATGGTCGATGGCACCACGACAGACGCCGTTGATCCGGCAGAGATCTGGCCGGAATTTATCGCCCGTCTGCCAGCGAAACTGCCGATCACCGTGGTGCGCAATAAAGCCGATATCACCGGCGAAACGTTGGGGATGAGCGAAGTGAACGGTCATGCGTTAATTCGTCTTTCGGCGCGGACTGGCGAAGGCGTGGATGTGCTGCGTAACCATCTCAAACAGAGCATGGGCTTTGACACCAATATGGAAGGCGGCTTCCTGGCGCGTCGTCGTCACCTACAGGCGCTGGAACAGGCGGCAGAGCATTTGCAGCAAGGTAAAGCGCAACTGTTAGGTGCCTGGGCGGGTGAACTGCTGGCGGAAGAGTTGCGCCTGGCGCAGCAGAACTTAAGCGAAATCACCGGGGAATTTACTTCAGACGACCTGTTGGGGCGGATTTTCTCCAGCTTCTGTATTGGTAAGTAACTGCGCTTACGAAGCCGTATTCTGACTGTCAGATGCGGCTTCGCTTCATTGTTAGCACTCCTGTTACTCCTCAACCCTTTTTTTAAACATTAAAATTCTTACGTAATTTATAATCTTTAAAAAAAGCATTTAATATTGCTCCCCGAACGATTGTGATTCGATTCACATTTAATCAATTTCAGAATAGACAAATTTCTTGAGTATTATACTGTAGCCTCGTGTCTTTCGAGGATAAGTGCATTATGAATATCTTACATATATGTGTGACCTCAAAATGGTTCAATATTGACAACAAGATTGTCGATCACCGCCCTTGATTTGCCCTTCTGTAGCCATCACCAGAGCCAAACCGATTAGATTCAATGTGATCTATTTGTTTGCTATATCTTAATTTTGCCTTTTGCAAAGCTCATCTCTCATTTATTTACTTGTTTTAGTAAATGATGGTGCTTGCATATATATCTGGCGAATTAATGGATATTGCAGATGTAATATTCACAGGGATCACTGTAATTAAAATAAATGAAGGATTATGTAATGGAAAACTTTAAACATCTCCCTGAACCATTCCGCATTCGTGTTATTGAGCCAGTAAAACGTACGACTCGCGCTTACCGTGAAGAGGCAATTATTAAATCCGGTATGAACCCGTTCCTGCTGGATAGCGAAGATGTGTTTATCGATTTACTGACCGACAGCGGCACCGGGGCGGTGACGCAGAGCATGCAGGCCGCGATGATGCGCGGCGACGAAGCCTACAGCGGCAGCCGCAGCTACTATGCGTTAGCCGAGTCAGTGAAAAATATCTTTGGTTATCAATACACCATTCCGACTCACCAGGGCCGTGGCGCAGAACAAATCTATATTCCGGTACTGATTAAAAAACGCGAGCAGGAAAAAGGCCTGGATCGCAGCAAAATGGTGGCGTTCTCTAACTATTTCTTTGATACCACGCAGGGCCATAGCCAGATTAACGGCTGTACCGTGCGTAACGTCTATATCAAAGAAGCCTTCGATACTGGCGTGCGTTACGACTTTAAAGGCAACTTTGACCTTGAGGGATTAGAACGCGGTATTGAAGAAGTTGGCCCGAATAACGTGCCGTATATCGTTGCAACCATCACCAGTAACTCCGCAGGTGGTCAGCCGGTTTCACTGGCAAACTTAAAAGCGATGTACAGCATCGCGAAGAAATATGATATTCCGGTGGTAATGGACTCCGCACGCTTTGCTGAAAACGCTTATTTCATCAAGCAGCGTGAAGCAGAATACAAAGACTGGACCATCGAGCAGATCACCCGCGAAACCTACAAATATGCCGATATGCTGGCGATGTCCGCCAAGAAAGATGCGATGGTGCCGATGGGCGGCCTGCTGTGCATGAAAGACGACAGCTTCTTTGATGTGTACACCGAATGCAGAACCCTTTGCGTGGTGCAGGAAGGCTTCCCGACATATGGCGGCCTGGAAGGCGGCGCTATGGAGCGTCTGGCGGTAGGTCTGTATGACGGCATGAATCTGGACTGGCTGGCTTATCGTATCGCGCAGGTGCAGTATCTGGTCGATGGTCTGGAAGAGATTGGCGTTGTCTGCCAGCAGGCGGGCGGTCACGCGGCATTCGTTGATGCCGGTAAACTGCTGCCGCATATCCCGGCAGATCAGTTCCCGGCACAGGCGCTGGCCTGCGAGTTGTATAAAGTCGCCGGTATCCGTGCGGTAGAAATTGGCTCTTTCCTGTTAGGCCGCGATCCGAAAACCGGTAAACAACTACCATGCCCGGCTGAACTGCTGCGTTTAACCATTCCGCGCGCAACATATACTCAAACACATATGGACTTCATTATTGAAGCCTTCAAACATGTGAAAGAGAACGCGGCGAATATTAAAGGGTTAACCTTTACCTACGAACCGAAAGTATTGCGTCACTTCACCGCAAAACTGAAAGAAGTTTAATTAATACTACAGAGTGGCTATAAGGATGTTAGCCACTCTCTTACCCTACATCCTCAATAACAAAAATAGCCTTCCTCTAAAGGTGGCATCATGACTGATCAAGCTGAAAAAAAGCACTCTGCATTTTGGGGTGTTATGGTTATAGCAGGTACAGTAATTGGTGGAGGTATGTTTGCTTTACCTGTTGATCTTGCCGGTGCCTGGTTTTTCTGGGGTGCCTTTATCCTTATCATTGCCTGGTTTTCAATGCTTCATTCCGGGTTATTGTTATTAGAAGCAAATTTAAATTATCCTGTCGGCTCCAGTTTTAACACCATCACCAAAGATTTAATCGGTAACACCTGGAACATTATCAGCGGTATTACCGTTGCCTTCGTTCTCTATATCCTCACTTATGCCTATATCTCTGCTAATGGTGCGATCATTAGTGAAACGATATCAATGAATTTGGGCTATCACGCTAATCCGCGTATTGTCGGGATCTGCACAGCCATTTTCGTTGCCAGCGTATTGTGGATAAGCTCGTTAGCCGCCAGTCGTATTACCTCATTGTTCCTCGGGCTGAAGATTATCTCCTTTGTGATCGTGTTTGGTTCTTTCTTCTTCCAGGTCGATTACTCCATTCTGCGCGATGCCACCAGCACCACTGCGGGAACGTCTTACTTCCCGTATATCTTTATGGCTTTGCCGGTGTGTCTGGCGTCATTTGGTTTCCACGGCAATATTCCCAGCCTGATTATTTGCTATGGCAAACGCAAAGATAAGTTAATCAAAAGCGTGGTCTTTGGTTCGCTGCTGGCGCTGGTGATTTATCTCTTCTGGCTCTATTGCACGATGGGGAATATTCCGCGCGAAAGCTTTAAGGCGATAATCTCCTCAGGCGGCAACGTTGATTCGCTGGTGAAATCGTTCCTCGGCACCAAACAGCATGGGATTATCGAGTTTTGCCTGCTGGTGTTCTCCAACTTAGCTGTTGCCAGTTCGTTCTTTGGTGTCACGCTGGGATTGTTCGATTATCTGGCGGATCTGTTTAAGATTGATAACTCCCACGGCGGGCGTTTCAAAACCGTGCTGTTAACCTTCCTGCCACCTGCTTTGTTGTATCTGATCTTCCCGAACGGCTTCATTTACGGGATCGGCGGTGCCGGACTGTGCGCCACCATCTGGGCGGTCATTATTCCCGCAGTGCTGGCAATCAAAGCTCGCAAGAAGTTTCCCAATCAGATGTTCACGGTCTGGGGCGGCAATCTTATTCCGGCGATTGTCATTCTCTTTGGTATAACCGTAATTTTATGCTGGTTCGGTAACGTCTTTAACGTGTTACCTAAATTTGGCTAAATCCTTCAAGAAGCCAGCCATTTCGCTGGCTTCTTGCCTGTCAGGAAATCACTTATGTCCAAATGGCAACTCGCCTGATTCTCCTTCACCACGTATGCTTTGCGTCACCTTGCTATCAGGACGCTTTAGCCCATGTCCCGCTTTTTGATTTGTAGTTTTGCCCTGGTTTTACTTTATCCCGCCGGGATTGATATGTACCTCGTTGGTTTACCGCGCATCGCCGCCGATCTCAATGCCAGCGAAGCGCAGTTGCATATTGCGTTCTCCGTTTATCTGGCGGGCATGGCAGCTGCGATGTTATTTGCCGGTAAAGTGGCCGATCGTTCAGGGAGAAAGCCTGTCGCCATACCCGGCGCGGCGCTATTTATTATCGCCTCGGTGTTCTGTTCACTGGCTGAAACCAGCACGTTATTTCTTGCAGGGCGCTTTCTACAGGGGCTGGGCGCGGGCTGTTGTTACGTGGTGGCGTTCGCCATTTTACGCGACACACTGGATGATCGACGTCGGGCAAAGGTACTGTCGCTACTCAACGGCATTACCTGCATCATTCCGGTGTTAGCGCCGGTGCTCGGACACCTGATTATGCTTAAATTCCCTTGGCAGAGTCTGTTCTGGACGATGGCAACGATGGGCATCGCGGTACTGATGTTGTCTTTGTTTATTTTAAAAGAAACGCGCCCTGCGGCCCCCGCAGCTTCGGACAAACCACGAGAAAATAGCGAGTCACTGCTTAACCGGTTTTTCCTCAGCCGTGTTGTTATCACCACCCTCAGCGTTTCGGTGATCCTCACCTTCGTCAACACGTCGCCGGTATTGCTGATGGAAATCATGGGGTTTGAGCGCGGGGAATACGCCACCATTATGGCGCTGACCGCTGGCGTCAGCATGACCGTTTCATTCTCCACGCCGTTTGCGCTGGGAATTTTTAAGCCACGTACGTTGATGATCACCTCACAGGTGTTATTCCTGGCGGCGGGGATCACCCTTGCCGTTTCACCTTCCCATGCGGTTTCGCTGTTTGGTATCACGCTGATTTGCGCCGGTTTCTCGGTAGGTTTTGGCGTAGCGATGAGTCAGGCGTTAGGGCCGTTTTCATTACGCGCGGGCGTAGCCAGCTCGACCTTAGGTATTGCGCAAGTTTGCGGTTCGTCACTGTGGATTTGGCTGGCGGCGGTGGTTGGTATCGGCGCATGGAATATGCTGATCGGGATTCTGATTGCCTGTAGCATAGTGAGCCTGTTGCTGATTATGTTCGTCGCGCCTGGACGCCCGGTTGCCGCTCATGAAGAAATCCATCACCACGCTTGATCTCAATCTGCTGCTCTGTCTGCAACTGCTGATGCAGGAGCGTAGCGTGACCAAAGCGGCGAAGCGGATGAACGTGACCCCTTCGGCGGTGAGTAAGTCGCTGGCAAAGTTAAGAGCGTGGTTTGACGACCCGCTCTTTGTGAACTCACCGCTGGGGCTGTCGCCCACACCGCTAATGGTCAGCATGGAGCAAAATCTGGCGGAGTGGATGCAAATGAGCAACCTGCTGCTGGATAAACCGCACCACCAGACACCGCGCGGCCTGAAGTTTGAGCTGGCAGCAGAATCACCGCTAATGATGATCATGCTTAATGCGCTGTCGAAACGGATCTACCAACGTTACCCGCAGGCGACCATCAAATTACGTAACTGGGATTACGATTCCTTAGATGCCATTACTCGTGGTGAAGTGGATATTGGTTTTTCCGGTCGCGAAAGTCATCCCCGTTCGCGGGAGCTGTTAAGCTCGCTACCGTTAGCCATTGATTATGAAGTGCTGTTTAGTGATGTGCCCTGCGTCTGGTTACGCAAAGATCATCCGGCACTGCATGAAGCGTGGAATCTGGACACCTTTTTACGTTATCCGCATATCAGCATTTGCTGGGAACAGAGCGATACCTGGGCGCTGGACAATGTGTTACAGGAGTTGGGGCGCGAACGTACTATTGCAATGAGCCTGCCGGAATTCGAGCAGTCACTGTTTATGGCAGCGCAACCCGACAATCTGCTACTGGCGACCGCGCCGCGCTACTGTCAGTACTACAATCAACTCCATCAACTGCCGTTAGTTGCTCTTCCTCTCCCATTTGATGAAATCCAGCAAAAAAAGCTGGAAGTCCCTTTTACCCTTCTGTGGCATAAACGGAACAGCCGTAATCCGAAGATCGTCTGGTTACGGGAAACCATTAAAAATCTTTACGCGTCGATGGCATAACCGAATAGTATGAAACGCGACCCAATTTCACAATGAAATGTAAAAAAGTTGTAATAAACTTATCTGAATCGAACTTTTAGTCGCTTTAGTCTGTCCATCATTCCAGTAAATGATTACTCTTGTATTCATAATGGACCATTAAGCATGGAGCGAAAAATGGCGACTCACTTTGCCCGAGGGATTTTAACGGAAGGACATCTGATTTCTGTTCGTCTCCCCTCCCAGTGTCATCAAGAAGCCCGAAACATTCCCCCTCATCGTCAAAGCCGTTTTCTGGCGTCCAGAGGTTTACTCGCAGAACTGATGTTCATGCTGTATGGCATTGGCGAATTGCCGGAAATCGTCACCCTGCCGAAAGGAAAACCGGTTTTCAGCGATAAAAATTTGCCTTCGTTTTCTATTTCCTATGCCGGGAATATGGTTGGCGTGGCGTTAACAACCGAAGGTGAATGTGGCCTCGATATGGAACTGCAGCGTGCGACGCGCGGGTTTCATAGCCCACACGCGCCCGATAACCACACCTTTTCCAGCAATGAATCGCTATGGATCAGTAAACAAAACGATCCTAACGAAGCGCGGGCGCAGCTCATCACGCTGCGCCGAAGCGTGCTAAAACTAACCGGTGATGTTTTGAATGACGATCCGCGCGATCTGCAACTACTGCCCATTGCCGGACGCCTGAAATGTGCTCATGTAAATCATGTAGAAGCGTTATGCGACGCGGAGGACGTGCTGGTGTGGTCCGTGGCGGTCACGCCCACGATTGAAAAGCTCAGTGTCTGGGAGTTAGATGGCAAACACGGCTGGAAAAGCCTGCCCGATATTCACAGCCGCGCCAACAATCCTACCAGCCGGATGATGCGTTTTGCCCAGCTCTCTACCGTGAAGGCTTTTTCGCCAAATTGATAGACAACCACAGGAGTCATCATGTCTGAAAAATTGCAGGTGGTTACGTTACTGGGGAGCCTGCGCAAAGGCTCATTTAATGGCATGGTTGCACGTACCCTGCCGAAAATTGCTCCGGCGAGCATGGAAGTCAATGCGTTACCTTCCATTGCCGACATTCCCTTGTATGACGCTGACATACAGCAGGAAGACGGTTTTCCAGCAACGGTTGAAGCTCTGGCGGAACAGATCCGTCAGGCTGACGGTGTGGTGATCGTCACGCCGGAATATAACTACTCGGTACCGGGTGGGCTGAAAAATGCCATCGACTGGCTTTCCCGCCTGCCGGATCAACCTCTGGCCGGTAAACCGGTGTTGATTCAGACCAGCTCAATGGGCGTGATTGGCGGCGCGCGCTGTCAGTATCACCTGCGCCAGATTCTGGTTTTCCTCGATGCAATGGTGATGAACAAGCCGGAATTTATGGGCGGCGTGATTCAGAACAAAGTTGATCCGCAAACCGGGGAAGTGATTGATCAGGGTACGCTGGACCACCTGACCGGGCAATTGACCGCATTTGGTGAGTTTATTCAGCGAGTTAAGATCTAAATAAAAACCCGCCAGCAATCATGCATGGCGGGTTTTTAACGCGCTATCGATTTTAGTGAGCGTCGATAAACACAATCTTCAGGATAAACAGCAGCGCAACGATGATTACGCACAGGCTAAGGTCACGCAGACGTCCGGTACCAATCTTCATCACGCAGTAGGAGATAAAGCCCAGCGCGATACCTTCAGTAATCGAGAAGCTGAACGGCATCATCACAGCGGTAATAAACGCCGGAACAGATTCAGTAAGATCCTGCCAGTTCACGCGAGCAAGACTTGAGGTCATCAACACGCCAACGTAAATCAGCGCACCAGCTGCAGCGTAGCCTGGCACCATCCCTGCCAGCGGCGACAGGAAGATAACCAGCAGGAACAGCAGACCAACAACCACTGCCGTCAGACCGGTACGACCGCCAACGGAAACGCCGGAAGAAGATTCAATATACGCCGTAACAGAAGAAGTACCAATAAACGAACCGGTCACCGAAGAGATACTGTCGACATACAGCGCCTGCTTCATGCGCGGGAATTTACCTTTCTCATCAGCCAGACCTGCTTTATCGGTCACGCCAATCAGCGTACCGGAGGAGTCAAACAAGTTGACCAGCATGAAAGAGAAAATCACCCCTGCCAGCCCGAGGTTAAACGACCCGGCTAAATCTACATGACCCACGACTGTCATTACGCTCGGCGGCGCAGAAACGATGCCGTTGTAGTGCACATCACCCAGCATCCAGCCCAGCAGCGTCGTCACCACGATAGAAACCAACACCGCCGCGTGAATGTTGCGCGAGGCCAGAATAGCAATGATGAAGAAGCCGAGGATACCCAGAAGTACGCTGTGAGAAGTCAGATTACCGATGCTCACCAGCGTTTCCGGGTTAGCGACAATCACACCTGCGTTTTTCAGCCCCATCATGCCAATAAACAGACCGATACCGCTGGTAATGCCCACACGCAGACTCACCGGAATGTTGGCAATCATCCAGTAGCGAACGCGGAAAATCGTCAGTAACAGCAGACCAATCGCGCCCCAGAAGATTGCGCCCATCCCGACTTGCCACGGCAAGCCCATCGCCTGCACAACCACAAAAGCGAAGAACGCATTCAGGCCCATAGCGGGTGCCAGTGCAACTGGCAGGTTAGCAAACAGTCCCATCATAATACTGCCGAATGCAGCAATCAGACAGGTAGTGACGAAGACGGCGCTGGTATCCATGCCAGCAACGCCAAGAATTTGCGGGTTAACAAAAACGATGTAAACCATCGTCAGGAAGGTGGTAAAACCGGCGATCACTTCGGTCCGTGCCGTCGTGCCATGTTCGCGCAGTTTAAACACGCGTTCCAGCATCCCCTGGCCAGAAGCCTGGGTTGTGTGTTGTTGACTCATTATCTATTTCCGAACAAGGAGGGAAAATCCGTCGCTATCGTATACCAAAATGAGACAATATGGACGGCTGAAGATAACTTTTTTTCATTGTATTTGCTTATACGGCAACGATTGCGTCATGCGAATTGGCATGACGAAAACGTTAAACTAACGATAAAGGAAAGACATGTCCCAGATAGAAGCGGTATTTTTCGACTGCGACGGTACGCTGGTCGATAGCGAGGTCATTTGCTCTCGCGCCTATGTCACGATGTTCAGGGAATTTGGCATTCACGTTGACCTGGAGGAGATTTTTACCCGTTTTAAAGGCGTAAAACTCTACGAAATCATCGACATCATCAGTAAAGAACAGGGCGTGACGATGATCCAGGCCGATGCCGAGCACGTTTACCGCGCAGAAGTGGCGCGTCTGTTTGATACCGAACTTGAGGACATCGCAGGAGCGAACGAATTGCTGGCGAGCATTAACGTGCCGATGTGCGTCGTCTCTAACGGTCCGATCAACAAAATGCAGCATTCGCTGGGTAAGCTCAAGATGCTGCACTACTTCCCGGAAAAACTGTTCAGCGGCTACGATATCCAGCGTTGGAAGCCCGACCCGGCGTTAATGTTCCATGCGGCAAAAGCGATGAATGTGAACGTTGAAAACTGCATTCTGGTCGATGACTCCAGCGCCGGTGCGCAATCAGGGATAGATGCCGGAATGGAAGTATTTTACTTCTGCGCTGACCCGCACAATAAACCGATCGTTCACCCGAAAGTCACCACATTTACCGAGCTGGCGCAGCTGCCTGCACTCTGGAAGGCACGCGGCTGGAATATAACGCGATAATCGCCTCCTTACTTCAACGCTTACACATCAGTCACGCTGGTTTGAGATAAAAAATACCAGGTGTCTGATGAGTAAGCGTCTATTCCCTGTAAATAATTTATGTCGTTAATCGTCCAGTCGCTCACCCTCTGTATGGTTAAGCCTGGGTTATATTTTTCACAATATCGGGATACCGTTCGAACCAATCCAGAATATTAAGCATCGCGTTGCTGATTTTTTTATTAGCTTTATATTGATTCTCGCGTCTAAAATTTTGAACAATATTAAGATTAGAACGTATCTCATTGTCACAGTCAGCAATCTTCTTATTTAATGCCTTTACTTCATCCTGTACTTCTTGACTATTCCACTTGTCCCTTTTGTTATCAAATAAAGTACTTTTCTCCTCTAATGATTTATCCCGACTTATGGTTAACTCTTTAATTTCTCGCAATAAGTCATCGTAATCTTTAATGGAATCTCTTATTTCCTGATAGTTTTTTAGTAAATCTTCCCAGTTAATTGCAAATGCACCGGAAAAATTTCGAAAATCGGAAGCAAACTTATTGAGTTCTGAGTCGTAATATGCTTTGAAATTTTTTATATTTTCAAGTTGGATTTTTAGCGCTTCAATTTGTTTTTCTTCAACACCGTCAAAAAGGGGGACAAGGTCACCATAATTCAATTTATAATCAATATCAAATTGGTTATGAGACTCATGCTGTTTTTGTCGAATAAATTTGTCTGAATCTTTAGTAGGCATTTTTACATCTGCCGGTGGAATGATTTTTTTTATGATAGATTCAATAAACTTAATTCGGTCACTTTCTATCATATTAGTAATGATATTTTGTGCTTTATACTGCATATCTTTGAAAATAAAAAACTCAGCCCTACCGTTATTAAAATGATATTTCTCTTTGTACGATTTATTTTCAACATAAAGTGTAGACAAAAACGACTCTAAATCTGAAAATGCGTTATTATATTCTTCCTTAATCCTTAGCTCAGTATTATAAAAATCTTTTACATCGCTATTGATAGCACTTACCTTTTTTAAGAAATTAGGTATTTGGTCTTTACTTATAGCTCCGTCCAGATTCATATAAATATATTTTATCGGTGTAACACCATCTTCTAAATAAATTGAATCTGGATCAATAGAACAGTCTTTGCACAAATCATCTCTGTAATAATTGTCTAAATTGGCCCTCCTCAAATCACAACAATTAAAGGAGATATTATCATTCTCTGAATTTTCCTTGCTAAATGAAGTTGTAACAGCCTTCTCGATATTCTCTACGCAGTTAGAAAAATTATCATCCAACTTAAGATTTCTCGATCTTCTTTCAATGTAATCAGAAAAATACTCTTCGGGGTTAAACTTATATTCATCTGAACTCACATTACCAAGACCACAGTTCATTTTAATACTATTCAAATTACAACAATCAAACACAGTTCCCTGATCCTGCGCCCTGGTTTCGTTATCACCAGACTTATTGAATGCGTTTGCCAAAAAATCCATCCCATGAGCATCAAGTTTCGCTATCGTACAGTTATAAAAATGACTCAGAAGTATACTCGAACCAGGACAACGTCCTCCCTGAATTATACAATCCTGAACGAAAGACTGCATAAAGAGATAAGAACCTAATTTTTCTTGAATACTATCAGGTTGTGTAACGGTGTAGATTTTAGACGTCTCACATCTATAATTTTCAATTTTGCATTTAGAAATAAAACAACCTTTAAACATACCTTTTATTGGTTTTTTATTTCCTGACCCCACAGTATCATCATTAGTCTCATAAAGCTGTATGTTGTTGAATTTACAATCCTCGAAATAACAATTTTCAAAAACCGGACCTTCAAGGTTAGGGCTGTTTATCACTCCTGAAAAAATTACATTTTTAAAACTACAATATTTTAATGAATTTAAAACATCCTTAGACAACGATGATAAATTGATTGTTGTATTAATAATAGGAATTTTATTTTTAATCAGTGTCGTAAGTTTTACAGCATAATCATCAAACGTAAATCTCTTCAAGGGAGAATTATCAAAATGTAAATCATCAATATAATTATCAAGCGTTAATCTCTCTGAAGAAACCTGTTTTTTTTCGTTATCATTCGAAGTAGCCCCCGTGTAGAGATTAAAGGATCTACTCACAATAACTTCATTATTTTCATTTGTGGTAAAGTCTGTCTTAGTACTAAATCGCCATTGTTGTTCTTTTTTTGCCAGAGATTTAATCTTATCGAACACCTCGGCTTTATTATCAACTTTCGTGACAAATTCGTAAATTAAACCTTTGACTTCTTTAATATGAGATCCAGGAAAAAGATCGCGAACAAACTCCCACAGTGTACGTTTTTTAAATAAATCCCCTTTGCCATCAAGAATATTTTCAATATCCTTAGAGTTTACATTATATTTCTTATCATTAATACTTAAAGCAATTTTATCAGAATAGCCTTTATGACTAAGCCTCTCCTTATACATTGCATCTAAAAAAGGATTAGTATTAACAAAAACATCTGGTTTTAATTTAGCGACCATAAATCCTCCGGCGTGCAATATTGAGTTGTTTGAAAAACAATAACTTCTATGTTGTTAATTAACTGTACTGCTAGTTAGGTTAGCAACAAGTGTTACTTATATTACCGGTGAATACTGTAAAAAATAGCTCATTATTTCCATTTTAACCCAGGGTGTTCACCCTGGATTTGCAATTTTTTGGGGGTTAACGGTACATTCCACGGGTTAACCGCAGCAACAGAAAATGAGCGTTTTTTTATAGCCGCTTTTATTGTCGAGGTTAAAATAAATAGATTTTATTAAATTTTATCAAGGTGATTTATGGATAATCTTATTGGCACACCACCAAACCACGCAGTTCCCCATAAGTATATAGACATGGAGCAAATGGAATATTTATGTCATCTCAATCGTTTTTCTAAATTGTCTGACGATTTTTTAATAAATGGTCCAAGAGATGACCTTTTTACATACAAATATGTTTTAGATGGCTCTTTTTCAAATTTACAGCATTTACTTCCCAAAGGACAACTACAGAAGATACAACAGAGATTAAGTTCTCTTATTGACAAAAATAAGTTCCATTGTTTTCATATTTTTTTATTAAAACTATGCTCAATTGAAAATATTCCAGTCCCAAATGCCGATTATGCTTTCTTTGATGACGAAATGCCATTTACATTAACTGATGAACAGATCGAAAATATTTCTTTTTTAAACGCATATCACAAAGAAAAGAAAGGAAAGGAAACAACGACATTGTTACATTTGATTTCATGAGCTATGATCACCATCATAATTTTAGCACAACCATAGCTTTAACAAATGATAGCTTCCATATATCTTCAATAAATAACCATAATGCACAGGTTATATTCGATGAAAACGTCCTTTTATACACCAATGAATTACCAGAATCATCACAGTGGTGTTATCAGTTAATAAAAAACATGATTTCTTTACATTGCAGATATAATAACAACTTCAAAGTCAAAAAAACCTGTTCCTTTGATTTTAAAAATAAATCTTTTTGTCATTCCAATTTGCAATATATAACGTTTATTGCATGTTTATTTTCACATGCAAACATGAAATGTTCGACATTTCATGATATTAATTTTGATATGTGTGAGATAAAGAATTGCAATTTTGACAATTCAGAAATGAATTTCATTTCGTGCGTCGGGACAAATTTTAGCGGTTCTACGTTTAACAATGTAAAAACAACAACAGCACAACTAATTAAGACACCAACAAAGTGGACGAATAATACTCTAAAATATTGGTTCTCCAGTTCTAATAAACGTAATATCATCTTCACACTTAATACAATATCTGATAGAGATATAAAATTAAAATGTATCAAGGATATATTACTGTCGTTGGTTGACCAAAAAGCCAATATTTATAGTGTAAGGCAAGAGCTTCTGGATTTTCTTAATAATGATTTATATAAAAATGATGGAGAGATTCTCTCTTATAAAGAATCAATAATGTTGTTTTGTGCTGTGTAGCCGAAAAATAGATGATTCAGATTAACTACCGCACTCTATGTTGTGTTTATATCCATGTCAGGTAACAGGTCATTTGTGAATCCTGACACCAGACTATGACTATCGCCCAGGGATAATCCACAACCGCTGGAAGTAGTCTCATTTCTGCAGGATAAAACCGTAGAGTGCGATTGCGATGAATAATAAATACAGGCTTATTATTCCAGTCTTTTTTATTGCGTTGGTTGATTCAAATGGCTCGGTTAGTAAAATGCACCATTCACTCGGAAAACTCAACATGTTGCACTCTTATACGCCGTCTGGAAAAGGCGTAGGAGTGGTATAACCATTTAATCGTCTCCCAACGTCAACGCTTACACATCAGCGACACTGGTTTAATTAAAGCATACCAGATTTCTGATGAGTAAGCGTCTTTTTGTATAACCTCATTGTCACAGGAACGACTTGATCCGTTTATTTATTCGCCATGTTATTCAGTATCAATTTTCTTAATAGCTTTCACCATATTTTGATTTTCTTTTAGCCAACTCCTGATATTTTGAACTACATCATTAAGTGTATTTTCTTGTTCATACTCTTTCTCCAATCTCTCTGTTTCATCCTTAAGATGTAGAATCTCTTTACTTATATTTGGTACTTTTTCATCTATTGTCTTTATTATTCCCTTAATCTCATTAATTCTGTCAGCATATTTTTTATCTTTATTGTCTTTATTATTTAAGTAAAAAACCTCTTTAATCAATTGATCCTTAGTGTCGACTAAGTCATTTCTTTCAACCATAAGTTTGGCATATTTGTCTTTTATATCTCCATAATTCTCCTTATTATAGTCATTATTTTTCTCAATTATCCACCGTAAATATTGCTCAATGCTAGAGAATAAATCGACTTTATCATCTACATATTTTGATACATTCCTATAATCCCTGTAATTTATTTCCGTTCTTTCCTTAAATTCATTCAATGCTAAAAAAATCTTTTGCATTTTATCAAAATTATCATCTTCATGATTATTATTATAGTCTTTGTAAATATCCCGCAAATCATTAAAATCAAAGTGGAAGTGAAATGTTTTGCTGTTTGAAATAGCAGAACGATTTATTTTTAAATAGTTACGTTGATCGTAAGGTCTTTGCCAAAAGAATCCAGTATAGAGCTTATGCATGAAATTCACTTTATCAATATCTATTTCATTGGCTATATCTTTTTCTATATTGTACAAAACTTTTAATATAATATACTGGATAGCTTCACCATTAAGTTGATATTTTTTTCCTTCATCATCAAGATTGAAGCGCCCCAGTTTGACCAACAAAGATTGTAAATATAATAGTTCCTTTTGGTAATGACTTTCCGCATCCTTGCCATGATTATTAAATTCTTCTACCCATGAATTAATTTCCATTAAATTTTTCATGAAATCTGAAATGCCATTTTCAGCTATAGCTCCTTTCATGTCCATATAAACAGGAATTCTAATCTGGGTGTTCGCAGCAAGATTACCACTTAACCAAGTGGTTAAATGATCAATAGCACAATCATTCAAGGTAATTCCATTGATTGACTCGCCCAAACAAGTTTCAAGTAAATTGCAATTACTAAGTTTTAAATATTTTTCTATATCACCAGCAACGTATTTATCATTTATATAACGACCACCACTCATATTAGGAAAAATATTAACGTAGATAAGGTTTGAAATGTGTTTATCCAGATTAAGTTTACCTCCATCCTTTTTGAAATATTCTCTGGGATCAAAATCCAGTAAATCTTTGCGAATTCCATTTCGTTTGCATGTCATATCAGAGGAGCTAAAATCACACATATAAAAATGATTATCATATTTTAATTCACATCTATATTTGTGATAAAACGAAGTCCCTATGAAATCCATTTCAGCACCATTAAGCTTTGCTATTTTACAACATAACAAACTGCTTGCAATAATACTTGCATTTTTACACATTCCATTCAGAAGAGTACATTCATATACAAATGACTGCATAAACAGATATGCACCAACTGGCTTACCCACATTGGGATCTTGATTTACAGAGTATATTTTTGATGTGTCTATGTTAAAATTTTTTATTTCACATCGATACAGAAAACACTCTTTAAACACGCCGTAAATAGGTATTTCATTATTTGGTTTTACTCGATACCTGGAGCTAACAAGTGACACATTCTCGAAAATACAGTCCTCAAAAAAACGATTTCCAAATACTGAACCATTAAGATTTTCGTAAGATATAGCACCAGTGAATGTCACTTTTTTAAAGTTACAATATTTTAGAGATGCCAGGGCTTCTTTTTCCAGCGCAGATAAATCGATTGTGATATTTTCAAAGGGGATTTTATTTTTTAAATATACGCTAAGCTTTTCATTATCATTTGGGAACTGTATTTTCAGCATCCCTGATTGAAAAGCCTTCTGATCAAAATGAATATCATGCTTATAAATATCCAAGCTGAGTTCTTCAGAAAATAAAGAACGCATTGTGTTTTTTTCAGCATCATTATGATAATCTTGCGCATTAATATTTATATTAAATACTCTACTAACAATAATGTCTTTATTTTCATCTACAGTAAATTCTGTAGTCGTATTAAAGCGCCATTGTTGATCTTGATCGGCGAGAGATTTAACTCTATTAAACATCTCAACTTTATCATCAGTTTTCGTCACAAAATCTACAATGGCTTGTTTAGCCTCCTTAATATGAGACATGGGAAAAAGATCGAGTATAAACTCCCAAAGACTTCGTTTAAGAAAAGATTGACTATCACCAGCTAAAATGTTTGTTATATCTTTATGAGTTACTGAATACTTACCCACATCATCAAGAGACAAACCAATTTTTCCTGAATATTTTTGCGTTCTATTTTTTTCATTCAGATTTTCATCTGGCATTTTAGTCAGAGTAGCAAATTTATCTGTAACTGTACTATATGATGATATAGCCATAATCATTTCTCCTGAACACAATATTTATTCGCCCGCTCACAATACATAACCGTTTTGTATAAAAAAGAACACTTTGGTGTTGTTTTGATACGATTATGACTAAACCACCTATGAATACTGTAAAAAATCGCTCATTTTTTATGTTCCGATATAGGGCTTTTACCCTGGTTTTTTGTTTTCTTTTCCATTTTCTGTGCGGGTAACGATATAAATGAAAGGAATAACAAAAAAAATTTTATAACGGGGCACTACATTAAAAGTAAAATAATTCAAATGAAATAATATATTTGCATTGCACTGGGGAGAGTTTCGAGGTGAGTTTGTGTGGCAATATTTCAGGGAGAAAGTTTATCAGCCCGGTAGCTATGTATGACCGGGCTGATTGCCAGATTCGGCGTAAAAGCCTTATCTGACCTACTGTTAGCGTTACTCTTTCGGGTCTTTTCCGGCCAGCAGTTTATCCAGCTCATCACCGCCTACATGACGGAAATCCTGCCCCTTCACGTAGTAGAAGATAAACTCACAAATATTCTGGCAGCGGTCGCCGATACGTTCGATTGAACGCGCACAGAATAGCGCGGTAAGTACGCTCGGAATGGTGCGCGAATCTTCCATCATGTAGGTCATCAGTTGACGAACAATACCTTCGTACTCCTGATCGACTTTTTTATCTTCCCGATAAATACGTACCGCTTCGTCAATGTCCATCCGCGCGAACGCGTCCAGCACGTCGTGCAGCATCTGGATGGTATGACGGCCCAGCGACTCCAGACTTACCAGCAACGGCTGATGCTGCTGGGAGAATTTCTCCAGCGCAGTACGGCAGATTTTGTCCGCCACGTCGCCAATACGCTCCAGCTCGGCAATGGTTTTACTGATCACCATAACCAGACGCAGGTCGCTCGCCGTCGGCTGACGTTTGGCGATAATGCGCACGCAAGCTTCATCGATCGCCACTTCCATCATGTTGACGTTCTTGTCGCCTTCGATGACGCGCTTCGCCAGATCGCTGTCCTGGTTATGCATCGCGGTGATTGCATCAGAAAGCTGCTGCTCCACCATGCCGCCCATGGTCATCACCTGCGTGCGGATACTTTCCAGTTCGGCGTTGAACTGGCCGGAAATATGTTTATTAAGATTGAGACTGTCCATAACGCACTCCTGAATCAACCGTAACGACCGGTGATGTAGTCTTCTGTTTGTTTCTTCGCTGGCTTGGTGAACAGATCGTCCGTGTTGCTGAACTCAATCAATTCGCCCAGGTACATAAACGCCGTGTGGTCGGAACAACGCGCAGCCTGCTGCATGTTGTGGGTGACGATCACCACGGTGTAATCCTGCTTCAGTTCGGTGATCAGCTCTTCAATACGCCCGGTGGAGATGGGGTCGAGCGCCGAACACGGTTCGTCGAGCAGCAGCACTTCCGGGCGAATGGCGATACCACGCGCAATGCACAGACGCTGTTGCTGACCACCAGAGAGAGAGTAACCGCTCTGGTGCAATTTATCTTTGGTTTCGTTCCACAATGCGGCTTTGGTCAATGCCCACTGCACGCGCTCGTCCATGTCGGCACGGGAGAGCTTCTCAAACAGACGAACGCCAAAGGCGATGTTGTCGTAGATGGACATCGGGAACGGCGTCGGTTTCTGGAACACCATGCCCACTTTCGCACGCAGCAGGGCGATATCCTGAGAGTTGGTCAGGATGTTGTCGCCATCAAGCAGAATTTCACCTTCCGCACGCTGCTCCGGGTACAGTTCAAACATTTTGTTGAAGGTACGCAGCAGCGTCGATTTACCGCAGCCGGACGGCCCGATAAACGCCGTTACCTGGTTTTTAGCGATATCCAGGTTGATGTTTTTCAGGGCATGGAATTTGCCGTAGTAGAAGTTCAAATTACGAACCTGAATTTTACTCGGGGCAGTTTCAACCATACTCATTGCAATCTTTTCCTCATCGTGCCTGATGCACTTCGCGAATCAGGCTTACCGTAGGCCGGATAAGGCGTTCACGCCGCATCCGGCAAAGTGTTAACCGTGTTTATTCTTCGCAAATACAACGCGCGCCAGAATGTTCAGCAGCAGGACGCACAGGGTAATGATCAACACCCCGGCCCAGGCCAGTTGCTGCCATTCCGCAAACGGGCTCATCGCAAACTTAAAGATCGTCACCGGCAGGTTGGCGATCGGCTGCATCATGTCCGTGCTCCAGAACTGGTTGGAGAGCGCGGTAAACAGCAGCGGCGCGGTTTCACCGGCAATACGGGCAATCGCCAGCAGGATACCGGTCATAATCCCGGACACCGACGCTTTCAGCGTGATCGCGGCGATCATCTTCCACTTCGGTGTACCCAGCGCATAAGCCGCTTCACGCAGGCTGTCTGGCACCAGTTTCAGCATGTTCTCGGTGGTGCGGATAACAATCGGCACCTGCAACAGCGCCAGCGCAATCACGCCCGCCCAGCCGGAGAAGTGCTCCATCTGCGCCACCACAATGGTGTAAACAAACAGACCAACCACAATCGACGGCGCAGAGAGCAGAATGTCGTTAATAAAGCGAATCACTTCTGCCAGCCAGGATTTACGACCATATTCAGCCAGGTAAATCCCCGCCATAATGCCCAGCGGCGTACCGAATACGGTAGCCCACAAAATTAACAGGCCGCTACCCGCCAGGGCGTTCGCCAGACCACCGCCTTCCGTATTGGGTGGTGGCGTCATTTCGGTGAACAGCGCCAGCGACATACCGTCGATACCGCGAGTGATGGTGGACATTAAAATCCAGATCAGCCAGAACAGACCGAAGGCCATCGTCGCCATTGAGAGCGTCAGCGCAATACGGTTTTTGAGGCGGCGACGCGCCTGCATTTTGCGGCGGGATTCAGCCAGTGCCGCAGTGGTTTGCATTTCAACCATAGCCATTAGCGTGCCCCCTCATTCTTAGCCAGGCGCATAATCATAAACTTCGATGCGGCGAGGACGATGAAGGTAATCACAAACAGGATCAGGCCCAGTTCCATCAGTGCAGCAACGTGCAGACCGGATTCCGCTTCCGCAAATTCGTTGGCCAGCGCAGAGGTGATACTGTTGCCCGGCATATACAGCGAGGCGCTGTCGAGCTGGTAGGTGTTACCAATGATAAAGGTCACCGCCATGGTTTCACCGAGCGCGCGCCCCAGCCCCAACATAATGCCGCCGATAACACCATTTTTGGTGAACGGAAGAACGATACGCCAGATAACTTCCCAGGTGGTGCAGCCAATACCGTAGGCCGACTCTTTCATCATCACCGGGGTTTGTTCGAACACATCGCGCATTACCGCTGCAATGTACGGAATAATCATGATGGCGAGGATCACGCCTGCCGCGAGGATACCGATACCAAAGGCCGGGCCGGAGAACAGCGCGCCGACAATCGGGATATTCGACATGATATTGCCGACCGGCTCCTGGAAATAAACGGCGAACAGTGGCGCGAAGATAAACAGCCCCCACATGCCGTACACGATACTTGGAATGGCTGCCAGCAGCTCAATGGCGATACCCAGTGGGCGCTTCAGCCAGCCAGGCGCAAGCTCGGTCAGGAACAGGGCGATACCGAAACTCACTGGAACGGCGATCAGCAGCGCGATAAACGAGGTCACCAGCGTACCGTAGATCGGCACCAGCGCCCCGTAGATATCGTTCGGCGCATCCCACTCTTTGGTCCACAGGAAAGCCAGACCAAATTTCTGAATGCTCGGCCAGGATGAGATGATCAGAGAGACAATAATGCCACCCAACATCAATAGCACAATCAGCGCCGCCAGTTTTACCAGCACGCTGAAAATTATGTCGCCCTTTTTACCCGGTGGGTTAAAAGCAGGCTTGGTTGCAGCCATAAGTTACTCTTCAGTTAAACGCGTTTACAAAGTCATTTTGTAATGCCGGATGCGGCGTAAAACACCGTACCCGGCCTGAATTTTATTAGTACAGCGGCTTGCCGCTACTGTCTTTAATATTGGTCTTCCACGCAGCGCGAACCTGTTCAACTACGCTATCCGGCAGGCTGGCATAATCCAGGTCGTTCGCCTGTTTAGCCCCGGTTTTGTACGCCCAGTCGAAGAACTTCAGCACTTCTGCGCCTTGCTCTGGTTTCTTCTGATCTTTGTGGACCAGAATGAACGTGGTAGAGGTGATAGGCCACGCATCTTCGCCTTTCTGGTTAGTCAGATCCTGAGCGAACGTTTTGCTCCAGTCTGCACCTTTTGCCGCATTGGCGAAGTTTTCTTCGGTCGGACTAACCGGTTTACCATCAGCGGAGATCAGTTTGGTGTACGCCAGGTTGTTCTGCTTAGCGTAAGCATATTCAACGTAGCCAATTGCACCCGGCAGACGCTGAACGAACGCGGCAATACCGTCGTTACCTTTACCACCCAGACCGATCGGCCATTTTACGGTAGAGCCAGTACCAACGTTGTTTTTCCACTCTTCGTTCACTTTCGCCAGGTAGCTGGTGAAGACGAAAGAAGTGCCGGAACCATCTGCGCGGCGCACGACAGCAATGTTCTGTGAAGGCAGTTTCAGACCCGGATTCAGTTTGGCGATGGCTTCATCATCCCACTTTTTGATTTTGCCCAGGTAGATGTCACCGAGCGTTTTACCATCCAGCACCAGTTCGCCAGATTTTAGCCCCGGAATGTTGACCGCTAGCACCACGCCGCCAATTACGGTCGGGAACTGGAACAGACCTTCCTGAGCCAGTTTTTCGTCAGACAGTGGCGCGTCAGAAGCACCGAAATCAACGGTGTTGGCGATAATCTGTTTTACGCCGCCGGAAGAACCGATACCCTGGTAGTTAACTTTATTACCGGTTTCTTTCTGGTAAGTGTCAGCCCATTTGGCATACACCGGCGCAGGGAAGGTTGCACCTGCGCCTGTCAGGCTTGCTTCTGCAAACACAGAGAAAGCACTCATCGATAAGGTCGCGGCGACAACAGTTGCGACAGTGGTACGCATAACTTTCATAATGTCTCCTGGGAGGATTCATAAAGCATTGTTTGTTGGCTACGAGAAGCAAAATAGGACAAACAGGTGACAGTTATATGTAAGGTTTATGACAGTTTTATGACAAATCAGAATTATTAATTAACTTTTTGATTTTATTGACTAAGAAAAAGAAAAGTAGTGTCATCTTTTTGTCATGCAAAGTGAAAACTCGCGGACAAAAATGCGTAAGATGACAACGGTGTGAGGAACACCGCTGTCAGTTCGTTTAGCGTACAATCTCAATTGTTATCGTTGCAGTCGCGGTAAATGTTCCTGGCGCGGGGCGAGCCCCCGTGAGGCTTGCAGGAGCAGCAGAAAAAGTGACGCTACCGGCTTTTTCACCAAAGACGTTTGATTTACCCATATCTGTCGGCAGTTCACCACCGTTAACGTTGATTTCCTTATTATTTTTATCATAAATTTTTATCCCAACGTTCGGGTTTGATGTCACGACCATTGAGTTGTCAGTACTGGGTTCGGTAGCATAAAAAGAGGTACTTATATCATCAGTATTTAGTATTCCTAAATTTTCACACTCAATGGTGACGGTTTTGGTAATTTTATGCGTTGTCACGGTACTTCCAGCTACCGAAGAAAAATCTGCTGCAGGAATTTCTTTAAAATCAAAATTAATGGGTCTTAAACTGTTAATTTCACAGCTTTGCGGTGCAGTGATATCGCCACGAATATAAACATCCGCCATAGGTTGTGAGTAATCAACCGGAGTGTCACGGCTTATAGTTCCGTACAATTTTGCCACGAGAGTTTCAGGAATAATTAACTTTCCAGCAAAAGTCTTCTTAATATAAAAATAAATTATTGCTTTTGCACCACTGGAAATACTTAATGGGTCCGTGCGACTACATTTATATGAACCTCCAGTAGGCCTGTTAGCATGGTATTCAAAAGGTGCATTAATGTATCCTACACCGAGAAGGTCTATCGATATTCCAACATCCAGATTAGGATTCAAATTAAAGTAGTTTACATTAGAACGAACACCCGCATAACTTAAGGCCTCGTTTATTCTCGCTGTATAGTAAATATAAGGAAACTCCCCCACTTTCCCTGTATCACAATGGCAGTGAGCAGGATAAGAGTCCCCATTTGTCACGGTTTTATTAAAGGTCTCTCCCACTCTGTTCTCGTCTGCCGTAATCAGATAGCCGGAAAAATCAAGTGTGCTATGAAAGGCCCCATTATCTGAGGTGCAGATACCTTTTGGGGCCGCAAATGTTGCACCACTAAAGGAGAAGATAAAAACAGTAAAGCACCACTGTATAATATACTTGTTCATAAAAATCCTTTTAATGACATGTCACACCTTGTTCAATTAAGCCGCTTTCACTTTCTGGTATTGAAAGTGAATAATCGAAGGTGCATGTAGTGGCGGCATTTTCCCCCCAGGAGAGCATCACTTGCCCCTTTTCAGGAAGGCCAGAGAGATAAAGCTCCCCCAGGTCACCGACAATCCCTGAATCAGCAGAGCTTGTATTTTGTGCGGCAGCAATAGCGCCAAAAGGTGCTGGCTTACCTTTTGCATTCACCACTTTGAAGAGTACGCGATAGCCCACGTGGGTAACAAATTCTGCTTTAACCACCGCGCCACGGGTGGGAACCATCGTAACGACGGTATTATCAAGTTCTATATTCGACTTCGAGAAATAGTTATCGCTGATTGCTACCCGGTTTTCATCATAAGGGTTTAGCTGTGTCTTGACCGTATAACCACGCCAGTCCGTCGCAGCACCACGCATATTGTCTATTTCTAACCCGGCAGCCCCTGGTGCTTTAACAAGAGCTATGGTTTCACCCAACTCCTGGCTTAACGTTACGCCTTCGCTGTGAGCCAGAATTCCCCCTCTGATACCATAATTCAGCCTCTGAGAATTTTGGCTGTAGTTATAGCTGCCGTTCACCGTGCCATAAGTGCCATCATAGGTCAGGGACATATTACCGCCAACCTCATCATCATGGCTGTTATAGGACTGCATTAAATTCCAGGAAAGGTTATTTCTTTCCAGCGCCGTACCGCTGAGTCCAAGTTGATGTGAGCTACCGGAATTATCGTTTTGTGAAACAGAATAGGTGGCATAACTATTCCCCCACCAGCCCGATAAAGGAACAGATAAAGAGAGCATGTAGATCTGCTCACTGGTGTTATCACTGGCATGGTTGTTCCCCGTCCCCTGCCGGGCAGTATTGGAATAACTCCAGGAGACGTTCCACGAGAGACGCTTCCAGCTACTGCTGTAGCCAAATTGCATTAATCGTTCAACATCATCGGTATGCCAGTACTGCTGGCGACTTAATGTCAGATATAAGTTGCCATAATCTCTGCCCAGTGATTGCGTTAACGTTCCCTCCACACGGCTGCGGCGGTTACCGGTTTCCCAGAAATCTTCAGGATTATTACGCCGGGACGCCCATTCATTGAGGGTATAATAACCTTCGGTGGAGTAACGATAGCCAACCAGGCGCAAGCTGGTATCCGTATCGTCAAAGCGTTTCGAGTACAGGAAGCGATAAGACTGACCGGTTTCCGTATCATCATGGCTAAATTTCGCGCGAGCATGTGTCACATCGAAAGAAATTGCGCCCAATGCGCCAAGATCTTTACCGACACCCAAAGCGGCAGAACCATACTTTTCAGCAGCCTGCATACCTCCATACAAGGTGAAACCGTAGGGAAAACCATGAAGGATCTGAGCCTGAATAACGTCAGGGGTAAAGCCATCTTCATCGCGTAATTCTCCCACACTGACATCAACATCAGTTTGACCTTCACGTTTGAGGATGGCTAACGACGCATAAGGTTGAGTAAATCGTTGTTCGCTACCGTCTTCTTCTTTGATGGTTACGTCCAGATCACCACCTGTACTGGCGGTGTTGAGGTCGGTAATTTCAAAAGCACCTTGTGGAACGGCTGACTGATAAATCACGTAGCCATTCTGGCGAATAATGACAGTGGCGTTAGACTTTGCAATCCCACGCACTACGGGGGCAAATCCGTTTTGGCTGGCAGGCAACATATCGTTATCGGTATACAAGCGTGCGCCACGAATTTGCGTACTGTCGAAGATATCGCTCGCCGTCCACGTATCACCTATCATAATCTGGCTTCTTAACGCAGCTATATCACGTTGTATCCAGGTGCTTATAGAGTTGTATTCTGCACTGCCATCGGTCGTATTTAAGGTGCTGTAATTGCGTAATCGCCACGGCCCAATATTCAGTCCATTGCGCAAATTGAGATAACTGGTATCTGTCTCTTGTGAACCATAATCCGAACGTAGAGTATGTGAACCAGAAAAATCGTAGTTGATGGTGAGCGCGTTAATCCCCTCATCCCAACGCGAGGGGCTGATGTAATCATAAGCCATCGCATCCATATAGATTTGGGGAATGGAGATATTCAGTTGCAGTTTATCGCTGTCGAACTGCCATGATGAGCCTTCAATGCGTGGCCCAGGATCAATACAGACTGTTTCATCTACATCATTGAGCGATTTCAGCGCATCAACTTTTACGCCAAAGGTGGTTAGCGTTTTTTTAATAGCGACAAAGCAGGCGTGTAAATCAGCATCGGGATTATCCTGAACAAAGGTCACATCCTGACGTTCAAACATTTTACCGTTGATAAAAATATCAACGCTATAAACACCTGGGGGCATCAGGTTTGCCCGATTAAACTGGCGAATATCGACTCCGGATTGATGGTCGATTTCCAGAAGCGCCGGATTGAATACACTGACCTCGGCCATCAGGCTTTGCGAGAAAATCAGACACGTCCCTGCCGTGAGGCCAACCTTTATTCTGGTCGTCATCATAATACGCCTATCCTTTTCCCTTGCTTACAGCGTCATTTTTATCGGGTCACTGACTGCGCCGTAATCATTAATAAATCGCCAGATCATTTGGCCTCCCGCAGAATTAGCAGGTAAAGGTAACGTGAGCGTTTCAAAAGGACGGATCATGTTGAGGGGCACATCATGACCATCAACGATGACATCCATCACACTGATATGAATCGGGTTGGGATTCTCTGCAATCAGGTTTCGCCCTTCCCGGTGCCACTTCACCTTCGGTGCAGCATCTTCGGGAATCAGGCGAATGCTTGCCGGTCGCCAGAACAGCTTGATACGCGTTTTAACTGCGATTTCCAGTGAGTTCGCCGCTTTGTTGCTCGCAGAGGGCGGAATATTTTTAATATTTAGCCAGAAGACTGACTCGCGATCATCAGGCAATGACACACCTTTGGTGTGAATAATACGTAATACTTTTTCTTGCGCGGGTTCTAATCGTGATACCGGAGGAATAACGGTAAACGGTGCTTTGCTTTTATCCTCTTTATTAAACGGATCTACCCATGCCTGGATGAGATAAGGAATTTTTTCTTCCTTGCTAAATACAGAAATAGATTTATCTGGGTTATTACTTAAGTAAACTACCCGTGTACCACCAATGACAACGCCTGCATAGGTTAATGCTGGTTGGACTAAAAAAACACTGAGTATAATCGCGGTAAATAACTTACATGAAACGGTTGTTTTAAAGAGCCTGATTAAACAACTTTTTCTGGACATAACGACTCCCTGGCCAAAGCCAACTGAATAAAAAGGCCCTTGATAAATTATTTCTTATATTCGACAGTAAATTGTGAATCGGCGTTCGCCGTACCCGCCGTTACGGTTGCATTGGTTGCCACATAGCGTGCAATAAACTTCATTTCAGCCTTGCCTTCCGCGTCGATAGCGGTATAGGCAGAATCGTTATAAAGTTTAACCTGCGAGTTATCTGACTGGTTAAAAATACGAATACCGACACCCGTTGCCGCAATCGCTTGTCCTGTACCGGTAAAATCGCCAGGGTTGCCCGCTGTAAGCGGCGTACCCACTTTCAGGTCGCCGTCGCCGCCAGGCGCTTCTGTACCATCAAAACGAACGGCTGCCTGAGTGTAGGTTGCCGGGCACTTTTCAAGCTTAATACTGAACTGCTGTGGTGACGCCAGACTACCTACACCTGAAAAAGCATTTTTACTGACTTTACCCAGTGGGACGGTTTGATCGGCTGTATCGGAGGTAACTTCACAAGTAGTGTCGACAATTTCACCGACGAAGTGAACAACACCATCTTCTGCCAGTGCATGTCCGGCCAGCATTAAAGATGCCAGAGTGAATGCACCGCCTATAATATTACGCTTCATAAAAACTCCATTGATATAATATATCCTTTACCATGAATCATCACTTAAAATAATAAGTGTGCTTTGATTCACAGGCATAGTACACCAATGAGATAGTTTTATCTAAAAATAATATTAATTACTCAATCTTAAATATAAATTTATTATTTAAATATTATTAAAACAGCAAGAAATCAAGTTTATTATCAGACATTATCAATAATTCAGAATATATTTATATCAATGGGTATATGAATAATGGAATTATTGATATCACTTATAAAAAAAGGGCCGCCGGTCGGCAGCCCTTTTCTATCAACGAGAGATATTACTCAACCGTTACCGATTTTGCCAGGTTACGCGGCTGGTCAACGTCGGTGCCTTTGATCAGCGCAACGTGGTAAGCCAGTAGTTGCAGCGGAACGGTGTAGAAGATCGGTGCAATCACCTCTTCCACATGCGGCATCTCAATGATGTGCATGTTGTCACTGCTCACAAAACCCGCATCCTGATCGGCGAAGACATACAACTGACCGCCACGCGCGCGAACTTCTTCAATGTTGGATTTCAGTTTTTCCAGCAATTCGTTGTTCGGTGCAACGACGATAACCGGCATATCGGCATCTATCAGCGCCAGCGGACCGTGTTTCAGTTCGCCAGCAGCGTAGGCTTCAGCGTGAATGTAAGAGATCTCTTTCAGCTTCAATGCACCTTCCAGCGCGATTGGGTACTGATCGCCACGGCCCAGGAACAGCGCGTGATGTTTGTCAGAGAAATCTTCTGCCAGCGCTTCAATGCGTTTGTCCTGAGACAGCATCTGCTCAATACGGCTCGGCAGCGCCTGCAGACCATGCACGATGTCATGTTCAATGGAGGCATCCAGACCTTTCAGGCGAGACAGCTTCGCCACCAGCATCAACAGCACAGTTAACTGGGTGGTGAATGCTTTAGTAGACGCCACGCCGATTTCCGTACCGGCGTTGGTCATCAGCGCCAGATCAGATTCGCGTACCAGAGAAGAACCCGGAACGTTACAGATAGCCAGCGAACCAAGGTAACCCAGATCTTTCGACAGACGCAGGCCCGCCAGGGTATCCGCGGTTTCGCCAGACTGCGACAGAGTGATCATCAAGCTATTGCGACGCACAGCAGATTTGCGATAGCGGAATTCAGAGGCGATTTCAACGTCGCACGGAATGCCTGCCAACGATTCAAACCAGTAACGGGAAACCATACCGGAGTTGTAAGAAGTACCGCAGGCGAGGATCTGAATATGCTCAACCTTCGACAGCAGTTCGTCGGCGTTCGGTCCCAGCTCGCTTAAATCTACCTGACCGTGGCTGATGCGCCCGGTAAGGGTGTTTTTGATCGCGTTCGGCTGTTCGTAGATCTCTTTCTGCATATAGTGGCGGTAAATACCTTTATCGCCCGCGTCATATTGCAGATTGGATTCGATATCCTGACGTTTTACTTCCGCGCCAGTTTTATCGAAGATGTTTACCGAACGGCGAGTGATTTCCGCAATATCGCCCTCTTCAAGGAAGATAAAGCGACGGGTCACCGGCAGCAACGCCAGCTGGTCAGAAGCGATAAAGTTTTCGCCCATGCCCAGACCAATCACCAGCGGGCTACCAGAACGTGCCGCCAGCAGGGTATCCGGGTGACGGGAGTCCATGATCACTGTACCGTACGCACCACGCAGTTGCGGGATAGCACGCAGAACTGCCTCACGCAGAGTACCGCCTTGTTTCAGCTCCCAGTTCACCAGATGGGCAATCACTTCGGTGTCGGTTTCAGAAACGAAGGTATAGCCACGCGCTTTTAACTCTTCACGCAGCGGTTCATGGTTTTCGATGATGCCGTTATGCACCACCACAATGTGTTCAGAAACATGCGGATGCGCGTTAGCTTCTGAAGGTTCACCGTGGGTTGCCCAGCGAGTATGAGCAATACCGGTGCCGCCATGCAGAGGATGTTCTTCCGCTGCCTGAGCCAGCATCTGGACTTTACCGAGGCGACGCAGGCGGGTCATATGACCTTCTGCATCAACAACGGCCAGACCGGCAGAGTCATATCCGCGGTATTCAAGACGACGTAAACCTTCAAGAAGGATTTCTGCTACATCACGTTGCGCGATCGCGCCAACAATTCCACACATAGTTTTTGATTCCGATTTATATCGTTGTCGGTCAACCTGTATGCCCGTTTTTTCGGGCGCCCCGAGCCTTGTAGAGAGTGGGGTTATTTTTATAGTTACTGCTTGTGGGCGGGAGATTATGTTATCTCCTCATCCCATATGACCGGATTTCCCAGCCAGAATTACTTTTTCTTTACCGGACGACGCCAGCCTTCTTTCTGAGTCTGCGGCACACGGCTGATCGCCAGGGCATTTTCGCCGACATTACGCGTCACAGTTGTACCCGCAGCAATGGTCGCGCCTTTGCCTACTGTTACCGGGGCCACCAGCTGAGTGTCGGAACCGACAAACACATCGTCGCCGATAATGGTCTTAAATTTATTCGCACCGTCGTAGTTGCAGGTAATGGTTCCCGCGCCGATGTTAACGTTATCGCCAATTTCCGCATCGCCCAGATAAGTCAGATGCCCGGCTTTCGAGCCTTTACCCAGACGCGCTTTTTTCATCTCAACGAAGTTACCGACGTGTGCACCTTCCAGCAACTCAGCACCAGGACGCAGACGGGCAAACGGGCCAATGGTACAGGCCGCCGCCAGATTCGCGTCTTCCACAACGGTATACGGGCTAATTTCGCAATCATCGCCAATCACGCTGTTTTTAATCACACAACCGGTGCCGATTTTCACGCGATGACCGAGAGTCACGTTGCCCTCGATGATAACGTTAGTATCAATTTCAACATCGCGCCCGTGAGTAAGCGTACCGCGCAGATCAAAACGCGCCGGATCGCGCAGCATAACGCCTGCTAACAGCAGTTTTTCAGCCTGTTCGAACTGGTAAACGCGCTCCAGTCGGGAGAGTTGCAGGCGGTTATTCACGCCTTCTACTTCGCTTAAACGTTGCGGATGAACGGCGACGATTTCACGTCCTTCCTGATACGCCAGCGCAATAATGTCGGTGATGTAGTATTCGCCCTGCGCGTTATTGTTGGTCAGCTTCGCCAGCCAGCGTTTCATATCAGCGCCGTTGGCAATCAGAATGCCGGTGTTGATCTCCTGAATCTGACGCTGCTCGTCGGTGGCGTCTTTGTGCTCAACAATGCCGGTAACTTTGCCGTTTTCACGGGTGATACGTCCATAACCGGTCGGATCATCCAGTTTTACCGTCAGCAGACCAATGCCACCCTGCGGTTTAGCATCACGCAGGCGCTGGAGTGTTTCGACAGAGATCAGCGGCACGTCGCCGTAGAGCATTAAAATGTCTTCATCATCGGCAAAGAAAGGTGCGGCCTGCTGCATTGCATGACCCGTACCCAGCTGCTCTGCCTGAAGCACCCAGTTCAGGTTGTCGTCTTTCAGCGCCTGCTTAAGCAGATCGCCGCCGTGACCGTACACCAGGTGAACGTGCGCTGCGCCTAATTCATTCGCAGCATCAATGACATGCTGAACCATCGCTTTCCCGGCAAGGGTATGCAGCACTTTCGGAAGATCGGAATACATGCGCGTGCCTTTACCTGCGGCAAGGATCACTACGCTCATAGCATTATTCAACATACGCGTCCTGACTGTAATTTGAGAACGAATTTAAACCGCTTCACCTTGAAAAAACTACATTTTTTTCATCGTGAAATGGACAGAGGATAAATTGTTCAATAACGGATTATCCCCGCTGACGAAAGCGCCATTTTCGACCATCGTCACGCCTTTTGTCTGCAGAAAATTAAGGCAATACCTTCATTTAAGCGTCAGGTGGATGTTTTTGCTCTTATTTCGATCAATGAATAAACGGGAAAACAGGGGGTTTTATATCAGCAGGATCTATGTGAACGCTCTTCAGGACGGGTCACGCGTAAAAAAAGCCAGCCTGTTTCCAGACTGGCTTTTGTGCTTTTCAAGCCGGTGTTACATCGCTTTTTTGGTCAACTCGATAACGCGCAGCTGCGCGATCGCTTTGGCCAGTTCCGCAGACGCCTGAGCGTAATCTACGTCGCCGTGAGAGCTGCTAATGTGCTCTTCAGCCTTACGTTTCGCTTCCATGGCTCGCGCTTCGTCGAGATCCTGGCCGCGAATTGCGGTGTCGGCCAGAACGGTCACGTTGCCAGGCTGCACTTCAAGAATGCCGCCAGACAGATAGATAAACTCTTCGTGACCGTGCTGTTTCACGATGCGAATCATACCAGGCTTAATGGCGGTGAGCAGCGGTGCGTGGCCAGGGTAGATCCCCAGTTCACCTTCGCTACCCGTTACCTGGATTTTCTCGACCAGACCAGAGAACATTTGTTGCTCTGCACTGACGACGTCCAGGTGGTAAGTCATTGCCATATCACCCTCCGATTAAGGCGTTAAAGTTTTTTGGCTTTTTCCACAGCTTCTTCGATGGAACCGACCATGTAGAACGCCTGCTCCGGCAGGTGATCGTATTCGCCTTCCATGATGCCTTTAAAGCCACGGATGGTGTCTTTCAGGGAGACGTATTTACCCGGAGAACCGGTGAATACTTCTGCCACGAAGAACGGCTGGGACAGGAAGCGCTGGATCTTACGAGCACGCGCTACCACCAGTTTGTCTTCTTCAGACAGTTCATCCATACCCAGGATGGCGATGATGTCTTTCAGTTCCTGATAACGTTGCAGGATGGACTGAACGCCACGCGCGGTGTCGTAGTGTTCCTGACCAACCACCAGCGGGTCCAGCTGACGGCTGGTGGAGTCCAGCGGGTCAACGGCCGGGTAGATACCCAGAGACGCGATCTGACGGCTCAGTACCACGGTTGCGTCAAGGTGCGCAAAGGTGGTTGCCGGAGACGGGTCAGTCAAGTCATCCGCAGGTACGTATACTGCCTGTACGGAGGTGATAGAACCAGTTTTGGTGGAGGTGATACGTTCCTGCAGAACGCCCATCTCTTCCGCCAGGGTCGGCTGATAACCTACCGCTGAAGGCATACGGCCCAGCAGTGCGGATACTTCCGTACCGGCCAGGGTGTAACGATAGATGTTGTCAACGAACAGCAGAACGTCACGACCTTCGTCACGGAATTTCTCAGCCATGGTCAGACCGGTCAGAGCAACGCGCAGACGGTTTCCCGGCGGCTCGTTCATCTGGCCATACACCAGGGATACTTTGTCGATAACGTTGGAGTCGGTCATTTCGTGGTAGAAGTCGTTACCCTCACGAGTACGTTCACCTACGCCCGCAAACACAGAGTAACCGGAGTGCTCGATCGCGATGTTACGAATAAGCTCCATCATGTTTACGGTTTTACCTACACCCGCACCACCGAACAGACCAACTTTACCGCCCTTAGCGAACGGACACATCAGGTCGATAACTTTGATACCGGTTTCCAGCAGTTCCTGAGAGTTTGACAGCTCTTCGTAGGAAGGTGCTGCGCGGTGAATCGCCCAACGCTCTTCTTCACCGATCTCGCCTTTCATGTCGACCGGTTCACCCAGTACGTTCATGATACGGCCCAGAGTCGCTTTACCTACCGGGACTTCGATCGGGTGTTCGAGGTCTTTTACATCCAGACCGCGACGCAGACCGTCGGAGGAACCCATTGCGATGGTACGCACGATACCGCCGCCGAGCTGCTGCTGAACTTCCAGCACCAGACGCTCATTACCATTTTGCACCTCAAGAGCATCGTACACGCGCGGTACGGCATCCTGAGGGAATTCGACGTCAACTACGGCGCCGATTACCTGGACAATCTTTCCAGTAGCCATCTTAAATCCTCTACGAAATAACCTGTTTAAACCGCGGCGGCCCCCGAGACGATCTCGGTGAGTTCCTGAGTAATGCTGGCCTGACGAGCTTTGTTGTATACCAACTGCAGCTCTTTAATCAGGCTGCCGCCATTGTCGGTCGCGGCTTTCATCGCCACCATACGGGCGGCCTGCTCGCTGGCCAGGTTTTCAACCACGCCCTGATAAACCTGAGATTCGACATAACGACGCAGCAGGGTATCCAGCAACGCCTTCGGATCGGGTTCGTACAGGTAATCCCAGGATTTATGTTTCAGATCATCATCATCTGATGCCGGTAACGGCAGCAGCTGGCTGATGGTCGGAACCTGAGACATGGTGTTAATAAATTTGTTGCTGACAATGTAAAGCTTGTCCAGACGGCCTTCGTCGTAGGCCTGCAACATCACTTTTACCGGACCGATCAGTTCGGACAGGGAAGGGTTATCCCCCATGCCGGTGACCTGGGCAACAACATTGCCGCCCACGGAGTTGAAGAACGACACGCCTTTCGAGCCGATCATTGCGAGGTCGCATTGAACGCCTTTGTCGGTCCAGGTCTTCATTTCCGCCAGCAGTTTTTTGAACAGGTTAATGTTCAAACCACCGCACAAACCACGGTCGGTCGACACCACCAGGTAGCCCACGCGTTTAACGTCGCGGTCTTCCAGGTAAGGGTGCTTATATTCCAGATTACCGTGTGCAAGGTGACCAATCACTTTGCGCATGGTTTCTGCATAAGGACGGCTGGCCGCCATGCGATCCTGCGATTTACGCATTTTGGAAGCGGCGACCATCTCCATCGCTTTAGTGATCTTTTGCGTGTTCTGGACGCTTGCGATCTTACTACGTATCTCTTTTGCGCCGGCCATGAGCTTCTCCTCAATGCCTTGCGGCCTGCCCTAAGGCAAGCCGCCAGACGTTACCAGGATTGGGTTGCTTTGAAGGAATCGAGGATGCCTTTCAGCTTGCCTTCGATTTCGTCGTTGTAGCCACCGGTCTGGTTGATCTCTTGCATCAACGGAGCGTGATCACGGTCGACGTAAGCCAGCAGAGCGGCTTCGAAACTGCCGATTTTCGACAGTTCAACATCCGCCAGGTAACCACGTTCTGCTGCGAACAGAACCAGAGACTGTTGCGCTACGGACATCGGCGCATACTGTTTCTGTTTCAGCAGTTCGGTCACTTTCTGACCGTGGTCAAGCTGCTTACGTGTTGCATCGTCAAGGTCGGATGCAAACTGAGAGAACGCTGCCAGTTCACGATACTGTGCCAGAGCGGTACGGATACCACCGGACAGTTTTTTCATGATCTTGGTCTGTGCTGCACCACCAACACGGGATACGGAAATACCCGGGTTAACCGCAGGACGAATACCGGCGTTGAACAGGTTGGTTTCCAGGAAGATCTGACCATCGGTAATGGAGATTACGTTGGTCGGAACGAACGCAGAAACGTCACCCGCCTGAGTTTCGATAATCGGCAGCGCGGTCAGAGAACCGGTTTTCCCTTTCACTTCACCTTTGGTGAAGGCTTCAACGTATTCGGCGTTAACACGCGCAGCACGCTCCAGCAGACGAGAGTGGAGGTAGAATACGTCGCCCGGGAATGCTTCACGTCCTGGCGGACGACGGAGCAGCAGGGAGATCTGACGGTAAGCAACAGCCTGTTTAGACAGGTCATCGTAAATGATCAGCGCATCTTCACCGCGGTCACGGAAGTATTCGCCCATTGCGCAACCGGCATACGGAGCCAGATATTGCAGTGCAGCGGATTCAGACGCGGTTGCTACCACAACGATGGTGTTAGCCAGTGCGCCGTGCTCTTCCAGTTTACGTACCACGTTAGAAATGGTGGACGCTTTCTGGCCGATAGCGACATAGATACATTTGATACCGGAATCGCGCTGGTTGATGATGGCATCGATAGCCAGTGCGGTTTTACCGGTCTGACGGTCACCGATGATCAATTCACGCTGACCACGACCAATTGGGATCATGGAGTCAACGGCTTTATAACCGGTCTGTACCGGCTGATCTACGGACTGACGTTCGATAACGCCCGGAGCGATTGCTTCTACAGCAGAGAAGCCGTCGTGATCCAGCGGACCTTTACCGTCGATTGGTGCACCCAGAGTGTTAACCACACGGCCCAGCAGGCCACGGCCAACCGGAACTTCCAGGATACGGCCAGTACACTTAACTTTCATGCCTTCGGCAAGGTCAGCGTACGGACCCATAACAACCGCACCTACAGAGTCGCGCTCGAGGTTCAGTGCGATAGCGTAACGGTTACCCGGCAGGGAGATCATTTCACCCTGCATACAATCGGCCAGGCCGTGAATGCGGATAACACCGTCACTTACAGAAACAATAGTACCTTCGTTGTGAGCTTCACTCACAACATTGAACTGAGCAATGCGCTGCTTGATCAGTTCGCTGATTTCGGTGGAATTCAGTTGCATGCTCCAGTCCCCTTAAGACTGCAAGACGTCTGCAAGGCGCTCAAGACGACCGCGTACGCTGCCATCAATGACCATATCACCCGCTCGGATGATAACGCCTGCCATTACAGACTTATCGATTTTGCAATTCAGCTTAACTTTGCGTGACAGACGTTTTTCCATCGCAGCAGAAATTTTCGCGAGCTGTTGTTCACTCAGTGCGGCAGCGGAAATGACGTCTACCTCAGCGGTAGCCTCACTCACGGCACGCAGGTGAATAAACTGCTCCAGAACATCCGGGAGCGCCTTAAGACGACCATTTTCAGCCATTACCCGAATCAGGTTCTGACCGTTTTCGTCCAGTTGCTCACCACAAACTGCGATAAACGACTCGGCGAGCGTTTCTGGCGCAAGCGCGCCAGAGAGAAGCTCTGCCATTTGTTCGTTTTTGGTTACCTCGGCGGCAAACGCCAGCATGTCCTGCCAGCGTTCTACACTTTGGTGTTCGACGGCAAAGTCAAAAGCTGCTTTGGCGTAGGGGCGAGCTACCGTAATAAATTCAGACATCAGCCCCTCCCTCCTTACAGTTCAGCGACAAGTTTATCCACGATGTCGCTGTTAGCAGCTTCATCCACGGAACGTTCGATGATCTTCTCGGCGCCAGCAACAGCCAGGATAGCAACTTGCTTACGCAGCTCTTCACGGGCACGTTTACGCTCGGCTTCAATTTCCGCCTGCGCCTGGGCCACGATTTTAGTACGTTCCTGCTCTGCTTCAGCTTTAGCTTCGTCCAGAATCTGCGAGCGGCGTTTGTTCGCCTGCTCGATGATTACCTGGGCTTCCGCTTTCGCTTTTTTCAGCTGGTCGGTCGCGCTGGCCTTTGCAAGGTCAAGGTCCTTATGTGCTCGTTCTGCGGAAGCAAGGCCGTCAGCAATTTCTTTTTGACGTTTTTCGATGGCTGCCATTAATGGCGGCCATACGTACTTCATGCAGAACAGAACGAACAGGACAAACGCGATGGCCTGGCCGAGGATTGTTGCGTTAAGATTCACAGCACAATGCCTCTATTTAGTTAACGTTCTGATATTGCTCTTTAAATAAAAGCAACGCTTACTACGCGACAGCGAACATCACGTACAGACCCAGACCTACAGCGATCATCGGGATAGCATCCACCAGACCCATAACGATAAAGAACTGAGTACGCAGCAGAGGAATCAGATCAGGTTGACGCGCTGCGCCTTCCAGGAATTTACCCCCGAGGATGCCGATACCGATCGCAGCACCGATTGCCGCCAGACCCATCATCACAGCGGCAGCCATGTACAGCAGATCCATATTCAGGTTTTCCATGACAGTCTCCAGTTTGTTTCAGTTAAAACGTAGTAGTGTTGGTAAATTAATGTTCTTCAGACGCCATCGACAGATAGACGATCGTCAGAACCATGAAGATAAAGGCTTGCAGCGTAATGATCAGGATGTGGAAAATGGCCCACGGCACATTCAGGATCCACTGTGACCACCACGGCAACAGACCAGCAATCAGAATGAAAATCAGCTCACCGGCATACATGTTACCGAACAGTCGCAAACCGAGTGAAACTGGTTTGGACAGCAGGCTTACCCCTTCAAGGATTAAGTTGACAGGAATGAACGCCCAGTGATTGAACGGCTGCAGCGTCAACTCTTTCGTGAAGCCGCCGATGCCTTTCATTTTGATGCTGTAGAACAGAATCAGGATAAATACGCCCAGTGCCATAGACAGCGTTACGTTCACGTCCGCAGACGGAACCACACGCAGTGCAGGCAGACCCAGTACATGTTCAGCAATGTACGGCAGCAGGTCGATAGGCAGTAAATCCATCAGGTTCATCAGGAATACCCAGACGAAGATCGTCAGGGCCAGCGGAGCAATCAGCTTGCTTTTGCCATGGTACATGTCTTTCACGCTACCATTAACAAAGCCGATCACCAGCTCAATCGCGGTCTGAAACTTACCTGGCACACCGCTGGTCGCCTTTTTGGCTACGCTACGGAATAAAACCAGGAACAACAGACCCAGCACCACCGAGAAGAACATGGAGTCAATATTGATTGTCCAGAAGGTGGCTGGGGGGTTATGTGGATCCACCAGCGAGAATGTACGCAGGTCCAGCTGAAGGTTGTTCAGGTGGTGTCCTATGTAATCCTGCGGCGTCATATTTTCTGAAGCCATGATGCCTTTTACCCTTTGTTGTTAATTACAGCCGGTGCCAGTATCTGAACCACCAGCACCAAAACCCACGTAACGATCAGCGGCAAGAATACCGCCTTTAAAACCGCCAACGCCACCACCAGTAACACCAACATCGCCAGAACTTTGAAAGCTTCGCCAAATGCGAATGTCCAGGCCACCCGGCCTTTCGCTGGTGTATGCGCCTGGTGACGCCAGGCAAATATCATAAACAAAACGTTAGGCAGAAAGACTGCCAGGCCCCCGCTTATTGCAGAGACGCCCCAGAAGGGGTCTTTGAGGCTGAACAGCAATCCACTTGCTATCACCACCAGTAACTGAACGAGCAGAAGCTTCCGAGCAACGTTTCGACTCACGAGCGACACAGACATCACGTTTTTCACTCCTGCTCCCTTCGAGGTATGCCGCGTGTCGTATAAAACTTTCTTTAAGGCTTAGAGTCAAGCATCAAAAAGCGGTCAAATTATACGGTGCGCCCCCGTGATTTCAAACAATAAGTAGCCAAAAGGTGAATAAATGTTTAAATATTTTTCCAGTGCATACAATTGCGACTTTTCTGCAAACCCTGTTCGATCATGAAAAACTGTAAATAACGCGTAAACACTGGTGATAAAGCGTGCTTCAGATCACATATTGAGCATGTTCGCGCACAGCATATTTATTTACTTGGCAAATGATGCCTTTGCAAGTTTATGATATTTCAGTCTAAAAACAGATACTGTTTTAATAAATGACATTTACACAACAAAAACCACCCATTGACATTTTTAATAATGTTTTAACAGCCAATGATGATTCTTAGCGCCGATTTTTAGCAGACTGATATTTTCACTTATGACTTATTTTCTGCTTACCAAAAAAAGCCACGTTACTTTGTTGATGCAAAAGAGTGAACGTGGCGTTAAATGTAACCAGTTATATCAGTAGAAAACCTGGTTGTTGTTAACAGTCTAACCGGTCAATTTTTTATGATTTTTTTGATAAAAATTAAATTTTATTTGCTTTAATCACCACCAGATGACGTTCGCCATCCAGGGCTGGAACCTGAAGTTTAACCACTGATTCGACCTGATATTCTTCGGGCAACAAAGCGATTTCATCTTCCGGCATTTGCCCTTTCAGCGCGTAGAAACGGCCTTGCTCACCTGGAAGATGGTGGCACCAGCTCACCATATCGTTCAGAGAGGCAAAAGCGCGGCTAATTACGCCATCAAATGGCGGCTCTGACGGAAACTCTTCTACCCTGCTCTGTACTGGCTCAATATTCTCCAGTTTAAGCTCATGTTGCACCTGACGAAGGAAACGCACGCGTTTACCAAGGCTATCCAACAACGTGAAGTGGGCTTCAGGACGCACGATAGAGAGTGGAATGCCAGGCAGTCCTGGCCCGGTGCCGACATCGATAAACCGTTCACCTTGCAGATACGGAGCTACCACAATGCTATCGAGAATATGGCGTACCAGCATCTCATTAGGATCGCGAACCGAAGTCAGGTTGTACGCTTTATTCCATTTATGCAGCATATTCACGTAGGCAATAAGCTGGTTTTTCTGGTGATCGGTAAGCGAAATACCTGCGTCTTTCAGCAGTAAGGAGAGTTTGTTGAGCACGGTGATTACCTGTTCTTGATGCGTTGCCTGGTAAGCGGGTGCTTACCAGGCATTTTTAATGCGTTATGCGCTACGACGCAGCATACCCTGTTTTTTCAGCCACACCAGCAGAATGGAGATAGCCGCAGGCGTGACGCCAGAAATACGCGAAGCCTGGCCAATAGAGGCCGGTTTGTGATCGTTAAGTTTGGCGATCACTTCGTTAGAAAGACCGGATACCTGGCGGTAATCCAGCGTCGCTGGTAGCAGGGTGTTCTCGTTACGCAGTTGCTTTTCGATCTCATCTTGCTGGCGCGCGATATAACCTTCGTATTTAACCTGAATCTCAACCTGTTCCGCCGCCTGTTCGTCTGTCAACGCAGGGGCAAACGGCGTCAGCGTGGTTAATTTTTCATAAGTCATTTCCGGACGACGCAGCAGATCTTCACCACTGGCTTCACGGGAAAGTGGCGCAGTCAGGTGAGCATTCACTTCGGCTGCAGCTTCCGCCGACGGGGTTACCCAGGTCGATTTCAGACGCTGACGCTCACGCTCGATATTCTCAAGTTTCTCGTTAAAGCGCGCCCAACGTTCGTCATCCACCAGGCCCAGTTCACGACCGATTTCAGTCAAACGCAGATCCGCATTATCTTCGCGCAGCATCAGACGATATTCTGCGCGCGAGGTAAACATACGATACGGTTCTTTGGTTCCTAAAGTGCACAGGTCATCAACCAGTACGCCGAGATACGCCTGAGAACGCGCCGGAGCCCAACCTTCTTTGTCTGCAGACAGACGGGCAGCGTTAAGACCAGCCAGCAAACCTTGCGCAGCGGCTTCTTCGTAACCGGTAGTGCCGTTAATCTGACCAGCAAAGAACAGCCCCTGGATAAACTTGCTCTCCAGCGTCGGTTTCAGGTCGCGTGGATCGAAGAAGTCATACTCAATGGCATAACCCGGACGCACGATCTTCGCGTTTTCCATCCCCTGCATGGAGCGGACGATTTGCATCTGCACATCGAACGGCAGGCTGGTGGAGATACCGTTCGGATAAATTTCATTAGAGGTCAGTCCTTCCGGTTCAAGGAAGATCTGATGCTGATTTCTGTCGGCGAAGCGCATGACTTTGTCTTCGATCGACGGGCAGTAGCGTGGGCCGACACCTTCGATCACCCCTGCATACATTGGGCTACGATCGAGGTTACTGCGGATCACATCATGGGTTTTCTCGTTGGTATGAGTGATATAACACGGCACCTGCTGGGGATGCTGGGACGCATTGCCCATAAACGAGAATACCGGCATTGGGTTATCGCCATGCTGTTGCGCCAGCACACTAAAGTCGATAGTTCGAGCATCAATACGCGGTGGTGTCCCGGTTTTCAGACGACCAACGCGCAGCGGCAGTTCACGCAAACGGCGAGAAAGCGGAATGGACGGCGGATCACCAGCACGGCCACCGCTGTAATTATCCAGACCGATATGAATTTTACCGTCGAGGAACGTCCCAACGGTGAGCACGACGGCTTTGGCACGGAACTTCAGTCCCATTTGGGTAACAGCACCGACCACGCGATCGTTTTCGACAATAAGATCTTCAACCGCCTGCTGGAAGATCATCAGGTTCGGTTGGTTCTCCAGCGCCGTACGTACCGCCTGACGGTAGAGCACACGATCCGCCTGAGCTCGGGTAGCGCGAACCGCCGGTCCTTTGCTTGCGTTTAGTATCCTAAACTGGATACCCGCTTGATCGATCGCTTTCGCCATCAGACCGCCGAGTGCATCCACTTCTTTTACCAGATGTCCCTTCCCAATACCGCCGATCGCCGGGTTGCAGCTCATCTGCCCCAGAGTGTCGATATTGTGTGTCAAAAGCAGAGTCTGTTGACCCATACGCGCCGCGGCCATCGCGGCCTCGGTGCCTGCATGACCCCCGCCAATGATGATGACGTCAAAAGGATCCGGATAAAACATGGTGATTGCCTCGCATAACGCGGTATGAAAATGGATTGAAGCCCGGGCCGTGGATTCTACTCAACTTTGTCGGCTTGAGAAAGACCTGGGATCCTGGGTATTAAAAAGAAGATCTATTTATTTAGAGATCTGTTCTATTGTGATCTCTTATTAGGATCGCACTGCCCTGTGGATAACAAGGATCCGGCTTTTAAGATCAACAACCTGGAAAGGATCATTAACTGTGAATGATCGGTGATCCTGGACAGTATAAGCTGGGATCAGAATGAGGGGTTATACACAACTCAAAAACTGAACAACCGTTGTTCTTTGGATAACTACCGGTTGATCCAAGCTTCCTGACAGAGTTATCCACAGTGGATCGCACGATCTGTATACTTATTTGAGTAAATTAATCCACGATCCCAGCCATTCTTCTGCCGGATCTTCCGGAATGTCGTGATCAAGAATGTTGATCTTCAGTGTTTCGCCCGTCTGTTTTGCACCGGAATTTTTGAGTTCAGCCTCGAGTTTATCAATAGCCCCACAAAAGGTGTCATATTCACGACTACCAATACCGATTGCGCCAAAGCGGACCGCAGAAAGATCGGGCTTCTGTTCCTGCAATGCTTCATAGAAAGGAGAAAGGTTGTCCGGAATATCTCCGGCACCGTGGGTGGAGCTGATAACCAGCCAGATCCCCGAGGCAGATAAATCTTCCAACAGCGGACCGTGCAGCGTTTCGGTGGTAAAACCCGCCTCTTCCAGCTTTTCAGCCAGGTGTTCTGCTACATATTCGGCACCGCCGAGGGTGCTGCCGCTGATAAGAGTGATATCTGCCATAAACCGCCACCTTTATTAAGAGTGGCGTATTGTACGCTGTGAACGCGTTGGGATCTACCTGTGGAAAAGTATGGGATTAAAAAAGCCGATCAGGGCTTAATGGTACGCATGATCGGGTTCTGCAGGACGATCAGTGTCTCGGTGGACTGAATTTCATCAATTGTTTGGATCTTGTTGATAAGTACATGCTGGAGAGCATCGATCGAACGGCACATCACTTTTATAAAGATGCTGTAGTGGCCGGTTGTGTAATAGGCTTCAGTGACTTCATCGAGGCTTTCCAGCTTTGCCAGCGCGGAAGGATAGTCTTTGGCGCTCTTTAATATAATGCCGATAAAGCAGCCTACGTCATAACCAAGCTGCTTCGGGCTGACATCAATACGCGCCCCGGTAATGATCCCCGCCTGCTTCATTTTCTCTACTCGAACGTGAATCGTCCCCGGACTGACGCCAAATTGTTTCGCCAGTTCGGCGTAAGCGGTGCGCGCATTGCCCATTAATGCTTCCAGGATGCCTCGGTCCAGATTGTCGATCAGATAATTTTCCATAGGATTTTCTTATGCGGATTGATGATTCATTCTATTTTAGCCTTCTTTTTTAATGAATCAAAAGTACGTTAGGCTTTTTATTGAATGATTATTGCATGTATGTCGGTTTTTGTTGCTTAATCATAAGCAACAGGACGCAGGAGTATAAAAAATGAAAACCGCTTACATTGCCAAACAACGTCAAATTAGCTTCGTGAAATCTCACTTTTCTCGTCAACTGGAAGAACGTCTGGGGCTGATCGAAGTCCAGGCGCCGATTCTTAGCCGTGTGGGGGATGGCACGCAGGATAACTTGTCGGGCTGTGAAAAAGCGGTGCAGGTAAAAGTGAAAGCTCTGCCTGATGCCCAGTTCGAAGTGGTTCATTCACTGGCGAAGTGGAAACGTCAGACCTTAGGGCAACACGACTTCAGCGCGGGCGAAGGGCTGTACACGCACATGAAAGCCCTTCGCCCCGATGAAGACCGTCTTTCCCCGTTGCACTCGGTCTATGTTGATCAGTGGGACTGGGAACGCGTAATGGGCGACGGCGAGCGTCAATTCTCGACTCTGAAAAGCACGGTAGAGGCGATCTGGGCGGGAATTAAAGCAACCGAAGCTGCAGTTAGCGAAGAGTTTGGCCTGGCACCGTTCCTGCCGGATCAGATCCACTTCGTACACAGCCAGGAGTTACTGTCTCGTTATCCGGATCTCGATGCCAAAGGGCGTGAGCGGGCGATTGCGAAAGATCTTGGCGCGGTATTCCTCGTCGGGATTGGCGGCAAGTTGAGTGATGGTCATCGCCACGACGTGCGCGCACCGGATTATGATGACTGGAGCACCCCGTCAGAGCTGGGCCATGCGGGTCTGAACGGCGATATTCTGGTATGGAACCCGGTACTGGAAGATGCGTTTGAGCTTTCTTCCATGGGGATCCGCGTGGATGCCGACACGCTGAAGCATCAGCTGGCGCTGACCGGTGACGAAGATCGCCTGCAGCTGGAGTGGCATCAGGCGCTGCTGCGCGGTGAAATGCCGCAGACCATCGGCGGCGGTATCGGGCAGTCTCGTTTGACCATGCTGCTGCTGCAACTGCCACATATCGGCCAGGTTCAGTGTGGTGTATGGCCGGCAGCTGTTCGCGAGAGCGTCCCTTCTCTGCTGTAATAATTTATCGCCGCCAGCGTCTGAGCAGGCGGCTTCGCATCCCGGTATCAAAGCGCCAGATATGATCGAAAATGCGCATGATGCCGGGTTTGCCATGTGCCGACATCGCCACGGCATGAAAGCGATGCTGATGTACCCGCTGCAACTCTTTCACTTTGCTCGTCACGTCGTCAGGCAATCGCTGGGCGATAAAATCAGAAATCACCACCGCATCGGCATCAAACCATTCCCGGCTTTGCAAGCGTTCCATAATGGCGCGAAAACAACTGGCCAGATCGGTGCCGCCACGAAACTGCTGGCTTAAAAAACGGATTGCTTGTTCGATGCCTTGTGGGCCTGAAAGCTCATAACGGACGATCTCGGTGGAAAATAGCATAATATAGCAGCGCCGGTTTTCAGCGAGAGCAATGCGCATCAAGGCCAGGCAGAACGCTTTCGCACACTGTTCATTAAAGCCGCCCATTGAGCCGGAAGTATCCACACAGACAATAAACGGTCCGCGCGGCTGTTCGTCGTAATCTTTATGTACCACCGGACGTTCGATCACTTTTTCTCGCCATGACTCACCGTGCAGGCGATAGGTGAGCAACTGTTTTTCCACCAGCCGACGGTAAAACTCATACTCCAGTTCTGTTATCCCTAGTGTCGCCAGTTCTGGCGGCAGGAGACGTAAAATATCATCGCTTTGTTGCAGACCATCAACCTGCTCAGGAACCGTCGCCGGTTCGCGCACCAGGGTGCGGAAGGTTTCCATCTGCGCATCGTTGCGCGGTATTGATTTGGCTTCCCGGGAACGCCCCAGCTGTTCTGCCAGACGTTTCAGTTCCGGCTGTTCGTTAAGAAATTCACCGTATTTCACAATCAACTGATAGTCGCCACGTTTAAGCTGACCGGCGCTCATATCCCACAGACGACCAGCTGCGGTATTGTTATCTGCGAGAATCGGTTCAAGTTGCCCGCTCAGCGTCATGCGTTCCTGAACTTCACTCAACAGTTGTTCGCGTTCTTCTTCTAATAGCTGCTGATTTAACGTCGTTGCTTGCACGATCAGGCTTAAACGCCAGCGCTGGAGAAAAAGCGTGTGTAACGCTGAAGTGATCGTACTGTTAGCATCAACCAACTGTCGGGCTTGTTCTGCCCATGGGGAATTCAGACGATGCAGTAAGTCCAGGATCTGTGGTAGCTGCACAATAAACTGCGGCGTGGAGAGGAGCTGGCTTTGCTGATAGCACATCACCTCTTCGGTGAGTTCCGGCGGGACTCGGGCATCTTTCAGCCGACTGCGCAGCGCCTCACGCCAGCGGGGAACATCATCAGTGATAGCCGCCTTCAGTCGTGGGAATTTTTCAAAGAAGACCGCCAGCTGCGGTGAGGCCAGCAGCGCGATGATCATCTCTTCGATCAATCCCTCTTCGCTGACGGCCAGCATCACATTAAGCGTATCCAGCGTTAGCATTGTTGCGCCTGGCGAATCTGTGCACCGACATCCTGTAGGCTGGCTTCAATGCGACCTAACCAGTCGCCAGGGATAAACAGACATTTTTGCTGTTCGCTGAATAAAGCGTGTTGCTTGCGCCAGTCGCTTTCAAGCTCTTCCAGTTGTTGTTTTATTTCACCTGGCAGACCTTCAGCCGATGAACCGGGAAGTGCCAGCGTACTGCCTTGTAAACTTACATCGCGTACAACAAGATGTTGGGTGCTATCAACTTCCAGATTCAGTTTCTGGGCAAAGCCGATACCGTTTAGTTTGCCGCGAATTTCACCACCTTTGCTCAGCCACTGTTCCAGCGCGCTACGCTCAAAGGTGATATGAACCACTTCCATATCATGCAGTTTTAACGGTTTTTGCAGCAGCAGAGTCAGAGTGGAAGCAGTAACGTTAACAGGGAGTTGATACTGCTGACGACGGCTGAAAATGCCGCCCAGACGAATTACCGTTAAGGCTGTTTTATCGCTTTGTTGCTGCTGTAGTTGCAGGTGACGTTGCACAATCGCGCCCAGGCGGGTCAACATCCCTTGCTGTTGCCAGGCATGACCGGTCATCAATACATCGATTTGTTGTTGTATCAAATTCAGGCTTTGCGCGTCATACCACAGGCAATCTTTCAGCAAAATGAGATCAACCGGGGCAACAGCACTGCGACCGCTAAAAAAGGCGCTGGCCTGCAATAATCGAATCGCTTTTTTCCAGCGACGATCCGAGACATAAGGCGCATCCGGTAATTTATCCAGTTGCTGGCGCAGCATAAAAATCAGCTCAAATACATGATCGGGCAGCGTAATTTCACCAATCTCTTTCTGCCAGCGTTCATATTCTTCATCTGTGACCTGCAAGGAGGCAGGAACCGGATTGTCGTTTTCATCCTGTTGACTGGTCAGCATGGAGCGGAAATTCGCTTTATCCTGCACTTTATCTAACCACAGACGAATCAGCATGCGGTCATATAACGCTTCCAGACTGCTGTCTGCTTCCGGCAGCTCGTTGGAGGCCGCCACCAGCAGGCGCATCGGGATTTTTTCTACGTGTGCACCGTTGCGGAACTGGCGCTCGTTAATGGCGGTGAGCAGGGTATTAAGAATTGCCGGACCCGCTTTCCAGATCTCATCCAGAAAGACGATTTCTGCTTCCGGCAGGTAACCGCTGGTTAAACGTTCATAGCGCCCTTCATCTTTTAGCGCCTGAATAGAAAGGGGACCAAAAACCTCTTCCGGCGTGGAGAAGCGAGTCATCAGATATTCAAACGCGCGGGCATTCTGAAAGGCGAATTTTAAGCGCCGGGCGATCAAACTTTTGGCAATACCTGGCGGGCCAAGGAGGAACACACTTTCACCACTTAATGCCGCTAATAAACACAAGCGGATGGCGTGGCTACGTTCATAAAGCCCCTTTTCCAACGAACTGCTCAGGCGGGAAATTCTTTCCGCTAATAAATGAGGGTGAGCCATAATGAAGTGGCGTCCTTTCGTCAAAAGTTCTGCGTAAATTGCGAGTATAGACGTTTCTTGCTGGTGGCTAAAATAGTCTCAAAGGGGGGGTATTTTTCTTTGAGCCAGGTTAATGTGGCCGCATTTAGGAGTACGATTTTGCCGTTAATCGTGCATACTGTGCGCTTTTTTGTGGGCCAAGGGACTAAGCACACATTTCATATTTCAACGAAAGACTAGTCTATGAGCACTGATAATAAGCAATCATTGCCCGCGATTACCCTCGCGGCGATTGGAGTTGTCTACGGCGATATTGGTACCAGCCCGTTATATACACTTCGTGAATGTTTGTCCGGCCAGTTTGGTTTTGGCGTTGAACGCGATGCCGTGTTTGGCTTTTTATCGCTGATCTTCTGGCTGCTAATCTTTGTGGTTTCCATTAAATATCTCACCTTCGTGATGCGGGCAGATAACGCCGGTGAAGGGGGGATCCTGACGTTGATGTCGCTTGCCGGGCGTAATACGTCGGCGCGAACCACATCAATGCTGGTGATTATGGGGCTAATCGGCGGCAGCTTTTTCTATGGTGAAGTCGTCATAACACCCGCTATTTCGGTGATGTCAGCCATTGAAGGTCTGGAAATCGTCGCCCCGCAGCTGGATACCTGGATAGTTCCCCTCTCAATTATCGTTCTCACTTTATTATTTATGATTCAAAAACATGGCACGGCTATGGTCGGTAAGCTGTTTGCGCCGATCATGCTGACCTGGTTTTTGATTCTGGCAGGGCTGGGGTTACGTAGCATTATTGCTAACCCGGAAGTGCTGCATGCACTGAATCCGATGTGGGCGGTGCATTTCTTCCTTGAATACAAAACGGTTTCTTTTATTGCATTAGGGGCAGTGGTGCTGTCGATTACGGGGGTCGAGGCGCTGTATGCCGATATGGGGCACTTTGGTAAGTTCCCTATTCGCCTGGCGTGGTTCACCGTCGTATTACCTTCCTTAACCCTTAATTACTTCGGCCAGGGAGCGCTGTTGCTAAAGAACCCGGAAGCGATTAAGAACCCGTTCTTCCTGTTGGCACCGGACTGGGCGCTGATCCCGCTGCTGATCATCGCCGCACTGGCGACGGTAATTGCCTCGCAGGCGGTTATCTCTGGCGTCTTCTCATTGACGCGTCAGGCGGTACGTCTGGGATATTTGTCGCCGATGCGCATTATTCACACCTCCGAAATGGAGTCAGGGCAAATCTATATTCCGTTTGTGAACTGGATGCTCTATGTCGCGGTCGTGATTGTGATTGTCAGCTTTGAGCACTCCAGCAACCTGGCGGCGGCGTACGGGATTGCGGTGACCGGAACCATGGTGCTGACGTCTATTCTCTCGACTACCGTGGCACGTCAGAACTGGCACTGGAATAAGTATTTTGTTGCGCTGATCCTGATTGCTTTCCTTTGTGTCGATATTCCATTGTTCACCGCTAACCTCGATAAACTGCTCTCCGGCGGCTGGTTGCCATTGAGCCTCGGTACGGTGATGTTTATCGTGATGACCACCTGGAAGAGCGAGCGTTTCCGCTTGCTGCGGCGGATGCATGAACATGGTAACTCTCTGGAAGCGATGATTGCTTCGCTGGAGAAATCACCGCCTGTTCGCGTGCCCGGGACCGCGGTGTATATGTCACGTGCAATCAACGTCATTCCCTTTGCGCTGATGCATAACCTTAAACATAACAAGGTATTGCATGAGCGGGTGATTCTGTTAACTCTGCGCACCGAAGACGCGCCTTATGTCCATAACGTCCGTCGGGTACAGATTGAACAACTGTCGCCCACTTTCTGGCGCGTGGTGGCAAGTTATGGTTGGCGAGAAACGCCAAACGTGGAAGAAGTTTTCCACCGCTGCGGTCTGGAAGGATTAAGTTGCCGGATGATGGAAACCTCCTTCTTTATGTCGCATGAGTCGTTGATCCTCGGCAAACGCCCGTGGTATTTGCGTCTGCGCGGCAAGCTGTACTTGCTGCTGCAACGTAATGCGCTGCGTGCGCCGGATCAATTTGAAATCCCGCCAAACAGGGTTATCGAACTGGGTACTCAGGTCGAAATCTAACGCCAGACGCCTCCTTTCTCCATAAGGGGGCGTTTTTGTTTTCATGGTTAATCACCATGTAAAACGTTTCGAAGTTGATCACATTTCCGTAACGTCACGATGGTTTTCCCAACTCAGTCAGGATTAAACTGCGGGTCAGCGAAACGTTTCGCTGATGGAGAAAAAAATGAAAAAAGGCACCGTTCTTAATTCTGATATTTCATCGGTGATCTCCCGTCTGGGACATACCGATACGCTGGTGGTGTGTGATGCTGGTTTACCCATCCCCAAAAGTACAACGCGTATCGATATGGCATTAACCCAGGGGGTACCTTCTTTTATGCAGGTGCTGGGCGTCGTCACAAATGAAATGCAGGTCGAAGCTGCCATTATCGCGGAAGAGATCAAACAACATAATCCGCAACTCCACGAAACGTTGCTCACTCACCTTGAGCAGCTGCAAAAACACCAGGGAAATACCATTGAAATTCGTTACACCACGCATGAACAATTCAAACAACAAACCGCAGAAAGTCAGGCGGTAATTCGCAGCGGAGAATGTTCTCCGTATGCGAATATCATTCTCTGTGCTGGCGTGACGTTCTGAGGCCGTCATGGAAGCATTACTTCAGCTTAAAGGCATCGATAAAGCCTTCCCGGGCGTAAAAGCCCTCTCGGGCGCAGCGTTAAATGTCTATCCGGGCCGCGTGATGGCGCTGGTGGGCGAAAACGGCGCGGGTAAATCCACCATGATGAAAGTGCTTACTGGTATCTATACTCGCGATGCCGGCACGCTTTTATGGCTGGGGAAAGAAACGACATTTACCGGGCCGAAATCTTCCCAGGAAGCCGGGATTGGGATTATCCACCAGGAACTGAACCTGATCCCGCAGTTAACCATTGCCGAAAACATTTTCCTCGGTCGTGAGTTTGTTAATCGCTTTGGCAAAATTGACTGGAAAACCATGTATGCCGAAGCGGATAAATTGCTGGCTAAACTTAACCTGCGCTTTAAAAGCGACAAGCTGGTGGGCGATCTTTCCATCGGTGACCAGCAAATGGTTGAAATCGCCAAAGTGCTGAGCTTTGAGTCGAAAGTCATCATTATGGATGAACCGACCGATGCGCTGACCGATACCGAAACCGAATCCTTGTTCCGCGTCATCCGCGAGCTGAAATCGCAAGGCCGCGGTATTGTCTATATCTCCCACCGCATGAAAGAAATCTTCGAGATTTGCGATGACGTTACCGTTTTTCGTGACGGGCAATTTATTGCTGAGCGTGAAGTAGCATCACTGACCGAAGATTCGCTGATTGAGATGATGGTGGGTCGCAAGCTGGAAGATCAATATCCGCACCTGGACAAAGCGCCAGGAGATATTCGCCTGAAAGTCGATAATCTCTGCGGACCTGGCGTTAACGATGTCTCTTTTACTTTACGCAAAGGCGAAATTCTTGGCGTCTCTGGTTTGATGGGTGCAGGTCGTACCGAACTGATGAAAGTGCTCTACGGCGCACTGCCGCGCACCAGCGGTTACGTCACCCTGGATGGGCATGAAGTCGTTACCCGTTCACCGCAGGATGGCCTGGCAAACGGCATTGTGTATATCTCCGAAGACCGTAAACGTGACGGTTTAGTGCTGGGCATGTCAGTAAAAGAGAACATGTCGCTGACAGCGCTGCGCTACTTCAGCCGCGCTGGCGGCAGTTTGAAGCATGCCGATGAACAGCAGGCAGTAAGTGATTTCATTCGTCTGTTTAATGTGAAAACGCCGTCAATGGAACAGGCAATTGGTCTGCTCTCCGGTGGCAATCAGCAAAAAGTGGCGATTGCCCGTGGTCTGATGACACGCCCCAAAGTGTTGATCCTCGATGAGCCTACCCGTGGCGTAGATGTCGGCGCGAAAAAAGAGATCTATCAACTGATTAACCAGTTCAAAGCCGATGGCTTGAGCATCATTCTGGTGTCATCGGAGATGCCAGAAGTATTAGGCATGAGCGATCGCATCATCGTCATGCATGAAGGGCATCTCAGCGGGGAATTTACTCGTGAGCAGGCCACCCAGGAAGTGTTAATGGCTGCCGCTGTGGGCAAGCTTAATCGCGTGAATCAGGAGTAAAAAAATGACAACCCAGACTGTCTCTGGTCGCCGTTATTTCACGAAAGCGTGGCTGATGGAGCAGAAATCGCTTATCGCTCTGCTGGTGCTGATCGCGATTGTCTCGACGTTAAGCCCGAACTTTTTCACCATCAATAACTTATTCAATATTCTCCAGCAAACCTCGGTGAACGCCATTATGGCAGTCGGGATGACGCTGGTGATCCTGACGTCGGGCATCGACTTGTCGGTAGGTTCTCTATTGGCGCTGACCGGCGCAGTTGCTGCATCTATCGTTGGCATTGAAGTCAATGCGCTGGTGGCTGTCGCTGCCGCTCTCGCGTTAGGTGCCGCAATTGGTGCGGTAACCGGGGTGATTGTAGCGAAAGGTCGCGTCCAGGCCTTTATCGCTACGCTGGTTATGATGCTTTTACTGCGCGGCGTGACCATGGTTTATACCAACGGTAGCCCAGTGAATACTGGCTTTACTGAGAACGCCGATCTGTTTGGCTGGTTTGGTATTGGTCGTCCGCTGGGCGTACCGACGCCAGTCTGGATCATGGGAATTGTCTTCCTCGCGGCCTGGTACATGCTGCATCACACGCGTCTGGGGCGTTACATCTACGCGCTGGGCGGCAACGAAGCGGCAACGCGTCTTTCTGGTATCAACGTCAATAAAATCAAAATCATCGTCTATTCTCTTTGTGGTCTGCTGGCATCGCTGGCCGGGATCATTGAAGTGGCGCGTCTCTCCTCCGCACAACCCACGGCGGGGACTGGCTATGAGCTGGATGCTATTGCTGCGGTGGTTCTGGGCGGTACGAGTCTGGCGGGCGGAAAAGGTCGCATTGTTGGGACGTTGATCGGCGCATTAATTCTTGGCTTCCTTAATAATGGATTGAATTTGTTAGGTGTTTCCTCCTATTACCAGATGATCGTCAAAGCGGTGGTGATTTTGCTGGCGGTGCTGGTAGACAACAAAAAGCAGTAATAACGACTACAGGACATCTTGAATATGAACATGAAAAAACTGGCTACCCTGGTTTCCGCTGTTGCGCTAAGCGCCACCGTCAGTGCGAATGCGATGGCAAAAGATACCATCGCGCTGGTGGTCTCCACGCTTAACAACCCGTTCTTTGTATCGCTGAAAGATGGCGCGCAGAAAGAGGCGGATAAACTTGGCTATAACCTGGTGGTGCTGGACTCCCAGAACAACCCGGCGAAAGAGCTGGCGAACGTGCAGGACTTAACCGTTCGCGGCACCAAAATTCTGCTGATTAACCCGACCGACTCCGACGCAGTGGGTAATGCTGTGAAGATGGCTAACCAGGCGAACATCCCGGTTATCACTCTTGACCGCCAGGCAACGAAAGGTGAAGTGGTGAGCCACATTGCTTCTGATAACGTACTGGGCGGCAAAATCGCCGGTGATTACATCGCGAAGAAAGCGGGTGAAGGTGCCAAAGTTATCGAGCTGCAAGGCATTGCCGGTACATCTGCAGCCCGTGAACGTGGCGAAGGCTTCCAGCAGGCTGTTGCTGCTCACAAGTTTAATGTTCTTGCCAGCCAGCCAGCAGATTTTGATCGCACTAAAGGTTTGAACGTAATGCAGAACCTGTTGACCGCACATCCGGATGTTCAGGCTGTATTCGCGCAGAATGATGAAATGGCGCTGGGCGCGCTGCGCGCACTGCAAACTGCCGGTAAATCGGATGTGATGGTCGTCGGATTTGACGGTACACCGGATGGCGAAAAAGCGGTGAATGATGGCAAACTAGCAGCGACTATCGCTCAGCTACCCGATCAGATTGGCGCGAAAGGCGTCGAAACCGCAGATAAAGTACTGAAAGGCGAGAAAGTTCAGGCTAAGTATCCGGTTGATCTGAAACTGGTTGTTAAGCAGTAGTTTTAATCAGGTTGTATGACCTGATGGTGACATAAATACGGCATCGACAGATGAACGTGTAATATAAAGAAAAGCAGGGCACGCGCCACCCTAACACGGTGGCGCATTTTATGGACATCCCGAATATGCAAAACGCAGGCAGCCTCGTTGTTCTTGGCAGCATTAATGCTGACCACATTCTTAATCTTCAATCTTTTCCTACCCCAGGCGAAACCGTAACCGGTAACCACTATCAGGTTGCATTTGGCGGCAAAGGCGCGAATCAGGCGGTGGCTGCTGGGCGTAGCGGTGCGAATATCGCGTTTATTGCCTGTACGGGCGATGACAGTATTGGTGAGAGCGTTCGCCAGCAGCTCGCCACTGATAACATCGATATTTCTCCGGTCAGCGTGATCAAAGGCGAATCAACAGGTGTGGCGCTGATTTTTGTTAATGGCGAAGGTGAGAATGTCATTGGTATTCATGCCGGCGCTAATGCTGCCCTTTCCCCTGCGCTGGTGGAAGCGCAACGTGAGCGTATTGCCAACGCGTCAGCATTATTAATGCAGCTGGAATCACCACTCGAAAGTGTGATGGCAGCGGCGAAAATCGCCCATCAAAATAAGACTATCGTTGCGCTTAACCCGGCTCCGGCTCGCGAACTTCCTGACGAACTGCTGGCACTGGTGGACATTATTACGCCAAACGAAACGGAAGCAGAAAAGCTCACCGGTATTCGTGTTGAAAATGATGAAGATGCAGCGAAAGCGGCGCAGGTACTGCATGAAAAAGGTATCCGTACTGTACTGATTACTTTAGGAAGTCGTGGTGTATGGGCTAGCGTGAATGGTGAAGGTCAGCGCGTTCCTGGATTCCGGGTGCAGGCTGTCGATACCATTGCTGCCGGAGATACTTTTAACGGCGCGTTAATCACGGCGTTGCTGGAAGAAAAAACATTGCCAGAGGCGATTCGTTTTGCCCATGCCGCCGCTGCGATTGCCGTAACACGTAAAGGCGCACAACCTTCCGTACCGTGGCGTGAAGAGATCGACGCATTTTTAGACAGGCAGAGGTGACGCTTGGCTACAATGAAAGATGTTGCCCGCCAGGCGGGCGTTTCTACCTCAACAGTTTCTCACGTTATCAATAAAGATCGCTTCGTCAGTGAAGCGATTACCGCCAAAGTTGAAGCGGCGATTAAAGAACTCAATTACGCGCCATCAGCTCTGGCGCGTAGCCTCAAACTCAATCAAACACATACCATCGGCATGTTGATCACTGCCAGTACCAATCCTTTCTATTCAGAACTGGTGCGTGGCGTTGAACGCAGCTGCTTCGAACGCGGTTATAGTCTCGTCCTTTGCAATACCGAAGGCGATGAACAACGGATGAATCGCAATCTGGAAACGCTGATGCAAAAACGCGTTGATGGCTTGCTGTTACTGTGCACCGAAACGCATCAGCCTTCGCGTGAAATCATGCAACGTTATCCGACAGTGCCTACTGTGATGATGGACTGGGCTCCGTTCGATGGCGACAGCGATCTTATTCAGGATAACTCGTTGCTGGGTGGAGACTTAGCAACGCAATATCTGATCGATAAAGGTCATACCCGTATCGCCTGTATTACCGGTCCGCTGGATAAAACTCCGGCGCGCCTGCGGTTGGAAGGTTATCGGGCGGCGATGAAACGTGCGGGTCTCAACATTCCTGATGGCTATGAAGTCACTGGTGATTTTGAATTTAACGGCGGGTTTGACGCCATGCGCCAACTGTTATCACATCCGCTGCGTCCTCAGGCCGTCTTTACCGGAAATGACGCTATGGCTGTTGGCGTTTACCAGGCGTTATATCAGGCAGAGTTACAGGTTCCGCAGGATATCGCGGTGATTGGCTATGACGATATCGAACTGGCAAGCTTTATGACGCCACCATTAACCACTATCCATCAACCGAAAGATGAACTGGGGGAGCTGGCGATTGATGTACTCATCCATCGGATAACCCAACCGACCCTTCAGCAACAACGATTACAACTTACTCCGATTCTGATGGAACGCGGTTCGGCTTAGATTTACGCTGTCTTTTGATCAAATTATTACCATCGGTTGTTTTCAGAAGCATGAACATTGCTGCTGAAGCAATAGTAATAATGCCCATTGTGATAAACGTATAGTGGAATTGTTCGACAGTCGTTGTGCCTTCCATCCCTTCATAAACGCGAAGGACGGCCGCACTTACAGCAACGCCTAAACTGATAGACAGTTGCTGCGTGACCGCCAGAACACTGTTACCGCTGCTGGCGTTGTCATCGGTCAGATCGGCAAGTGTGATGGTATTCATCGCGGTAAATTGCGTCGACATAGCCATCCCTAATATAAACAACGGCAAGATCAGCATCCATATCGCCATTGCTGGTGATTGCAAAGAGAACTGAGCGATCATTAGCCCAATAATCACCGTGATCCCCACTAACGTATGGCGATAGCCCAGACGACGTAAGACTTGGGTAACCATCGATTTTGCAATAATGGAACCTAACGCTGTCGGTGCCATCATACAGCCAGCAATAAACGCCTGATAACCAAATCCTACCTGTAACATCAATGGTATAAGGAACGGTACACAACCGGTCCCCAGACGGGTTGCAATATTGCCTACGATACCGATCGAGAAAGTGCGGGTTTTAAATAAATCTAATGAAATTAATGGGTTTTGCGTGCGTCGTGCATGGAGAATATAGAGAAGCAGTAACCCGATGCTGGTGACAATTACCGTCAAGGCAATCCAACTGGCGACAATCTTTTCCCCGAATAGCTCTATTCCGCTTGAGAAGAGAACAAGGCTAAGGCCAAACAGCAAAAAGCCAGTGATATCGAATCTGCGTCGTGCGGTGGTGAAATTGGGCATATGTTTGCGCGCGTAAAGAAGGCCCGCAATACCTATGGGGATATTGATTAAAAATATCCAGTGCCAGGTTGCCCAGGTGACCAGCACGCCGCCAAGAACGGGGCCTAAAATTGGCCCCACCAGACCCGGCATGGCGACAAAATTCAATACAGGAAGAAGCTCATTACGAGGATAAGCGCGCAGTAAGGCCAGCCGAGCAACAGGCATCATCATTGCGCCGCCTATCCCCTGAATAACCCGGAAGACAACCAGCTGTGGTAGCGAGTTAGAAAGTGCGCAGGCCAGAGAACCCAACGTGAACAGACTCACGGCAAGGGTAAATATGCGACGCGTACCGAAGCGATCGGCTAGCCATCCGCTTACCGGAATAAGCATCGCCACCGTCAGCGTATAACTGATGATGGCTGATTGCATCGCGAGAGGAGAACGATTAAGGCTATGAGCGATTGCGGGTAAGGCGGTATTCAGAATAGTGGCATCAAGTGCCTGCATGAAGAAGGCCATCGCCGCGATCCACGGCAAACCCGCCATACTGCGCTTCTTTTTATCGCTCATTCAATGTCCTGTTATCGGGTTATCACTTATCTGGTGAGCGTAGCAGCGCCTGACAAGCTTTAAATGCCGCGTCGCCATCGCTTTGGATAATCGCATCGACAATCGCCTGGTGCAGATCCAGCTTTATCACTGTGTCGCTGGTTATTGACGTGAAGTAAGTGTGATAAACCGAATGGAATAGCGAGGCGAATGAGGTCAAAAACGGATTGGCGCTCATTTCATAGATATGCTCATGCCAGGCCATATCGACCTCAATCCAGCGTTCACGGCGAAAGTTCTCTTTTAATGCCACCATTTCGGCCATTAACGTATTGAGATGCGCCTTCTGTTCCGCGGTGCCAACCGTTGCAGCCAGTAGGCAAGCTTGCGGCTCCAGACAGATACGCATAACCAGAAAGTGATCGATGACCTGATGAAAGTTCTCTTCTGTCATCCACCAGGTAAGCAATTCCTGATCAAGAAAATTCCAGTTTGATTGTGGCATGACCCGGGTACCAATTCGCGGTCGCGGTAAAACCATCCCTTTTGCCGTTAACGTTTTGACCGCTTCGCGTACCGCTGTACGACTCACTCCAAATTGCTCGCCCAGCTCAATCTCACCAGGCAAAATGGTGCCGGGTTCATATTCACCTTTTAAGATGCGTTGCGCCAGCTTCTCAGCCAGAACATACGAAAGGTTTTTCTGTGCAGCTAACTGTTGTGCGCTTAAAGGCATTACTAATCTTCCTTTTTCTTTTTATTCCTCCTTAGTATGCCACCAGGAAGTGTGATTACGGTTGCAAAAACGGCAAATTGCTTGTTTTATGGCACATTAACGGGGCTTTTGCTGAAAAAATGCGCGGTCAGAAAATTATTTTAAATTTCCTCTTGTCAGGCCGGAATAACTCCCTATAATGCGCCACCACTGACACGGAACAACGGCAAACACGCCGCCGGGTCAGCGGGGTTCTCCTGAGAATCTCAACAGAGAAAAGCAAAAAAATGCTTGACTCTGTAGCGGGAAAGTGTATTATGCACACCCCGCGCCGCTGAGAAAAAGCGAAGCGGCACTGCTCTTTAACAATTTATCAGACAATCTGTGTGGGCACTCGAAGATACGGATTCTTAACGTCGCAAGACGAAAAATGAATACCAAGTCTCAAGAGTGAACACGTAATTCATTACGAAGTTTAATTCTT
>NZ_JBJQKY010000013.1:0-122074 GCF_046486595.1 Escherichia sp. WS3063
CGCCGCATCCGGCATTCAGTGCCTGATGCGACGCTGGCGCGTCTTATCAGGCCTACAAGACCCGAGCACAGCCCCCCAGGACGGATAAGGCGTTTTACGCCGCATCCGGCATTCAGTGCCTGATGCGACGCTGACGCGTCTTATCAAGCCTACAAGATCCGAGCACAGAACCGTAGGCCGGATAAGGCGTTTTACGCCGCATCCGGCATTCAGTGCCTGATGCGACGCTGGCGCGTCTTATCAGGCCTACAAGACCCGAGCACAGCCCCCCAGGACGGATAAGGCGTTTTACGCCGCATCCGGCAACCGTTGCCGGAACCGAAAACAGCCATTCACCCCGCCCGTAAAAGCATTTTCATTTTTTCGCTGCGACAAAACTGACGCTTCACTTCCACTACCAGCGGATGGCGTGACAGCACAATCATCACCACAAACGCCAGCACGCCCGCGGCTATTTGCACCGCCAGCAGCATGCCCAGAGCCATTTGCCCTTTCAGTACAATGCCCAGCGCATAACTGACCACCAGCGTCGGCAGCGAGAGATAAAACGGCAGCCATAAACTGAGGATGTACTGGCGATAACTGGAACCAAGAACCGGTTTAATCATCACGAAGTAACTCAGAATGGTGTTGATAATCTGCACCAGCAGGAAACCGAGCGTGACGCCGATTGCGCCCGCCATCTGCCCACCAATAACAATCGCCGGAATAAACAGAAAGGTTTTGAATACGTTGAATTTAAAGCTGATATCGACCCGCGCTTTCGCCATCAGCAGCGAACCAATCGGGTTCCCTACTGAGCGCAGCAGCCCCACCACACACAGCAATTGCAGCACCGGAATAATGCTGCTCCACTTCTCACCAAAGACCAGCGGTACAAAGTTATTCGACACCACCATCAGCCCCAGCAGCGCCGGAAAGTTGATAATCCCCACCACCGACAGCAGCTTGTAGAAGTTGATGCGCAGCTTTTCGGTGTCGTCCTGAATTTTGGCAAATGCCGGAAACAACACGCGGGTGATGATCGGATTCAGCTTCATCGGCGGCACAACGGCCACGTTGTACGCCAGGTTGTATCCCCCTGCCACGCCCGCACCGAGAATACGCGCCAGCACCAGCGTTGAAAGGTTGGTGTTGAGATAGTTGATGATGCTGTCCGCCGTCAGCCAGGCACCAAAGCGTAAGTTCGGTGCCACCGACGCCAGCGAGAAGTGCAGACCGGGGCGATAAATTTTGCGGCCAAAGTAGCCAAACAGCAGCGTTCTTACCGCACTATTGACCAGATAACCGAGGATCGCGGTCATCGCCAGTGGCCAGAAATGGGCGCTAACCACCGTAAAAGTGAAGCCCGCCAGCACCGCGCTGGTTTCGATCATGCCGATTTTGTTGAACTCCAGCTCTTTTTGCATCAACGCGCGGAACTGCTGCCCGTGGGGGATCACCACAAACGCCAGCGACAATGTTTTAATCAACGGTGCCAGGTCTGGGTTGTTCAGCACGTCACCAATGAGATCACTCAACAAAAACACCGCCACGCACACCACAAGCCCCAGCCCGACGTTCAGCCAGTACAACGTGGTAAGTTCCAGGTGACTGATTTCTTTTCGCTGAATAATCGAGTTAGCGATACCGAAGTCAGAAAGCGTATCTGCCAGCGCGATGATCACCAGCGACACGGTAAGCAAACCGAACTGGTGGTTGTCGATAATCCGCGCCAGCACGGTCATCTGCACCAGCCCGAGGCCGATGATGATCACCGTGGCAATCGCCGACCACTTCGCGCCGCTGATGGTTTTTTCACGTAAGCTCATATCAATATGCCGCTTTGTTAACGAAGCCCTTGAATACCGTCAGGAAAACGATTTTGATATCGAACCAGACGCTCCATTCGCGGATGTACTCAAGGTCGAACTCGACGCGTTTTTCCATTTTCTCCAGCGTGTCGGTTTCGCCGCGCCAGCCGTTAATCTGCGCCCAACCGGTAATGCCCGGTTTCACTTTATGGCGCAGCATGTAGCCTTCAATGAGCTGGCGATACTGTTCGTTATGCGCCACCGCGTGCGGACGTGGACCGACAATCGACATCCCCCCGGTCAGCACATTGATAAACTGCGGCAATTCATCCAGCGAGGTGCGGCGCAGAAAGTTCCCCACTTTGGTGACGCGCGGATCGTTCTGCGTCGCCTGGGTCACCACTTTGTCGTTCTCCATCACTTTCATGGAACGGAACTTCCACACTTTGATCGGCTTGCCATCCATGCCGTAGCGAGTCTGGCGAAAAATAACCGGCCCTGGTGAACTGAGTTTTACCGCCAGCGCAATACAGCACAGCACCGGGGAGATCAGCAGCAGAATAAGCGTTGCCAGCACAATATCTTCCGCACGTTTGAGCAGGCGGTTTACCCCGGAAAGTGGCGTGTCATACAGCGGCACCACCGGAACGCCGTTCATCTCTTCGAGACGTGAATGGAGAATGTTGAAGGTAAAGACATCGGGGATCAGCAGCACCGAACAGGTGGTGTCCGCCAGTTGATGGACCAGTTTTTTTACTCGTGCGCCGTCGCACATCTGCATCGCGATATAGACGTTATGAATCTTGCCCGCTTTCGCATCCTCGACCAGCTGTTGCAGATTGCCCGCCCAGTCGTTAGAAACGCCGCCCGGTTTTGGGTCGTGGTAAACGCCCACCACTTCAAACCCTAACCACGGCTGATTACGGAAGCTCTCAAGCAGCATTTGTCCGGCGGCTAAATCCCCCGCCACCGCGACCATGCGCTTGTTATAGCCATGATTACGCAGCCAGCCCGCCCCAATGCGAATACATGAACGGCAAACCACCAGTCCGATACTGGTCAGCCCATACCACGCCAGCCAGATTTTCAGTTGCGTGTCGAAATCATTGTTGAACGCCACCAGTCCAGCGCTGAAAATCACGCTTAAGGTCCAGTTTTGTAGCAACAGGGCAAATTCTGTCGCTGCCCGAACACCGCGCCATGAGCGATAAAAATCGGTGATGCCGCCCAGCATCTGGAACACCACCAGCGTAATCAGTGCCACCAACAGGTGCATGTAGAGGAATGACAGTCCGCTGACTTCGCAAACCAGCCATAGTCCGGCAAACATGATGGTGATATCTGAAAAGCGTTGCACCATAGAGATTAACGATGCATTGGTTTTCGCTCGCTCGCGCTTTTTTAGATTTGTCATCGTTGTTCCTGTTATTAGCCCCTTACCCGCAGTGTGGTAAGGGAAGATCCGACATTACTCGTTCAGCAACGTCAGCAGAGTTCGCGTTCGCGCTTCCATCAGCGGCACATCACCGCGCGATTCCACATTCAACCGCACCACCGGTTCGGTGTTGGAGGAGCGCAGGTTAAAGCGCCAGTCGGCAAAGGTCATGCTGATGCCATCGGTGCGATCCACCGCCAGCGCCTCACGGCTAAAATGCTGTTCCACGCGGTTAATCGCCTCAACGGGTTGCGCCAGTTTGCTGTTGATCTCACCGCTTGCCGGAAACGCGGCCATCCGGTCGCGCACCAGTTCGCCCAGCGTTTTTCCTTTCAGGCACACCAGTTCGGCGACCAGCAGCCACGGGATCATGCCGCTGTCGCAGTAAGCGAAATCACGGAAATAGTGGTGGGCGCTCATTTCGCCACCGTAGATGGCGTCTTCCTTGCGCATCCGTTCTTTAATAAAGGCGTGTCCGGTTTTCGACATTACCGGCGTACCGCCTGCGGCAGTCACCACATCAACGGTGTTCCAGGAGAGACGTGGATCGTGGATGATCTTCGCGCCGGGATTTTTTTCGAGGAACGCTTCTGCCAGCAAACCGACAATGTAGTAACCCTCGATAAACTGCCCTTTTTCGTCAAACAGGAAACAGCGGTCAAAATCGCCATCAAAAGCAATGCCCATATCCGCGCCGTGTTTGATGACCGCATTGCGGGTGTCGTCGCGACATTCTGGCAGCAGCGGGTTAGGAATACCGTTGGGGAAATTGCCGTCCGGCGTGTTGTGCACTTTGATCAATTCCACAGGTGCGCCGAGGGCGTTAAAGCGGGCTTCGATGGCGTCCACCACCGGACCCGCCGCTCCGTTCCCGGAGTTAATCACCAGCTTGAGCGGCGTGAGGTTTTTGACGTTGATATAACCGAACAGGTGATCAACGTAAGCGTCACGCAGATTGATTTGCTGATAGCGACCGCGTTTGGTTTCATCGACGGGAGGGAAGTCGTTGGCTTCTGCCAGACGCTGGACATCGCGCAGTCCGGTATCACCGCTGATCGGGCGGGCCCCCTCGCGCACCAGCTTCATGCCGTTATAATCCATCGGGTTATGGCTGGCAGTAACTTCAATGCCACCATCCACACCAAGATGGAACGTGGCGAAATAGATCTCTTCGGTGCCGGACATACCAATATCCAGCACGTCGACGCCCGCATCCTGTAAACCTTTCGCCAGCGCCAGTTTTAAGGTTTCGCTGGTGAGGCGGACATCACCGCCTAACACAATGGTTTTCGGTTTGAGAAATTCGCCATAAGCGCGACCAATGCGCCAGGCAATATCCTCATTCAGTTCTTCGCCTAATTTCCCGCGAATATCATAGGCTTTAAAGCAGGTTAATTTTTTCATATCGTTACCCTTTTTCAGGCAATAGTTGGCCCTGACCGAAACGGCCAATTTTGTTTTTGTCGTTATTTACATCGCGGTTTCGCATTCATTGCCTGATGCGACGCTGCCGCGTCTTATCAGGCCTACAAACCCGAACCGTAGGTCGGATAAGGCGTTCACGCCGCATCCGACAAACAGCGCCTGATGCGAGGTTTACACCCGTCCGTAGCGATCCGCGAAGCGCACCACATCATCCTCTTCGAGATAAGAGCCGGAGCGCACTTCAATTAAATCGAGCGGAATTTTCCCCGGGTTTTCCAGGCAGTGCGTCGCCCCCAGCGGAATATAAATGGACTCGTTTTCACCAAGCAGCTTGATATCACCGTCGATGGTGACTTTTGCCGTTCCTGCGACCACTACCCAGTGTTCCGCGCGGTGATGGTGCATCTGTACCGACAAACCTTCGCCCGGTTTCACGGTGATGCGTTTCACCTGATAGCGGTCGCCCGCGTCGATAGAGTCATATTTGCCCCACGGACGATACACTTCGCGATGCACCCGATGCTCATGGCGACCATCAGCTTTGATCTGCTCGACCACTTTTTTCACATCCTGCACCGCATTACGGTCGGCAATCAGCACCGCATCTTTGGTCTGCACTACCACCAAATCTTTCACCCCGACGGTGGTGACCAGGCCAGATTCGGCATACACATAGCTGTTTTCAGTTTTGTGATTAATCACATCGCCATGGCAAACGTTGCCCTCGGCGGTGTGGGCGCTGATCTCCCATAAAGAGGACCAGGAGCCGACATCGCTCCAGCCTGCATCCATCGGCACCACAACGGCATCTGCCGTGCGTTCCATGACCGCGTAATCCACCGACTCTTCCGGGCAGGCCAGAAACGCTTCTTCATCCACACGAATAAAATCGAGATCCGGATCGACGGCGCTCATCGCTTTTTCGCAGGCATCGAGAATATCCGGGCGATATTTTTTCAGTTCTTCGAGATAGCGTCCGGCACGGAACAGGAACATACCGCTGTTCCAGTAATATTCGCCACTTGCCACATAGGCCTGGGCGGTTTCCAGATTCGGTTTTTCGACAAACTGCGCCACTTCAAAGGCCACCGCATCCTGCTCACCCGCCGACACTTCACCGCGACGAATATAGCCATATCCGGTTTCAGGTAGATCCGGCACAATGCCGAAGGTCACCAGCTTGCCCGCTTCGGCATACGGCATGGCATTACGCACGGCGGCACGGAACGCGTCTTCATCGGCAATCACATGATCCGCCGCCAGCACCAGCATTAATGGGTCGTTCTCCGGGCTATGACGTTTTGCCGCCAGCGCCGCCAGCGCAATGGCCGGTGCAGTGTTACGCCCTGCCGGTTCGAGAATAATGTTCTCGGTGAGTTTGTTCAGTTGACGCAGCTGTTCCGCGACAATAAAGCGGTGCTGCTCATTGCAAATCACCACCGGGCTTTCGCACTCCACGCCGTTCAGGCGGCAGATGGTGGTTTGCAGCATGGTGAGATCGCCTTTCAGGCATAAAAACTGCTTGGGGTAAAGTACGCGGGAAAGCGGCCATAAGCGGCTACCGGAGCCACCTGCCATCACAACTGGATAGAGTTTCGACTGCGCCATAATTATCCCCGAATATCATTTATAAATTGACGTAACACGTTCTCTTTATCGAGCGTGCGTTCGGCATATTCACGTGCCACCGTGTTGTGTTTGGGCAGCAGGAGCGCCTGACGAATCCCCGCCACCAGCGCCTCGACCGATTCCGGTTCCACGCAAACCGCAATGCCCGGAAAGGTTTCGCAAAGCTGTCCCAGTTCTGTGTGGGCTTCAGCAGTAATCACCGCGTTACCGCCTACCGCCAGAATATTGGTCAGTTTCGACGGCAATACGGCATCTGCCGCGCCGCGTTTTTGCACCACCAGATGGCAATCCCCCATCTTCAGCAGTGCGGGTAAAGCGTCATATGATTGCAGCGGAAAAAATTGCATGTTGCGCAGTCCACGCTGCTGCGCCATTTTTTCCAGCCGCGCTTTGCCGCCGCCCTGCCCGACAATGGCAAAAATAAGCGGTTCATCGCGCAGGCGATCGGCAGCTTCAATAACGTTTTCCAGCCCCTGCTTTTCACCAATATTGCCGGAGTAAAGAACGATTTTTTTGTTATCCGGCAGGGCAAGCTGGTTACGAAGGTCGTCAACATCGGCGTCTGCAACATGTTGAAAACGGGCGATTTCCGACCAGTTGGGGAAGAAGATGACGTTTTCCGCCGCCACGCCTTTTTCGATAGCTTTATTCATCATCGAGCGCGAAATCGTGGAGACGTTATCGACGTTATGCAGTCCGCTACGTTCGAACGCCGTCGCCAGCTGTGCCACTTTGCCGCCTTTACTTTTTCCGGCAAGGCCCAGCCCCAGCATGGCGTCCACTTCGTAATCCTGAATATGCAGCACCGTGCGCGCACCAGACAGTTTCGCCAGCAGGCGCATTCCCGGCGTGCAAAACAGCGTTGGCACCACGCCGATAATGCGATCCGGCTTCCAGCGACGTTGCGCCATCAGCGGAAAGAAACTGCTGGCGGCAAAACTGCCGAGATGCAACAGGCGTTTCAGGGTGCTCGGCTGTTTTGGCACGTACAGCGGGCAGCGCCACACCGTGGCGGCCCCCTCTTCTCGTTTGTACCGCCAGGCGGAATAGTTCTCGCCCACCTGCCATTGCGGGTAGTAAGGCGGTGCGGTAATAACCCGCACCTCATGACCTTGTGCCGCCAGCCATTCCACCATCTCGCCGGTGTACTTGCCGATGCCGGTTAACTCCGGCGAGTAGTTAATGCCGTAGACCAGTATTTTCATAATCCGGGTACTCCGGCACGCTTCTCAGCGAGAAAATAGGCGCGGCTGTTAGCGTGAACATTGTCACTGGCGAGCAACGCGTCCGGCGTCAGCCAGCGGTAATCGTCATGCTGCTCATCCGGCAGTAACAGATCTTCTTCAGCGACTCTGAAGCGAAAACCGAGCACCACATAGTGAGTGGTGAAATCCGTGTCGGAGAAGTTATCGTCATAAAAGTGCTGCCAGACACCGTAAAACTGGCCTACTGTTATCGGCAGACGCAGCCCCAGTTCCTCCATCGTCAGCCGCTCAAATGCGGCTTCCAGCGTTTCGTCTTTCTGCACGCGCCCTCCCGGCACAAACCAGTAACCCTGCGCCGGGCGGTTGGTTCTTTTGCCAAGCAGAAACTCGCCGCGACTGTTCTCGACAATAAAGTCGAGAGAGACAAGCGGAGTAGAGCGCACTACCGTGGCAAAGTCTTCCTGACGTAAAAACATCATTACCCCCGAAAGCGGTCTTGATTCTCAAGGAACCACTGGTAAGTGCTGGCGAGCCCCGCTTCCAGTGAGATTTCGTGATACCAGCCAAGCTGATGCAGGCGTGTCACATCCAGCAGTTTGCGCGGTGTACCATCCGGTTTACTGGCATCAAAAACCACCCGACCTTTGTAACCCACCACTTTGGCGATGGTTTGCGCCAGCTCGCGGATAGTGCAGTCAACGCCCGTGCCGACGTTAATGTGCGACAGCATCGGTTGGGTGTTCTCCAGCCAGACTTCGTGCGCCAGCTCCATCACATGAATGCTCGCCGCCGCCATATCATCGACGTGCAGAAATTCGCGCATCGGTGTACCGCTGCCCCACACCACCACGTCCGGTGCATTCTGTGCCGTCGCCTCGTGGAAGCGACGCAGCAATGCAGGGATCACATGCGAATTACTCGGGTGGAAGTTGTCATGCGGGCCATACAGGTTGGTCGGCATGACCGAGCGATAATCGCGTCCATACTGGCGGTTGTAAGATTCGCACAGTTTGATCCCGGCGATTTTGGCAATAGCATAAGGCTCGTTAGTCGGCTCCAGCGTACCCTGCAATAACTCGCTTTCTGCCATCGGCTGTTTTGCCAGTTTCGGGTAGATACAGGACGATCCGAGAAACAGCAGTTTGTTCACGTCGTTCTGATGCGCGGCGTGAATGATGTTGCTCTCAATCATCATGTTCTGGTAGATGAAATCTGCCGGATAGGTGTTGTTGGCAACAATGCCGCCCACTTTCGCCGCCGCCAGATAGACCTGGTCAATACGTTCGCTGGCAAAGAAATCATGCACCGCGCGGCTGTCCAGCAGGTTCAGCTCGTCGCGGGTGCGTAATACCAGTTCCACATCACCGCGCTGTTCGAGCTGCCGCCTGATGGCGGAACCGACCATCCCGCGATGGCCAGCGATAAAAATGCGTTGTTTACTCATGCTTATGACTCCAGCGCGATCGCCACGTCGTAGCCGTGAGATTTCAGCAGAGAGTGTTTTTTCGCCGCTTCAAGGTCATTAGCCACCATTTCAGACACCATCTCTCTGAGGGTGATTTCCGGTTTCCAGCCCAGTTTTTCGTGCGCTTTGGTCGGGTCGCCGAGCAGCGTTTCAACTTCAGCCGGACGGAAGTAACGCGGATCAACGGCGATAATCACATCACCCGGTTTAACGCCCGGCGCGTCATGCCCGGTGACGGAAACCACAATGCCCTTCTCTTCAACGCCCGTACCTTCAAAGCGCAGTTTGATGCCCAGTTGTGCTGCCGCCATTTCCACGAACTGACGCACGGAGTACTGAACGCCGGTGGCAATAACGAAATCTTCCGGTTGTTCCTGTTGCAGCATCATCCACTGCATTTTTACGTAGTCTTTGGCATGGCCCCAGTCACGCAGGGAATCCATATTGCCGAGGTACAGGCACGATTCCAGCCCCTGGGCGATGTTGGCGATTGCGCGGGTGATTTTGCGGGTAACGAAGGTTTCGCCGCGGCGCGGGGATTCATGGTTGAAGAGAATACCGTTACAGGCGTACATGCCGTAGGATTCGCGGTAGTTAACGGTGATCCAGTAGGCGTACAGTTTGGCGACCGCATACGGAGAGCGTGGATAGAACGGCGTGGTTTCTTTCTGCGGAATTTCCTGCACCAGACCATACAGTTCAGAGGTGGAAGCCTGATAGAAACGGGTTTTCTTTTCCAGACCGAGGAAGCGGATCGCCTCCAGCAGACGCAGCGTACCCATCGCGTCGACGTCAGCGGTATATTCCGGTGACTCAAAAGAAACCGCAACGTGGCTCATTGCGCCCAGGTTGTACACTTCATCCGGCTGCACTTCACGCAAAATGCGCGTCAGGTTGGAGGTATCACTCAGGTCGCCATAATGCAGATGGAATTTCGGGTTGCAGGTGTGCGGATCCTGATAAATGTGATCCACGCGCTCGGTGTTGAATGACGATGCGCGACGCTTAATACCATGCACCTCGTAACCTTTTTCCAGCAGAAACTCTGCCAGGTAAGAACCGTCTTGTCCGGTTACGCCGGTGATGAGAGCGACTTTTGACATGTCTTATTCCTCTGTATTTTTTGAATTTATTCAGTTTCAACGCGTTTGCGTATCACCACTGCGGGGTTCCCCCGGCAAACCACATTTGCCGGAAGCGATTTAAAAACACTGCTTCGCGCACCCACGACGGTGCCGTTGCCGATCGTGACGCCAGGGGCAACAAAAACATCTGTCGCCAGCCAGCATTTCTCGCCAATCACAATAGGCGTGGCGTTAATGGTGAAATGTTGACTTGCATGGTCGTGGCTCCCGGTGCATAAATAACTTTTTTGCGATATCACCGAATGTGCGCCAATGGTTATTTCACCGAGGGTATATAAATTGACCTCATCGCCGACCCACGCGTAATCACCTAAGGTTAATTTCCACGGATAGGTAATTTTTACTGACGGACGAATAACTACGTTTTTTCCTATTTTTGCGCCGAATAAACGTAATAAAAATGCCCGCCAGCGATACAATACTTGTGGCGACCAGGCAAATATTGTTGCCTGTACCGCCCACCATAATTGCACTTTAATAGCATTGCTGCCCCGGAACCCTTTCGGCACCGAGAACCCACTTAAATCCTGCATCGTTTTCCCTTATATTCAGCTTTTGTTATATAAGGCTTTCGTCTTTGAGGTAGTACGCTGGCGTAAATGCCAGGATAATTCTGCCCAGAAGCCAGGCACATGTAATATTTGCCGTTGGACTTTTTTGGCATCAGCACACAATTCCATATTATTGGTGGTAGATACCCCACCCATGGAAAATTCAGACACCAGGCCATTGAGTTTTTTAAATGCATAACCGGCTTTATACATTTTGGCCGCCAGCGCGTAGTCGGAAGAAACTTTATATTCCAGGTCATAACGCCATTTCTTCAAGCCGGACACCGGGAAAAATATCGCCTGATGACTGGCGGGCAGGCTGTGGTAAATATACCAGCCCGGTTTGGCGCTACGTTTAATTTTATGCCCGTCGCCAAAATCCAGCAGCGCATCGCCGGTGATCATCACGTTATCTTTTTGCACTTTTAACTTACGGACAAAATTTGCGGCATCCTGATGAAAAATATCGCCCGAGTTGAGAAACAACGCGAACTTGCCTTGTGCCATCGCAATGCCCTTGTTCATGGCGTCGTAGATACCGTTATCTGGCTCGCTGACAAAGCGTAGGTTATAGATACCCTTGAGATTTTCCAGATACTCACGGGTACCGTCGTTGGAACCGCCATCGACAACAATCCATTCGAAGCTGATATCGTCCACCTGCGCTAGATGCGCCAGCGAGGCATGTGTTTTGACTATCCCTTCGAGGTTACGAAACGCGACAGTGATTATGCTAAGCAACATGTTCTTATTCTTACCTCGTAATATTTAACGCTTTTCGCAAAATAAACGGACAGACGATTAAAAATGCATATTCCGGGCTAAATATCGAACCGGTAAAAAACAGCGATACCGGAGTAAAAAGATATAATTGCACGCGAAAATTGCGGTTATCACCAAAAGCGTTGATCATCATTTTTATCACTTTCCCCATGTACCACAGCGATAAAAACACTGCGAACCAGGAAAAATAAATAATCAGCAGATACAAACCATTGTCTATGGTTTTTCCGACATCCGCACCGTTAAATATTCCGAATGATGCGACATATTCATAAAGTGAGCCAAATCTGACTACACCGTCAATATGGGTCAAAGAATAACCGACCATCACCAGCGGACCGACAATACGATAATACGATGACGAACCTTCCGTGCCTAAATCACCCAGACGGGTGGAAATATAAGGAAACGCGATTACCACACCAACCAGGAATACAGCCAGAGAAACCAATGCTAACGGTAACTTTTTCTTAATCGCCTCTTTATTCAGATATTGAAATGCCCACTCCAGCAAATAAAAAAGGATAAAGGTCATAACCCCTGAAAACGATCCGGATAATATTATCCCTGCGAGAATCATAGCATCGGTTTTAGGCGTTTTGATACCAAACTGTTTGATGCTGAGCCAAATTGAGATTAATGCCAGAGCGAAAAATGCCGGTTCGAAATAAAGTGCTGTCGTGCGCTTGCCGCCGAATTTAATGAAATTCAGCACATAGCTGTTGCTGTAAATCAGATATTTCGAAATCGACTCCATAATACTGCTACCGCCGGTGAGGATAATTTGCGCCATCTCCACCGCCGCCAGCGCCACCACCAGCCCGACCACCAGATAAAAGAAACGTAATATCTTGCGATGGTTGTGTGGCGAAATTGTTTTAAAACGAATACTCCACACCATGCCAATAATGATCACAATATAGACAAACAGCATGGTTGAAGTGACGTATTTACTGGCATCCAACGACTGACCAAACAGGTAGTTAAACGCCGTGAGTCCCGCACCAACCCCTAAGGCAATCATCAATTTTTTAACGTTGATGCGCTCTAAAAACAGCAGTAACAAGACGGGTAAAAAAGTGACGATGGTAATGGGGAAACTTTCGCCAAGCTGGGCGATTTTGACGTTAACCAGCAGGTAAATCAGCGGCAGCAGTAGGTAGCTACAGATTCTGATAGAAGTTGACATACTCCTCCAGCATCTGTTGTCCACTGTAGGCGGCGCGGCTGCGTTGGCTAAACCCAGCCAGCGTGGTACCAAATATCGCCTGCGCGATTTCCGGTTTGCTTAACTGCACCAGTTGCAGCACGTCTTCTTCGCTGACGGTTTTACCGCCGGATTTTTGCAGAACTTCCCGCGCCGCGTCGCTATGGGTGGCAATCACCGGCACGCCAATCGATAGCGCCTCACACAAAATCAGCGGGTAGTTATCGACGCGAGAACTGAATACCAGCGCATCCATCTGATTGAGCGCGCTCATCAACTTGCGCTTGTCAGTTTCAAAGCCGTGATTAACCACGTTGCCAGCGGTGAACGGCGAGAACTTACCAAAGGTATGCAGTTCAATTTTGTCGCCCAGCGCCATCATCTCACGTACCAGTTGCTGGTTAGTTTTGCCGTCGTAACGCAGATCATGCGCCACCACCGCGATTTTCGGCTTGTCCTGGGTTTCGCGCACCGGAGGCAAGTCCGCCAGAATCGCTTCGGTTGCCATATCAATACCGTTATTGATAATCCGGCAACGCCCTGGACCGTACAGACTATTGAAAGCATCAGCCACATGCTGGCTGGGGGAAATAAACTGACAGCCCAGTGCCAGCATCTCGCGGAATAACTGGCGTTTACCCGCCACCAGCTGGTGCGCGCGATCAATCTTCACCGGTGGATAGTTATTTAAGGTCGGGCATTTCTGGCAGCCCGTTTTCCAGCCTTCGCAACCGTCGGTAAAGGCGCAGCGTCCGGTAACGCTCCAGTGATCGTGTAACGTCCAGACCAGAGTGATATCCGGTTTATGGTTTTTCACTTTTTCGCAAAAGCGCACCACGCTCTTAAGATTCAACCAGTAGCTGTGCAGCACATGAAAATGCAGGACCACCGGACCCGGTGTGCGAGTAATGGTGCGATATAACTCATTGAAATTGCCGAACAGATCGCGATTAAACAGACGAAACAACGCAATGTTCGCCATCGCGGTCATCCGCGGCGTATGTTTGATGACCTGCGGATAGTTTTGATGACTGACGCTCTCTTTGCCGCCTTTGCCGTAGCCGTAGACAAAATGTGACGCCAGCCCCTGTTGCAGCGCGCGCTGGTGGAGATCTAACGCCACACCTGCTGCCCCGCCTTCCGCCAGTCGCACATTGAATTGCAGAATATTCATTTAATTACCTTCACTCGCGCTTTTTCTCCCACCACCAGCGCGTTGTCCGGGACAGAGTCGAGCACCACGCTGCCCGCGCCCACGGTGACGTTGTTACCAAGCGTGATATCACCAAGAATAATGACGTTGGCACCGAGTTCGACGCCGTTGCCAATGTGTGGACATGCCATGTTATCGGCACCACGATTGCCGATAGTGACGCCGTGACGAATGGTGAAATCATCCCCCGCGACCACGTTTTTATTGATCACCACGGCGTAACCGTGATGGATAGTGAAACGGCGGCCAATGGTCGCGGCGGCCTGGATTTCATAACCGAAAAAGCATTCGGTGATAATGCGATACAGCACCAGCAGCGGGGCCGCCCACAGATTGTTGAGGACGTTCTTTTTGCGCCACACCGAACAAAAATGAGCGACGCGATAGGCAAGAACCATGCAGCACGGACGTAAACTCCAGCTGTTGGCGCGCAGATCTTCCAGCATCTTTAGCGCCCCCGAATACCATCAGCCAGACGTTTGCCGTTACGCACCGACAGCAGCGTCAGCAAAGTGCGCCAGGTCATGCGTTTATTGCGGATCTGGTAGAGGGTAAACAGCTGATATTTTTTGCTGGCGCGGTCGAATTTGTCTTTGTGCTTGCGGTAAAAGTGGAAGTATCCGGAGAATTTTTTCGGTGACGATGTGATCTGCATTTCACCATGATTGATATGCAGGATCTGCGTCGCCTCTTCCACTTTCCACGGTTCGCCGTACTCCACCACCATCCGCAGGAAGATGTCGTAATCCTGTGCCGCTTTCAGTTTGGTATCGAACAAGCACTCTTTGAAACGCCACGCCCAGGTAAAGACCTGATTGCCAATAATATTGCGTTTGTAGAACAGGCGGCGTGAATACGGCGATTTGGGATACAGCGGCAAGCTTGCCGGTTGGGAATAGACTTCGCCCTGGCAAACGTAGTCGTTAGCGTACAAAAAGGCGTGAGTGACCAGTTGCTGTTTATGGGCGAGGAAGACGCTCAGGCGGTTGGGTGTCCATTCATCATCATCATCGATCCCGGTGATGTATTCCCCTTGCGCCAGCATAATCGCCTGGTTACGTACCGCGCACGCCCCGCTGTTAATGTCGTTGTGAATGTAGGTAATACGCGGATCGTTGAGGGCGGTGACGTATTGTTGTAGTTGTTCCCAGGAGGTGGAGCAATCATCCACGATAATCATCTCCCAGTTGTTGTAGTCCTGGCGCAGGACCGATTTTATCGCCCGAATAGCCAGTTGTTGGCGGTTCCAGGTCGGCATATAGATTGAAATCAGCGGATTGTCTTTCATAGGTTGTTCTCCCGGCTTATGAGCTGGTTTGCTTGCCGGATGCGGCGTGAACGCCTTATCCGGCCTACGGGGCGGTGCGAATGCAGGCGTCGTTATTTCGCATCCGACTTATATTCGTATTCGTAATAGCCATAATCCTGATACGCGCTGGCGCGGCGGAAGATGGAGTTCAAAATCACCCCTTTCACCGGAATACCGTTTTGCTCAAAGCGGCTCAGACTGGTTTCCACTTCTTTCAAGGTGTTGACCGCATAACGCGCCACCATTAACGTGGTTTCGACATGACGACCAACAATTGCCGCATCGGTCACTGCCAGAATCGGCGGCGTATCAATCAACACCAGGTCATAGTTTTTACTCGCCCACTTCACCAGTTCGGCAAAGCGTTCGCTCATTAACAGTTCTGAAGGATTTGGCGGCACCTGACCGCGCGGGATCAGGTCAAATTTGGCAATAGAGGTCGGTTTAGCAGCGGTAGTAATATCGCCCTGTCCAATCAGAATTTCCGACAGGCCATTAACGTTATTAGTGCCCAACAGCTCGTGGGTGTAGCCTTTGCGCATATCGCAGTCGATCAACAACACCCGTTTATTGGTCTGGCTAATCACCGCCGCCAGGTTGGCGCAGACAAAGGTTTTACCGATTGACGGGCTAACCCCGGTCATCATCAACACATTGTTCTGCGCCTGCATCATCGCGAAGTGCAGACTGGTACGCAGACTGCGGATGGCTTCAATCGCCAGATCGGTTGGATTCCCCACCGCCAGTAGCTGGCTCTGTTTATAGCGTTTAATCCCTTTGATGGTTTTGACGCTATCGCGCGCTTTCTGCCATTCCGACAACGGGATGCTGGCATAGACACTGATACCGTGTTCTTCCAGCACCTGCGGGCTTTCGATGCCGCGATTAAACAACGAGCGCAGCAGCACACCCACGATAGAGAGCATCAGGCCAAGGATAATCGCGCCGAGGATAATCAGCCCTTTCTTCGGTTTTAGCACGCCAGGCTGGGTGATTGCCGGGTCAACAATGCGCACATCGCCGACGGTGCTGGCTTCGGTGATTTTCAGCTCCTGCTCTTTATTCAGCAGTTGCATATAGACCTGTTGACCAGACTCGACATCGCGGGTCAGACGGACAATTTCCTGCTGGGTTTTCGGCATCGCCGTTACGCGACCGTTAAGTTTGGCTTTCTCTTCTTCCAGCGCCTGCCGTTTCTCCAGCAGCGTGCGATACGCCGGGTGAACTTTGGTGTACAGCTTGGAGATTTCCGCTTCTTTAAAGGTCAGTTCGTTCAACTGCGCGTCGATGTTCACCATCGAATCGAGCACCGCTTTTGCTTCCAGCGGCAGATCAACAGAATCTTTATCCTGACGGAAGGCATTCAGTTTGTTTTCGGCAACATCGAGGCGGCTACGTACTTCCGGTAACTGTTGCGCGAGGAAAGCGAGGCTTTTCGACGCTTCCGCCGATTTGCGCTCAATATTTTGTTCCTGATAGTTACGGGCGATGCTGTTAAGAATGTCGCGGATCTGTTCGCGATCTTCACCGGTATAAGTCAGGCTCAGTACGCCTGCGTCTTTGCCGTTCTCCGTTACCGTCAGGCTGTTTTGCAGTTGGTTGATCATCCCCAGCGTGGAGTATTTGGTGACGGTAAACTCACTGCCCGGGCTGGCGTGAATGGCTTCAACCATCAGCGTGACGCCTTCTTTTTTCAGCATCTGGCCCGCTTGCCCACGGGCGCTAAAGCCGCCGTCGCTGCTCAGAGTGTAGTTTTTATCGTCCAGCACATTAAGCGTAAACACCTGATCCGCCATCTCTTTCGGGCGGTTAAAGGTGGTCACTTTTACCGTCTCGTTCTGGCGTCCCATCAGGCGATCCCAGCCCGCACCGAAAATAGGGAACGTGTTTTTGCTCACTGCAATATCGAGGTCGAGATCGTCCACCGTTTTACCAAGCACCAGACGCGAACGAATCAACTGGATCTCGGCGTCCGATGCTGGCGGTTTGTTGGCTAATGCCGAACCAATGTCCTGCACTAACGAATTGCCGCTGTTTTGCTCGATTTGTACCAGTGCGTCGGCACTATAAATCGGCGTGGCTAAGAAGGTGTAAACCACGGCACAGAGGGCAAATACGGCGGTGATGCCAATTACCCACCAGCGCGCTTCAATGACGGTGCCGACCAGGCGACCAATATCGATTTCATCACTGCCCGTTACCGGAGCGGCATGTTGTTTTACTTTTTCTGTCATTCTTATACCTGCTCTGCGTTCAATGCCTGCGCCCACTGGCGGGCAGACCGTTCAAGTAATGTGTACACCGCTGCAAACGTTTCCCGGCTTTTGCGATACGGATCGGGGATTTCACATTCGTTATCCCAGTGACCAAACAGCATCACTTTGCCGCGCATCTCAGGTGCCATCTCGCATAAGCGTTCGATATGGCGCTTTTCCATGGTCAAAATCAGGTCGTAGTTGCGACACAGACGGCGGCTGATTTGCCGTGCACAGTGACCTTCCAGAGACAGTTGATGTTCTGCGGCGACGCTGATAGCAGTAGGGTCAGCGCCCTTACCGACCAGCGCGCCGAGTCCAGCGGACTCCACTTTCAGCTCCGGGTGATAACGTTGCAGTAAGCGTTCCGCCGTCGGGGAGCGGCAAATATTGCCGACACAGACAACTAAGATGTTGTTAAACATGACGATTACCAGTTATGAATGTCGCTGGCTGTATCCGTCATGTAACGGACACCGCTAATAGTTGGCAGCAACTGATTGATCAGACGGTTCCAGCGGGAAACCGGGGCGGTGGTGACATACACCACGTCATAAGGTTGCAGGCGGAATTCTGTCGCCATCACCAGCGACGTGGCATCGGACATATCCAGCTGGTAGATATTGGCAATCTTGCCGTTACGCCCGCCCTCGCCTTTCAGCGGACGAATGACAAAGATGCCGCTGGCGTTGGAGGTGGTCATGTCGATGCCTTCAGCATTGCCCAGGGCTTCAGTCAGGGTCATGCCGCTAAAGTCCATTTTCAGGGTGCTCTGTTTCTTCACTTCACCCATCACAAACACTTTCAGATCATCATTACGTGGCACGTAAAGAATATCGCCGGGGTAAAGCAGTCGGTTCTGATTGAGGTCGCCGTTTTGCATCAGCGCCTGCAAAGAAATGCGTTCTTCACGACCATTGTGTGTTAGCACTACGTTGCGCCAGTCAGCGGTGTCGGTCAGGCCACCTGCGGCGTTGATGGCGTCGAGAATGGTCAGTGGCACGTTGGTGATCGCCTGTTGACCGGATTTATTCACCTGACCGGAGATATAGGCTTTTTGCGAGCGGAAGGCGGCGATATTAACGTCCACCTGCGGGTCAGCGATGTACGTCGCTAAGCGCCCGGTAATATCACTGCGGATTTCAGCGAGCGTTTTCCCCACGACGTGAACCTTGCCGATATACGGGTAGAACATGGTGCCGTCAGGCTGTACCCAGTTGCCGGTGTCGCTGGAGCTGCGGTACTGACCGGCTGGCGTGGTGAGTTCCGGGTGATCCCAGACGGTGACATTAAGAACGTCCCCCGGCCCGACGCGATACTGATAATTCGCGATCTCACTTTCCAGCGTCATATTGGGGCGCGCTACATTCGGGCGTGGGCGTAATTGATCAATCAGGCGCGGGGTCAACGGATAAACATTCACCATTTTGTCGAGATCGAAATCAGCGTCCTGCTGTTTGATGACGTCTTTCCCCATCGTCGACATATTGCTGCCCGGAAGTACTGTGCAACCGCTTATCAAGGTTACTGACACCAATAATGGCATCAATTTCATTTTGGATTTCATCATTGTTTATTTATCACTTTGGCAGAGTAATTATCCTGTGCACTATTAATAGCAATGTCGCCATGCACATTTACCTTGCAGTTAATTGAATAAAAATTTAACTGGCATCAGTCCTAAAAAAATTGATTTCATCCGCAAGCTATTGACAGAATAATTCAGACTGGTCTTTCAGGCATCCAGACACGCTACCGCCCCTGGCTTTTTAGCTACCAATACACTGATTTAGCTTAATTTTTAAAACCCTCTCAACATACAGTCGTTGATGAGAAAGGGTTATTGCGGAAATTAACTTCCGAATATAAGGTGACATTATGGTAATTGAATATTGGCTCTCCAATAATGCAGGAGGAAGTGTTACAGCTAACGGAATAGCAGGCAAGGTAACAATTCGGCAATTGGCTATTTTTAAGAATTATATTAAGTGTCATTCAATATGGTTTTTAGGAGTTTCTTTAGGTTGACAATATTTAATATAGTGTCTCCACATGCGATATTTCTTAAATAATGTTTTATTATTACCACTTTTAATTCAGGGATAATGTGAGGTTATAACCCTCAAATAATATGAGATAAATAGTGCTGCAACATTGCATTTTTGCCCCGATTTATCCATGATCGAATTGTGACATTTGTCATACAACGAATAGGTTTTGTACTTACTATGGAATGGATTGCCGATCCGTCTATCTGGGCTGGATTAATCACGCTGATTGTGATCGAACTGGTCCTCGGCATTGATAACCTGGTCTTTATTGCCATCCTCGCCGAAAAACTACCGCCGAAGCAGCGCGACCGCGCACGGGTTACCGGGCTGCTGCTGGCGATGTTAATGCGCCTGTTACTGCTGGCGTCAATCTCCTGGCTGGTCACCCTGACTCAACCGCTGTTCAGCTTCCGCTCGTTTACCTTTAGCGCCCGCGACTTAATCATGCTGTTTGGTGGTTTCTTCCTGCTGTTCAAAGCCACGATGGAGCTGAACGAACGGCTGGAAGGGAAAGACAGCAATAACCCCACGCAACGCAAAGGTGCGAAGTTCTGGGGGGTGGTGACACAAATTGTGGTACTGGACGCCATCTTCTCACTCGACTCGGTGATTACCGCCGTCGGGATGGTCGACCATTTACTGGTCATGATGGCCGCCGTCGTTATCGCTATCAGCCTGATGTTGATGGCCAGCAAGCCGTTAACGCAATTTGTTAACAGTCACCCGACGATCGTTATTCTCTGCTTAAGCTTCCTGTTGATGATTGGCTTTAGCCTGGTGGCAGAAGGTTTCGGCTTCGTCATTCCGAAAGGCTACCTGTACGCTGCTATTGGTTTCTCGGTGATGATCGAGGCGCTCAATCAGTTGGCTATCTTTAACCGGCGACGTTTTCTTTCCGCTAACCAGACGCTGCGCCAGCGAACTACCGAAGCGGTAATGCGCCTGTTAAGCGGGCAAAAAGAAGATGCGGAACTGGATGCCGAAACCGCGTCTATGCTGGTGGATCATGATAATCAGCAAATCTTTAATCCGCAGGAACGGCGGATGATTGAGCGGGTACTTAATCTTAACCAGCGTACCGTCAGCAGCATTATGACGTCGCGCCACGATATTGAGCATATCGATCTCAACGCACCGGAAGAAGAAATCCGCCAGTTGCTGGAGCGAAATCAGCACACGCGACTGGTGGTTACTGATGGCGATGACGCGGAAGATTTGCTCGGTGTTGTTCACGTTATCGACCTGTTACAACAGTCACTGCGCGGCGAACCGCTCAACCTGCGGGTGTTGATTCGCCAGCCGCTGGTGTTCCCGGAAACCTTGCCGTTGTTACCTGCCCTGGAGCAGTTCCGTAATGCCCGCACACACTTTGCTTTTGTAGTGGATGAGTTTGGCTCGGTGGAAGGGATTGTGACATTAAGTGACGTCACAGAAACCATTGCCGGTAACTTACCGAATGAAGTGGAAGAGATCGACGCCCGCCATGATATTCAGAAGAATGCCGACGGTTCCTGGACGGCGAATGGTCATATGCCGCTGGAAGATCTGGTGCAATATGTGCCGCTGCCGCTGGATGAAAAACGTGAATATCACACCATTGCCGGGCTATTGATGGAATATTTGCAGCGTATTCCAAAACCTGGCGAAGAAGTTCAGGTGGGGGATTATTTGCTTAAAACGTTGCAGGTGGAAAGCCATCGCGTGCAGAAGGTGCAAATTATTCCGCTACGTAAGGATGGCGAGATGGAGTACGAAGTGTGATAAAACATCAAATGCGCAGGTTCAAACTGCGCATTTGATTTATACAAAATTTAGTATAATCTAAGGATGGAGTAATGAGAAAAAAGCTGGCTTTTCTTGATACCAGTCTTGACGATTTACGCGCATTTCCAGAATCGTCTCGACAGGAAATTGGCTATCAACTCGACAGGATCCAACAAGGGTTAAACCCATACGACTGGAAACCTTTTTCAACTATCGGCCCTGGTGTGCGAGAGATTCGTACTCGCGATGCTGATGGGATCTATCGCGTCATGTATATCGCAAAATTTGAAGAAGCGGTTTACGTATTGCATTGTTTTCAAAAGAAAACACAGACTACCAGTCAATCGGATGTTGATTTAGCCAAACGACGCTATAAAGAACTTGTTCAGGAGCGGAAAAATGAAAATTGAAACCTTTGATAGTGTGTGGGATGCGGTGAGTGACACCCCTGAACAAGCGGAAAATATGCGGATCCGTGCCGAACTTGTAACGATCATTAATAACTGGATTGAACAACAAGGGTTTAGCCAGGCTCAGGCAGCGTCTGCTTTAGGGGTCACTCAACCTCGCATATCTGAACTTGCCAGAGGTAAGATCCAGATCTTTAGTATCGATAAATTGATCACCATGATGGCTCATGCAGGATTGCATATTCAACGTATTGAAATTCAATATCCACATGCTGCTTAGTGCTATAAACACAGATGGCGACAAATTGACGCCGCCATCTGCATAACTTGTCTTACATCTTCTCCAGCAACTTCTTCACATCTTTGCCATTGCGGGAATCTTTATTCCGCTCGGCCCAGTCATTCAGGCGACGTTTCGCTTCATCCTGTAGATGTTTGCGCAGTAACTGATCCACTTGCAGGCTGTAATTGAGTTGCTGCCAGTTGCCATAAACCCGCAGCGGTACTGGCGTTTCTTTGAGGAAATCAATCAGTTTGCTTTCTCCGTTCCAGCCACCAATCACACGAATGTCAAACTGGGTGTCGCAGGTTTGATCTGCCAGATTCAACATGCCTTCCCCTGTCAGCGCCAGCACTGGCGATTGACCTTGCATGTCGTTTAACGTCACGACGCCATCCTTCAACGTCAAATCGGTGGTAAAGCGGTCAAGACGCGTTACGTTATCGAAGTTTTCAGCGGCCTTCACATCACCACCATTACGTTCTACCGCTTGCTGAATCATCTGCTGGAAGTTCATCCCTTCCATGCGCGTGTCGGTCATTTCGACATGTGCCTGTCCTTGCCAGTTATGGCGGAATGCGTCGGCATCTATGTCAGCACCGGAGAAATCACCAGCCAGTGACATCTTTCCGGTCAACGAAATCGGATAGTTAAACGCCTTCAGAATGGTACCAATCTCAACGTTTTCCAGCCGTGGCTGGAAGTTTATCCGCGGATTTATTGATGTCGCGTCCAGCGTGCCCGGCAGCGAAACCTGTCCACCGTTAAGCTTGCCCTGCAGTTGAGTAATTTCCAGCAAACCCGACTTGTTGGTCATTTGCGTGGCAACGTCTGTAAAATTCATTCCGCGCCAGCGCACGTTACTGGCCTGCAACAAAATATCAGCCGTAAAGCCATGCAATCCCTGATAGGCCGGTTCATCAATACGCGAAGAAATGACCGGGCGCGGCAACGTGGATTGGCTCTGCCCTTGCTGCGCGGCACCGTTTTCACCGTTCGCTGTTTCTTTAAGCGGGATGAGGTTGTCAAGATTCAGTTGCGGGAATTGCAGTCTCAACTGCCATTCCGGTTTCTCTGTCAACGTGACCTGTGCTTGCCCGCTCAGCGTACTGTCATTGGCGGTCAAACTAATTTGGTTAAATGAAAGGCGTTTATGTGACTCCTGCCACTGGGCCTGGAAACTCCCCTGCCCCTGAATACCTTGTTTTGGTAAATCGGCACCCTGCAACTGCCAGTTAATTTGTTCAATAGCCGCCGTTAAATCATGCGGATAATCAGAAGCATCTACCGTACCGTTAAGGGATATCGTGAGGTCGCGCTGATCGCGATTAACCCGCCCGGAGAACTCAAATGAGCCACGATGTTGGGGATCTTGTTCCATTTGCAGGCGGATATTGCGGATTGTCACCTGCTCGTCATCTTCATGCTGGAACACCAGCACGCTGTCCGCCATCTTAAGACTGGATATATCAAACGACCATCCGCGATCGTCTGACAGATCCGGCAAGGTATTGTCGCGCGGTGCAACCGGAGCGTCTTCACTGCGCACCGCTTCCGTCTGCGGCGTCAGTTGGATCACAGCCCCTTTTAGCATCACCTGCTTAACGCTCAGTTGATGACTCAGTAGTGGTAAAAGCGCCACGTCCAGACGCATGTTGTCGGCGCGAACCAGTGGCTGGCTCGCGCCCTGGGCGGTGAGAGACATTCGCCCGGAGAGGATACTAAGCTGCGGCCAGACGTGCCAACGCAGTGGCCCGTCGAGCTGCAATTGATAACCGCTACGTGCAGCAACTTGCTTGACCATATAGTCGCGGAAATCATTCGGATTCACCAGCAACACTAACGCAGATAACCCGGCCACCAGCACGACCAGGAGTATCATCAGCGTCGTCAGAAATCGTCTCATGGTATCCTCAATGGGCCTGAATTAGTCTTTATCGATTCGGCTGGCTACCGCGCCCTGCTGGTTGCGATATTTCGCATCTTCACGGCGGTTGTAAGGTCGCGCCGCCGGGCCGGAAAGCGGCTCAAAGCTCAGCGCACCAATTAACATGCCCGGACGCAGCGCCAGCGGCAGCTTACCGGAGTTGTAGAACTCCAGCACAATGCAGCCAGACCAGCCCGGATCGATGCGGTGCGCGGTGACGTGCACCATCAGCCCCAGACGCGCCAATGAGGAACGCCCGTCCAGCCAGCCCACCAGATCGGCTGGCAGCGTCACCGACTCCAGCGTCACCGCCAGCGCCAGCTCTCCTGGGTGAAGATAGAACGCCTCGCTTTCATCGAGAACGATCTCATCGCTCATCACGCGGTCAAGCGCGGCGCTCACTTCATCTTTGGGACCGCTCAGATCGATAAACGCTGCCGTGTGACCACGGAAGGTACGAAATTTATTGCCCAGGCGCACATCCACCGTCGCGCCGTTAATACGCTCCACTGGCGGACGTGGGTTGATCGACAAACGGCCTTCATCAAGCCAGGCTTCAATATCTCGGTCACACAGACGCATGGCATTTTCTCCTTTCGAGCATCACTCCCTTAACGCCAATTACGTCAAGGGCATACCAGGTTATCACTGAACGGTACACAATTTATCAAGCTTATTCAAAGAACTGACTTATTTTCGCTTTCAATATATCGATCGCGATGCGGTTTTTCCCGCCGCGCGGCACGATAATGTCCGCATATTGTTTAGAAGGCTCAATGAATTGCAGGAACATCGGGCGCACGGTTTTTTGATATTGCGCCATCACTGAATCCATTGAACGCCCACGCTCGTTAACGTCACGCTTGATGCGGCGCATCAGGCAGATATCCAGCGGGGTATCAACGAAAATGGAGAAGTTAAGTTCGTCACGCAAACGCGCATCCGTTAGCAGCAAAATGCCTTCGAGAATGATGACTTTCTTCGGCTCAACCGTCACCGTTTCTTTCATACGCGTATGTTCAACATAGCTGTAAACCGGCAGGTCAATGGCCGAGCCGCGTTTCAACGCTTGTAAATGCTCAAGCAACAGGCTGTGATCCATCGCGCTGGGATGGTCGTAGTTGGTCTTAACGCGTTCTTCCATCGACAGATGGCTTTGATCTTTGTAATAGCAGTCTTCGGGAATTACGCCGATGTGTTCATCACCGACTTGCTCACGTAATTCACGATAAAGGGTACTGGCAATAAGACTCTTGCCGGAAGCCGATGCGCCAGCGATACCGATAATGACGCACTGATGAGACTGATCAGTCATATATTTAGCGACCTGATTAACCTGGATGTTAGGAAGGGGGCGACGAAGCGCCAAACGCGGCAATTATAGGGATTTCATCCGCCTGATACCAGTCGAATAGCGTTGCCGCGCGCTCAGAGTTAATTGTTGACGAAGAATTCCCGGTGGCAAATTACGTTGATCAGTTTTATACAAGGTAAAAATTGTTATACGCAGTTGCGCAAATTATCCGCCTTTACGTCACTTTATGAGCAATTCGCATATAAAATGTAAAACTTTTGTACTAGCATAAACACAGAAACGAATACTGGCGACCTGGTCTTGCGGATAAAGCGGTAATGAGCAAACAATCACAGCATGTATTAATTGCCCTGCCCCACCCGCTGCTTCACCTGGTCAGTTTAGGTTTAGTCTCGTTTATCTTTACCCTTTTCTCGCTTGAGTTTTCGCAGTTTGGCACCCAACTCGCCCCACTGTGGTTCCCGACGTCCATCATGATGGTGGCGTTTTATCGCCATGCCGGGCGCATGTGGCCGGGGATTGCGCTGAGCTGCTCGCTGGGAAATATCGCCGCATCCATCCTGCTTTTTTCCACCAGCTCGCTGAACATGACCTGGACGACCATCAATATTGTTGAAGCCGTGGTCGGGGCAGTGCTACTGCGTAAATTGCTGCCGTGGTATAACCCATTGCAAAATCTGGCTGACTGGCTGCGTCTGGCACTCGGCAGCGCCATTGTTCCACCTCTGTTAGGGGGTGTTCTGGTTATCCTGCTGACGCCCGGAGACGATCCTCTCAGGGCATTTTTGATATGGGTACTGTCAGAATCCATCGGCGCACTGGCACTGGTGCCGCTGGGATTGTTATTTAAACCACACTATCTGCTGCGCCATCGCAACCCACGGTTGCTTTTTGAGTCGCTGCTCACGTTAGCCATCACACTGACGTTAAGCTGGCTTTCGATGCTGTATCTGCCGTGGCCTTTTACTTTCATTATTGTGCTGTTGATGTGGAGCGCCGTGCGCCTGCCACGAATGGAAGCCTTTTTGATCTTCCTTACCACGGTGATGATGGTGTCACTGATGATGGCCGCGGATCCCTCCCTGCTTGCTACGCCGCGTACATACCTGATGAGCCATATGCCGTGGCTACCGTTTTTGCTGATCCTGCTGCCCGCCAACATCATGACCATGGTGATGTATGCCTTTCGTGCGGAACGCAAACACATTTCCGAAAGCGAAACCCGTTTTCGTAATGCCATGGAATATTCCGCCATCGGCATGGCATTAGTGGGCACCGAGGGACAATGGCTGCAATCCAACAAAGCGCTCTGCCAGTTTCTCGGTTACAGTCAGGAAGAACTGCGCGGACTCACCTTTCAGCAACTGACCTGGCCGGAGGATCTCAATAAAGATCTGCAACAGGTTGAAAAGCTGATCAGCGGTGAAATAAACACCTATTCAATGGAAAAACGCTACTACAACCGCAATGGCGATGTTGTCTGGGCGTTGCTTGCCGTCTCACTGGTGCGCCACACGGATGGCACGCCGCTCTATTTTATCGCTCAGATTGAAGACATTAACGAGCTAAAACGCACCGAACAGGTGAACAAGCAACTGATGGAGCGCATCACGCTGGCTAACGAAGCGGGCGGGATTGGCATCTGGGAGTGGGAGCTAAAGCCGAATATTTTTAGCTGGGATAAGCGGATGTTCGAGCTGTATGAAATTCCTCCGCATATCAAACCGAACTGGCAGGTGTGGTACGAGTGCGTGCTGCCGGAAGATCGCCAGCACGCCGAAAAAGTGATTCGCGATTCATTGCAATCACGCTCGCCCTTTAAGCTGGAATTTCGCATTGCCGTGAAAGATGGCATCCGCCATATCCGCGCCCTCGCCAACCGGGTACTGAATAAAGAAGGCGAAGTCGAACGTCTGCTCGGCATTAATATGGATATGACCGAGGTTAAACAGCTTAACGAGGCATTGTTTCAGGAAAAAGAGCGCCTGCACATTACGCTGGATTCCATCGGTGAAGCCGTGGTCTGTATTGATATGGCGATGAAAATTACCTTTATGAATCCGGTGGCGGAGAAGATGAGCGGCTGGACGCAGGAAGAAGCGTTAGGTGTTCCACTCCTGACGGTGTTGCATATTACTTTTGGCGACAACGGACCATTAATGGAGAACATTTACAGTGCCGACACCTCACGTTCCGCGATTGAACAAGATGTGGTGTTGCACTGCCGAAGCGGCGGCAGCTACGACGTGCATTACAGTATTACGCCGTTAAGTACTCTGGACGGCAGCAATATAGGCTCGGTTCTGGTGATTCAGGACGTCACCGAATCGCGCAAAATGCTGCGCCAGCTGAGCTACAGCGCCTCCCATGATGCACTGACGCATCTCGCCAATCGCGCCAGTTTTGAGAAGCAACTGCGTATCCTGCTGCAAACGGTAAACAGTACACATCAGCGACATGCACTGGTGTTTATCGATCTTGATCGCTTTAAAGCGGTGAATGACAGCGCCGGGCACGCCGCTGGCGACGCTTTACTGCGCGAACTGGCGTCATTGATGCTGAGTATGCTGCGCTCCAGCGACGTGCTGGCGCGACTCGGTGGCGATGAATTTGGTCTGCTGCTGCCAGATTGTAATGTCGAAAGTGCGCGTTTTATCGCTACACGCATTATCAGCGCCGTGAATGACTATCACTTTATCTGGGAAGGACGAGTACATCGGGTAGGTGCCAGTGCCGGGATTACCTTGATTGATGACAACAATCATCAGGCGGCTGAAGTGATGTCGCAGGCTGATATCGCCTGTTATGCCTCCAAAAATGGTGGCCGGGGCCGGGTGACGGTTTACGAACCGCAGCAAGCTGCCGCACATAGCGAACGGGCGGCGATATCGCTTGATGAACAGAGGCGGATGATTAAAGAGAATCAGTTGATGATGATCGCCCACGGTGTCGCTTCGCCGCGGATCCCGCAAGCGCGTAATTTGTGGCTGATTTCACTTAAGCTCTGGAGTTGCGAAGGCGAGATTATTGATGAACAAACATTTCGTCGTAGCTTCAGCGATCCGGCACTTAGCCATGCTCTTGACCGACGGGTATTCCACGATTTTTTCCAGCAGGCCGCAAAAGCGATTGCCAGTAAAGGCTTAAGCATCGCCCTCCCCCTTTCCGTTGCCGGTTTGAGTAGCGCCACGCTGGTGAATGAACTAATTGAGCAGCTGGAAAATAGCCCTCTACCACCACGGTTATTACATCTGATTATTCCGGCAGACGCGATTTTAGATCACGCAGCAAGCGTGCAAAAACTGCGGCTGGCGGGATGTCGGATCGTATTCAGTCAGGTGGGCCGCGATCTGCAAATCTTCAACTCGCTGAAAGCAAATATGGCAGATTACCTGCTACTTGATGGTGAGTTATGCGCCAGCGTGCAGGGTAATTTGATGGATGAGATGCTGATTACGATTATTCAGGGGCATGCTCAGCGACTCGGGATGAAAACCATCGCCGGGCCAGTCGTTTTACCCTTAGTGATGGATACGCTTTCGGGCATCGGCGTCGATCTGATTTATGGTGATGTGATTGCCGATGCCCAACCGCTGGATTTGCTGGTGAATAGCAGTTATTTCGCGATTAACTAAGGCGTGCTTCCCCATCGACTGATGCGGCGTATCAGGCCTACAATTCGTCCGTTCCGTCTGGTTGCCAGCCTTCCGTATACCAGATATGCAACAGCGCATAAGAACGCCAGGGCTTCCAGCGTTCGGCATAACGGCGGATTTGTGCCGGTGTCATTCCCGGAAATCGCTGTTTAATCAGATAATCATCCGGCAGGAAAACATCTTTCGCCTGCCAGCCACGTAAGGCGAAATAATTCGCCGTCCAGCGCCCGATACCCGGAAAAGTTTGCAGCGTTTTCATCGCTTGTTCTACGTCGCTCGGTATTGTCATTGGTAAGGTGCCCTCCAGCGCCGCATTTGCCAGATGAATCAGTGCCTCTGCCCGTTTCAACGGCATACCTAACGCTTTTAATGCCTGCGGGTCGGCTGCAGCCAGCCGCTGAGGCGTGGGGAAGCAGACATAATCCGGAAAATCATCCAACCGTTCGCCATAAAGCTGTGCCACTCTGGCGGTCAATTTTGCCGCCATCGCCACGCTCACCAGTTGGCCTAAAATCGCCCGCACGCCCTGCTCAAAAGCATCAACACTGCCGGGTAAACGCAATCCGGGCCGCGCCGCGCCTAACTTGCCCAACGCACCGTTAACAATCTGCGGGTTACATTGCAGATCAAACAGGCGGCTCATTTTCGCCAGACACTCTGCGGCAACAGGTTCTAAACCTGCACTTAAATTTATGTGCAGAGTATGGCGGGCTATATCCGGAATAGCAGTCACCACGCCGCGATATTCGCCCATCGCCAGACTACGGGCATAATAATCGTCAGCGACCGTTTCCACACCGTTCACCGCACGGGCGGCGAGAAATCCCAACATCCACGACCAGTCATACGGCGGCTGCCAGTTCAGGGTATACATCGCATCTCCTTGTTAATCCGCTTTCAGCATAAACGTTATTCAGACGCTGCGCTTTGCTTTCATATTCCGGTTGTCGCGACGGCAACATTTCGCTAAAGTCACGCCCCTTCTTCACCGGCATGGGGATTATTTCGTGTTTATTGGTTTTGATTACGGTACAGCAAACTGTTCAGTGGCGGTCATGCGCGACGGTAAACCGCATTTGCTAAAAATGGAAAACGACAGCACGCTGCTGCCTTCAATGCTTTGCGCGCCAACGCGTGAAGCGGTAAGCGAATGGCTGTACCGCCATCATGACGTTCCGGCAGACGACGATGAAACGCAGGCGCTGCTGCGTCGGGCGATTCGTTATAACCGCGAAGAAGATATCGATGTTACGGCGAAAAGCGTGCAGTTCGGTCTTTCCTCACTGGCACAGTACATTGATGATCCAGAAGAGGTGTGGTTTGTGAAATCACCAAAATCGTTCCTCGGTGCCAGCGGCTTAAAACCGCAGCAGGTAGCGCTGTTTGAGGATCTGGTCTGCGCAATGATGCTGCACATTCGCCAGCAGGCGCAGGCGCAATTGCCAGAAGCGATTACCCAGGCGGTGATTGGTCGCCCGATCAACTTCCAGGGGCTGGGCGGCGATGAAGCAAACGCCCAGGCACAAGGGATTCTGGAGCGCGCAGCGAAGCGTGCCGGGTTTAAGGACGTGGTATTCCAGTACGAGCCGGTGGCGGCTGGGCTGGATTACGAAGCCACCTTGCAGGAAGAAAAACGGGTGCTGGTGGTGGATATTGGTGGTGGTACGACTGACTGTTCATTGCTGCTGATGGGGCCGCAGTGGCGTTCGCGTCTCGATCGTGAAGCCAGCCTGCTGGGTCACAGTGGTTGCCGTATTGGCGGTAACGATCTGGATATCGCACTGGCGTTTAAAAACCTGATGCCGTTACTGGGCATGGGTGGCGAAACCGAAAAAGGCATCGCCCTGCCGATTCTGCCGTGGTGGAATGCGGTTGCCATCAACGACGTCCCTGCGCAAAGTGATTTCTACAGTAGTGCCAACGGTCGTCTGCTTAACGATCTGGTACGCGATGCCCGCGAACCGGAAAAAGTGGCCCTGTTACAGAAAGTCTGGCGTCAGCGTTTAAGCTATCGCCTGGTACGTAGCGCAGAAGAGAGCAAAATTGCGCTTTCAAGCGTAGCGGAAACCCGCGCCTCACTGCCGTTTATCAGCGATGAACTGGCTACGCTGATTAGCCAGCAAGGGCTGGAAAGCGCCCTCAACCAGCCACTGGCGCGGATTCTGGAACAGGTGCAACTGGCGCTGGATAACGCCCAGGAAAAACCGGATGTCATCTATCTGACTGGTGGTAGCGCCCGATCGCCGCTGATTAAAAAAGCGCTGGCAGAACAGTTGCCGGGCATTCCGATTGCAGGCGGCGATGACTTTGGCTCCGTCACCGCCGGGCTGGCACGCTGGGCGGAAGTGGTGTTTCGTTAATTGAAAAATGGCTCAGTAGCGGCTTAAATCAGCCTTCGCCTGAGCCAGTTTTTCTGCCGCCTGACGTAGCTGCTCCATCAACGGCATGGTCCGTGCTGGAGCATGAAGGCGGAATCGCTGCAACTCTGTCGCACCGACAGTCAACGCCGATTCCAGCCGATGTCGTTTGGCGGTCATTTTCGCCATTACCGCTTGTCTGTCTGCTGGCGTTACCGCTTCATTCGGCCTGAAAACAAAACGGCGTTCGCAACTCGCTTTCCAGTCGATAACCGCCTGGGTCAGATGATCACCAAAACCTTTTACTTGCTTAACGCTCCGTCGGGTAACATCTGCGGCGGTTTCAATACCAAAGGACCGTAACGCCGCTTTACGCGCAGGGCCAACGCCGGGAATAGAGGCAACATCAATAAAAAATCCCTCCAGAAACTTCTGCTTCTGCCGTTCCCTTGCGGTGTCCTGAAGTGCTGCCAGATCGCGCTTTTCTTCTTCCGGTAACCCAAGAATTTCGTCCTTCATTTTTTCGAGCATCGTCCGTTTGGCGATAAAACCTTCCAGCCCGCCCAACTGTTGGATCTGGCTGACTAAATGGTCATAGTCCATTTTTGCGCGATTAAAAGCCTCTCTTTGTCGCTGGACTTCTGCTTTGTACGCTTTGCTTGTCAGGCTGCCAATAATCCAGATAGCCGCCAGCACGGGAACCAAAATGATATAACGCGGTTCTACCTGAAGGCCGCAAAGCAGCAGCGATAACGCTGACAGTGCGATCTCAATCAGAATGATGTATTCACGCCTTAACAGGCCTAAAGGAAGCGGCCTGCCAGTCGGTTGGAAATGATCGGGTAATGGCAGTTGCAATGCTGGTGGTGCTACTGACGCCATCACCATCGCCCAGACTTTCGCCAGCACAAAATCACCGCTGGTGGTAATGACCTCTTCGCCGAGATCAATAAAATAGATAACGCCTTGATTATCCAGCGCACACCACGGGCAGTCAGTCAAATGACCGGGGTAAACATGCATTGCCGAAACGGTACATTTCTTTAACTGTTGGCGTAGTAAATCAAGTGCCGCAACCCACGCTTTTGCCGTCGGACGCCCGGTTGCCACGCCACTTTCCGTGAATGCCTGCTGAAACATGGCTTCAACATCACCTGGTAACATCGACAGCGGAATAGATCGTGGCGGCGGTTTTAAACCACGTCGCTGATTATCTGACGCGTAGGCATAACGGAAATGGGCAATATCCGTCTCCAGCGCATTACCCGCATCAGAGATAAGCGGTACACCGGAATAAGGATGCCGACCACCAAACAAGACGTGAAAAATCAGCAACGCAAGGCCAAAATTATCGTGATTCGCGGTGCGTTCAAAGCCAACAAATGACGACAAGGTTTGTAGCTCTGGCGGCGTAAAATGCGACACGCCAACTTCGCATAAATGCAACGTGCCATTAGCGTTAATCTGAAAGGAGTCGCTATCAATCAACACCACTTTGCTGTCGCGACCTACCATAAAGCTGTTCTGGTTTACGTCACCCACGACGTGCCCGTGCTCGTGAATCGTAGCAAAAGATGAAGCAATATTGCGCGCAACATAGAGTAGAAAATCCCACGCACAATGAGGGTAACTCTGGCGACGATGTGCCGGGCTATAGATCATATGAATCGGTTCTTTACCTGAAACCTTCGGCATCATAAAACCGATAACCTTTCCGCCTCGTCCACCGTGAAGCGTTGCCTGCGGCCAGGCGACATAATTCAACAATTGCGCGTCAGCTGTCGCAGCCATAAAGGCAAGTTTGTCCTGTTTTAAGGCGGGTGGCGGCGTGTGATAAATCTTGGCAACGCTATCGGCAAACTCCTCGATATCATAAACCGCACCTTCACCGCCTTTGCCCAGTTCACGGCCTGGCGTAACGCACTCACCAGTAGCAGTATATAAAGTGGGTTTCATGGTAACCACATAGCCAGTGCCAACGTTTTATCATCATCCGTACGCTCGTTTACCGCCGGGCTGGACAAAAACTGCTTTAACAATTCAGGTAATAAATCGAGTTGTTCCTGCGTTGCTGACGCCAGTCCATTGAAAAACGGGGTAAAGAAAGGCACATGCGGAGAATTATCCAGCATATTTAACGCCAGTCTCTGAATACCATCCGTAAATGCTGCAACTCTATGCGCACGCTCAGTGCTGGTGAAAGTTTCCAGTCTGGAAACGGCATCTTCATCGGTAATGAAATGCGTCATGTTGGCATATTCACCCACCATCGGCGTGAGAGGCAATTGCAGACCGTGACCCAAATCTACCACCACGCCGCCATCGCCAATCTGCATAATCAAGGTGCCGTCAGGCGATGAAATCAGTCCCAGAAATGTGCAGGCAAAATCGCGAACCGCTAATTCTTTGGCTTCCGCCTCGGCAAAAAGTCGCTGACGAACGGTCAGCACAATATCCGTTGCGAGGACATCATTAAGCCCCAATTCCCCGCCCTGCACTTTTTGCATCATATAAGCCATCGCTTCATTGACGGCAAGCGTCGCACCTTCGCCACCCTGCGAAACGCTGCCTGCGCCATCAGCGACAAATACCGTCAATAATGGCTGCTGGTCTTCTAGCCAGGCAACCTGCATCTGGCAGGCATCCTGGCAAGGCAAGTCCGCGCTGATGTGCGACGTTCCAACGGTTGATGCATAGACCAGACGCCAGCTCACACTGACGTCCAGCCTTTTGGCGCTTCCAGCACAACTTCCGTTCCCGGCGTGGAGCGGGAAACCGAACGCAGCGAACTGGATAACCAGCTAAACAGTTCACGGAATTGTAATCCCTGCAGTGGCAAAGGCTGACGAACGCTGATTTGTGCCAAAGTCTTCATATCCGCCCCCTGAACACCGATGGAAAAGAAGGCAAACTTCTTATCTTCTTCCCCCTGAAACACTTTGTTGGCGGCAGCCTGCCACTCATCGGTTGGAGCGCCATCAGTGATCAGGAAAATCCACGGGCGATAATACGAAATACCATTGGCACGATACTCACGTTTGCGCTCCTCAACCATATTCAGGGCTTTGGTAATGGCAGCGCCCATTGGTGTATCGCCCTGGGCAAACAGGATGGGCGGGAAAAAATTAGCGGCGCTGGTAAAGGGTTGTTCCACATGCACCGGGCCGAACGTCACAATACCGAGTTCCACTCTTTTTAAGGCCAGCGAATCGGCAAGCAGCTCATCGCGAAAGGTAACCAATCCGGCGTTAAGTTCATTAATGGGTCTACCGTTCATAGAACCAGAAACATCCAGCAGCAAAATGCAGGGGCAACGTGGTTCCGGGTTACTGGCAAAATCGCTGGTGGCAAACGTGATTTGTTCGCTCATAAGAAATCCTTTCTTAGAGAATTATTGAGGTCCGGTATCATACCGATTGCAATAATGAAATAAGAGCAAACGAAGAAACTTTCAGAATTAGGCCCGGCGGCGCAGAAAATTTTGCTATTCGCCTCGCAAGAACGGAGAGCCGTCGATTGACACTAAGGGCGGAGTGACATAATTTCAGGAGTGAGGGTTAGGGAGAGGTTTCCCCCTCCCCCTGGTGTTCTTAGTAAGCCTGGAAGCTAATCACTAAGAGTATCACCAGTATGATGACGTGCTTCATCATAACCCTTTCCTTATTAAAAGTCCTCTTCTCCGGGAGAGGGTTTCCCGTTTCAGCGTCCCGCTGAAATCGTCGGCTTACCTCCTTTCGCCCTGAATGCAGTCTATCGCTAACGCGTGAACAAAATAGTTTCCTCTGTGATTATTGCGTAACGTCTCGCAAAGAATATTTGCTGGCAGGATCGCAGACTACAAAGCCTGCGGATTGACAATCTGATTGTGAAGGCATACTTTCAGGAGTGAGGGTAGAGCGGGGTTTCCCCCGCCCTGGTAGTCTTAGTAAGCGGGGAAGCTTATGACTAAGAGCACCACGATGATGAGTATCTTCATCATGACCCTTTCCTTATTTAAGGCCCCTTCCTCGGGAGGGGCTTTCCCGTTTCAGCGTCCCGCTGAAATCGTCGGCCTACCTCCTTTTGCCCTGAATACAGTCTATCGCTAACGCGTGAACAAAATAGTTTCCCCTGTGATTATTGCGTAACGACTCGCAAAGAATATTTGCTGGCAGGATCGCAGACTACAAAGCCTGCGGATTGACAATCTGATTGTGAAGGCATACTTTCAGGAGTGAGGGTAGAGCGGGGTTTCCCCCGCCCTGGTAGTCTTAGTAAGCCGGGAAGCTTATGACTAAGAGCACCACGATGATGATCCACTTCATCATGACCCTTTCCTTATTTAAGGCCCCTTCCTCGGGAGGGGCTTTCCCGTTTCAGCGTCCCGCTGAAATCATCGGCTTACCTCCTTTCGCCCTGAATGCAGTCTATCGCTGACTTGCGGATAAAATAGTTTCACATGTGATTATTGCGTGACGTCTCGCAAAGAATATTTGCTGGCAGGATCGCAGACTGCAAAGCCTGCGGATTGACAATCGGACCGTGAAGGCATACTTTCAGGAGTGAGGGTAGAGCGGGGTTTCCCCCGCCCTGGTAGTCTTAGTATGCTGGGTAGCTAATCACTAAGAGCACCACGATGATGAGTAGCTTCATCATGACCCTTTCCTTATTTAAGGCCCCTTCCTCGGGAGGGGCTTTCCCGTTTCAGCGTCCCGCTGAAATCATCGGCTTACCTCCTTTCGCCCTGAATGCAGTCTATCGCTAACGCGTAGATAAAATAGTTTCCTGTGTTATTACTGGATGCGTGCTCGCAAAAGTGCCTGCCATTCAGACGATTCCCGACAGTGTTTCATAATTCCTCCATTTTTCTCCCTTATTGGCTGGCTACACTAGTATCATTCCGCGAAACGTTTCAGGAAGAGAAACTCTTAACGATGAAAGGCAGTTATAAATCCCGTTGGGTAATCGTAATCGTGGTGGTTATCGCCGCCATCGCCGCATTCTGGTTCTGGCAAGGCCGCAATGACTCCCGGAGTGCAGCCTCAGGGGCGACGAAACAAGCGCAGCAATCGCCAGCGGGTGGTCGCCGTGGTATGCGTGCCGGTCCATTAGCCCCGGTTCAGGCAGCGACCGCCGTAGAACAAGCTGTGCCACGTTATCTCACCGGGCTTGGCACCATTACCGCCGCTAATACTGTTACGGTGCGCAGCCGCGTGGACGGTCAACTGATGGCGTTGCATTTCCAGGAAGGCCAGCAGGTCAAAGCTGGCGATTTACTGGCAGAAATTGACCCCAGCCAGTTCAAAGTTGCATTAGCACAAGCCCAGGGCCAACTGGCAAAAGATAAAGCCACGCTTGCCAACGCCCGCCGTGACCTGGCGCGTTATCAACAACTGGTAAAAACCAATCTCGTATCTCGTCAGGAACTGGATGCCCAACAAGCGCTGGTCAGTGAAACCGAAGGTACCATTAAGGCTGATGAAGCAAGCGTCGCCAGCGCGCAATTGCAACTCGACTGGAGCCGTATCACCGCACCAGTTGATGGTCGCGTTGGTCTCAAGCAGGTTGATGTTGGTAACCAAATCTCCAGTGGTGATACCACCGGGATTGTGGTGATCACCCAGACGCATCCTATCGATTTGCTCTTTACCCTGCCGGAAAGCGATATCGCTACCGTAGTACAGGCGCAAAAAACCGGAAAACCGCTGGTTGTTGAAGCCTGGGATCGCACCAACTCGAAGAAATTAAGTGAAGGCACGCTGTTAAGTCTCGATAACCAAATCGATGCCACTACCGGTACGATTAAAGTGAAAGCACGCTTTAATAATCAGGATGATGCGCTGTTTCCCAATCAGTTTGTTAACGCGCGTATGTTAGTCGACACCGAACAAAACGCCGTGGTGATCCCCACCGCCGCCCTGCAAATGGGCAATGAAGGCCATTTTGTCTGGGTGCTGAATAGCGAAAACAAGGTCAGCAAACATCTGGTGACGCCGGGCATTCAGGACAGTCAGAAAGTGGTGATCCGCGCAGGTATTTCTGCGGGCGATCGCGTGGTGACGGATGGCATTGATCGCCTGACCGAAGGGGCGAAAGTGGAAGTGGTGGAAGCCCAGAGCGCCACCACTTCGGAAGAGAAAGCCACCAGCCGCGAATACGCGAAAAAAGGAGCACGCTCCTGATGCAGGTGTTACCCCCGAGCAGCACAGGCGGCCCGTCGCGCCTGTTTATTATGCGTCCTGTCGCCACCACGCTGCTGATGGTGGCGATCTTACTCGCCGGGATTATCGGTTATCGAGCCCTGCCCGTTTCGGCGCTGCCGGAAGTGGACTATCCGACCATTCAGGTGGTCACGCTTTATCCAGGTGCGAGCCCGGATGTCATGACCTCTGCCGTTACCGCGCCGCTCGAACGCCAGTTCGGGCAGATGTCTGGCCTGAAACAGATGTCGTCGCAAAGTTCCGGCGGTGCGTCAGTTATCACTTTACAGTTCCAGCTAACATTACCGCTCGATGTCGCCGAGCAGGAAGTGCAGGCCGCGATTAACGCTGCGACCAACTTGTTGCCGAGCGATCTGCCTAACCCGCCGGTTTACAGCAAAGTGAATCCGGCAGATCCGCCGATCATGACGCTCGCCGTCACCTCAACCGCCATGCCGATGACCCAGGTGGAAGATATGGTGGAAACCCGCGTCGCGCAGAAAATCTCGCAGATTTCCGGCGTCGGCCTGGTGACGCTTTCCGGCGGTCAGCGTCCGGCTGTTCGTGTCAAACTTAACGCTCAGGCGATTGCCGCCCTCGGCCTGACCAGCGAAACCGTGCGCACCGCCATTACCGGCGCGAACGTTAACTCAGCGAAAGGTAGCCTCGACGGCCCTTCCCGCGCGGTCACGCTTTCCGCGAACGACCAGATGCAATCCGCCGAAGAGTATCGCCAGCTAATCATCGCCTACCAGAACGGCGCGCCGATTCGTCTGGGCGATGTCGCAACCGTAGAGCAAGGAGCAGAAAACAGCTGGCTCGGCGCGTGGGCGAACAAAGAACAGGCCATTGTGATGAATGTTCAGCGCCAGCCCGGTGCTAACATTATCTCCACCGCCGACAGCATCCGGCAGATGCTGCCACAACTCACCGAGAGTTTGCCGAAATCGGTGAAGGTGACAGTACTTTCTGACCGTACCACCAATATTCGCGCATCCGTCGATGATACTCAGTTTGAATTAATGATGGCTATCGCGCTGGTAGTCATGATTATCTACCTGTTTTTGCGCAATATTCCGGCGACCATTATTCCTGGCGTCGCAGTGCCGCTGTCGTTAATCGGCACCTTCGCAGTCATGGTGTTTCTCGATTTTTCGATCAATAACCTGACGCTGATGGCATTAACTATCGCCACCGGATTCGTGGTCGATGACGCCATCGTGGTGATCGAGAACATTTCGCGCTATATCGAAAAAGGCGAAAAACCGCTGGCGGCGGCGCTCAAGGGCGCGGGTGAAATCGGTTTTACCATTATCTCGCTGACCTTCTCGCTGATTGCAGTGCTGATCCCGCTACTGTTTATGGGCGATATCGTCGGGCGACTGTTCCGCGAGTTTGCCATTACCCTGGCGGTAGCAATTTTGATCTCCGCCGTGGTGTCGCTGACTCTGACGCCGATGATGTGCGCGCGGATGCTCAGCCAGGAGTCGCTGCGTAAACAGAATCGCTTCTCCCGAGCCTCGGAGAAAATGTTCGACAGGATAATCGCCGCCTATGGTCGTGGACTGGCGAAAGTGCTGAATCATCCGTGGCTGACCTTAAGCGTGGCGCTCAGCACGCTGCTGCTTAGCGTGCTGTTGTGGGTGTTCATTCCGAAAGGTTTCTTCCCGGTACAGGACAACGGCATTATTCAGGGCACTTTGCAGGCACCGCAATCCAGCTCCTTTACCAATATGGCCCAGCGGCAACGCCAGGTCGCGGATGTGATTTTGCAGGATCCGGCAGTGCAAAGTATGACCTCGTTTGTTGGCGTTGATGGCACTAACCCGTCGCTGAACAGTGCGCGTTTACAAATCAACCTCAAACCGTTGGATGAACGTGATGACCGGGTGCAAAAAGTCATCGCCCGTCTGCAAACGGCGGTCGATAAAGTGCCGGGCGTCGATCTCTTCCTGCAACCAACGCAGGATCTGACTATCGATACTCAGGTCAGCCGCACCCAGTACCAGTTTACCTTGCAGGCCACATCGCTGGATGCGCTCAGCACCTGGGTGCCGCAACTCGTGGAAAAACTCCAGCAGTTGCCACAGCTTTCTGATGTCTCCAGTGACTGGCAGGACAAAGGGCTGGTGGCGTATGTCAATGTTGATCGCGACAGCGCCAGCCGTCTGGGGATCAGCATGGCGGACGTCGATAACGCCCTGTACAACGCGTTTGGTCAGCGACTGATTTCCACTATTTATACTCAGGCTAACCAGTATCGCGTGGTGCTGGAACACAACACTGAAAATACCCCAGGCCTCGCGGCGCTGGATACTATCCGCCTGACCAGCAGCGACGGTGGCGTGGTGCCGCTAAGCTCAATTGCCAAAATTGAGCAGCGTTTTGCGCCGCTCTCCATCAACCATCTGAATCAGTTCCCGGTAACGACTATCTCCTTTAACGTGCCGGATAACTATTCGCTGGGCGATGCGGTGCAGGCGATTATGGACACCGAAAAAACGCTGAATCTGCCGGTGGATATCACCACGCAGTTCCAGGGTAGCACCCTCGCCTTCCAGTCGGCATTGGGCAGCACTGTCTGGCTGATTGTCGCGGCGGTGGTGGCGATGTATATCGTGCTCGGTATTCTGTATGAAAGTTTTATTCACCCGATCACCATTCTCTCGACGTTGCCAACGGCAGGTGTTGGCGCACTGCTGGCGCTAATGATTGCCGGAAGTGAGCTGGATGTGATCGCCATCATCGGCATTATTTTGCTGATCGGTATTGTGAAGAAAAACGCCATCATGATGATCGACTTCGCGCTGGCTGCTGAGCGCGAGCAAGGCATGTCGCCGCGCGAAGCTATTTACCAGGCTTGTCTGTTGCGTTTTCGTCCGATCCTGATGACCACTCTGGCGGCTCTGCTTGGCGCGCTGCCGCTGATGTTGAGTACCGGGGTCGGCGCGGAACTACGTCGTCCGTTAGGTATCGGCATGGTCGGCGGTCTGATAGTCAGCCAGGTGCTGACGCTGTTTACCACGCCGGTGATTTATTTGCTATTCGACCGCCTGGCATTGTGGACCAAAAGCCGCTTTGCCCGTCATGAAGAGGAGGCGTAAGTGAAGTTTTTTGCCCTCTTCATTTACCGCCCGGTGGCGACGATTTTACTGTCGGTCGCCATTACCCTGTGCGGCATACTGGGTTTCCGTATGCTGCCAGTCGCCTCGCTGCCGCAGGTCGATTTTCCGGTGATCATGGTCAGCGCCTCGCTGCCCGGTGCGTCACCAGAAACAATGGCGTCTTCCGTTGCCACGCCGCTGGAGCGCTCACTTGGGCGCATTGCCGGAGTCAGCGAAATGACCTCCAGCAGTTCGCTCGGCAGCACGCGCATTATTTTGCAGTTTGATTTTGACCGGGATATCAACGGCGCAGCGCGCGATGTGCAGGCGGCGATCAACGCCGCGCAAAGTCTGCTACCCAGCGGGATGCCCAGCCGTCCGACCTATCGCAAAGCGAACCCATCGGATGCGCCAATTATGATCCTCACGCTGACATCCGATACTTATTCGCAGGGTGAACTGTACGATTTCGCCTCGACACAGCTGGCTCCGACAATTTCGCAAATCGACGGTGTCGGTGATGTCGATGTCGGCGGCAGCTCACTGCCCGCCGTACGCGTCGGGCTGAATCCGCAGGCGCTGTTTAATCAGGGCGTCTCGCTGGACGACGTACGCACTGCCATCAGCAATGCCAACGTGCGTAAACCGCAGGGCGCACTGGAAGATGGCACCCACCGCTGGCAGATCCAGACCAATGACGAACTGAAAACTGCCGCTGAATATCAGCCGCTAATTATTCATTACAACAACGGCGGAGCGGTTCGTCTGGGCGATGTGGCGACGGTGACCGACTCAGTACAGGATGTGCGCAACGCCGGGATGACCAACGCCAAACCGGCTATTTTGCTGATGATCCGCAAGCTGCCGGAAGCCAATATTATCCAGACGGTAGACAGCATCCGCGCCCGTCTGCCGGAATTACAATCCACCATCCCGGCAGCAATTGATCTGCAAATTGCCCAGGATCGCTCCCCTACTATCCGCGCGTCGCTGGAAGAGGTTGAGCAGACGCTGATTATCTCGGTGGCGCTGGTGATTCTGGTGGTGTTTTTATTCCTGCGCTCGGGTCGCGCCACTATTATTCCCGCCGTTGCGGTGCCGGTTTCGCTGATTGGTACGTTTGCGGCGATGTACCTGTGCGGATTCAGTCTCAATAACCTTTCGTTAATGGCACTCACCATCGCTACTGGTTTCGTGGTGGATGACGCCATCGTGGTGCTGGAAAACATTGCCCGTCATCTGGAAGCGGGGATGAAACCGCTACAGGCCGCGCTACAAGGTACTCGCGAAGTCGGCTTTACGGTGCTGTCGATGAGTCTGTCACTGGTGGCGGTGTTCCTGCCGCTGCTGTTGATGGGCGGATTGCCGGGTCGCCTGTTACGCGAGTTTGCCGTGACGCTTTCTGTCGCCATTGGTATTTCGTTGCTGGTTTCCCTGACGTTAACGCCGATGATGTGCGGCTGGATGCTGAAAGCCAGCAAGCCGCGCGAGCAAAAGCGACTGCGTGGTTTTGGTCGCATGTTGGTAGCCCTGCAACAAGGCTATGGCAAGTCGCTGAAATGGGTGCTCAATCATACCCGTCTGGTGGGCGTGGTGCTGCTTGGCACCATTGCGCTGAATATCTGGCTGTATATCTCGATCCCGAAAACCTTCTTCCCGGAGCAGGACACAGGCGTACTGATGGGCGGGATACAGGCTGACCAGAGTATTTCGTTTCAGGCGATGCGCGGCAAGTTGCAGGACTTCATGAAAATTATCCGTGACGATCCGGCGGTGGATAATGTCACCGGCTTTACTGGCGGTTCACGGGTGAACAGTGGAATGATGTTTATCACGCTTAAACCACGCGGCGAGCGGAGCGAAACGGCCCAGCAAATTATCGACCGTCTGCGGGTAAAGCTGGCGAAAGAGCCGGGGGCGAATCTGTTCCTGATGGCGGTACAGGATATTCGCGTTGGCGGACGTCAGTCGAACGCCAGCTATCAGTACACGTTACTGTCCGACGACCTGGCGGCACTGCGCGAATGGGAGCCGAAAATTCGCAAAAAACTGGCGACGTTGCCGGAACTGGCGGACGTGAACTCCGACCAGCAGGATAACGGCGCGGAAATGAATCTGGTTTACGACCGCGACACCATGGCACGGCTGGGAATCGACGTGCAGGCCGCCAACAGCCTGTTAAATAACGCCTTCGGTCAGCGGCAAATCTCGACCATTTACCAGCCGATGAACCAGTATAAAGTGGTGATGGAAGTGGATCCGCGCTATACCCAGGACATCAGTGCGCTGGAAAAAATGTTCGTTATCAATAACGAAGGAAAAGCGATCCCGCTGTCGTATTTCGCTAAATGGCAACCGGCGAATGCCCCACTATCGGTGAATCATCAGGGATTATCGGCGGCCTCGACCATCTCGTTCAACCTGCCGACCGGGAAATCGCTCTCGGACGCCAGTGCGGCGATCGATCGCGCAATGACCCAGCTTGGTGTGCCTTCGACGGTGCGCGGCAGTTTTGCCGGCACGGCGCAGGTGTTCCAGGAGACGATGAACTCGCAGGTGATCCTGATTATCGCCGCCATCGCCACGGTGTATATCGTGCTGGGTATCCTTTACGAGAGTTACGTACATCCGCTGACGATCCTCTCCACCCTGCCCTCGGCGGGCGTTGGTGCGCTGCTGGCGCTGGAGCTGTTTAATGCCCCGTTCAGCCTAATCGCCCTGATAGGAATCATGCTATTAATCGGCATCGTGAAGAAAAACGCCATTATGATGGTCGATTTTGCGCTCGAAGCCCAACGGCACGGTAACCTGACGCCGCAGGAAGCTATTTTCCAGGCCTGTCTGCTGCGTTTTCGCCCGATTATGATGACTACCCTGGCGGCGCTGTTTGGCGCGCTGCCGCTGGTGTTGTCGGGCGGTGACGGCTCGGAGCTGCGGCAACCCCTGGGGATCACCATTGTCGGCGGTCTGGTAATGAGCCAGCTTCTGACGCTGTATACCACGCCGGTGGTGTATCTCTTTTTCGACCGTCTGCGGCTGCGTTTTTCGCGTAAACCTAAACAAACGATAACCGAGTAAATGACAGATCTTCCCGACAGCACCCGCTGGCAATTGTGGATTGTGGCTTTCGGCTTCTTTATGCAGTCGCTGGACACCACCATCGTAAACACTGCCCTTCCCTCAATGGCGCAAAGCCTCGGGGAAAGTCCGTTGCATATGCACATGGTCATTGTCTCTTATGTGCTGACCGTGGCGGTGATGCTGCCCGCCAGCGGCTGGCTGGCGGACAAAGTCGGCGTGCGCAATATTTTCTTTACCGCCATCGTGCTGTTTACTCTCGGTTCACTGTTTTGCGCACTTTCCGGCACGCTGAACGAACTGTTGCTGGCACGCGCGTTACAGGGCGTTGGCGGTGCGATGATGGTGCCGGTCGGCAGGTTGACGGTGATGAAAATCGTACCGCGCGAGCAATATATGGCGGCGATGACCTTTGTCACGTTACCCGGTCAGGTCGGGCCGCTGCTCGGTCCGGCACTCGGCGGCCTGCTGGTGGAGTACGCCTCCTGGCACTGGATCTTTTTGATCAACATTCCGGTGGGGATTATCGGTGCGATCGCCACACTGATGTTAATGCCGAACTACACCATGCAGACGCGGCGCTTTGATCTCTCCGGCTTTTTATTGCTGGCGGTTGGCATGGCGGTATTAACCCTGGCGCTGGACGGCAGTAAAGGTACAGGTTTATCGCCGCTGGCGATTGCTGGCCTGGTCACAGTTGGTGTGGTGGCACTGGTGCTTTATCTGCTGCACGCCAGAAATAACAACCGCGCTCTTTTCAGTCTGAAACTGTTCCGCACTCGTACCTTTTCACTGGGCCTGGCGGGGAGCTTTGCCGGACGTATCGGTAGCGGCATGTTGCCCTTTATGACGCCGGTTTTCCTGCAAATTGGCCTCGGTTTCTCGCCTTTTCATGCCGGACTGATGATGATCCCGATGGTGCTTGGCAGCATGGGAATGAAGCGAATTGTGGTACAGGTGGTGAATCGCTTTGGTTATCGTCGGGTACTGGTAGCGACCACGCTGGGTCTGTCGCTGGTCACCATGTTGTTTATGACCACCGCGCTGCTGGGCTGGTACTACGTTTTACCGTTCGTCCTGTTTTTACAAGGAATGGTCAACTCAACGCGTTTCTCCTCCATGAACACCCTGACGCTGAAAGATCTCCCGGACAATCTGGCGAGCAGCGGAAACAGCCTGCTGTCGATGATTATGCAATTGTCGATGAGTATCGGCGTCACTATCGCCGGGCTGTTGCTGGGACTTTTTGGTTCACAGCATGTCAGCGTCGACAGCGGCACCACACAAACCGTCTTTATGTACACCTGGCTTAGCATGGCGTTTATCATCGCCCTTCCGGCGTTCATCTTTGCCAGAGTGCCGAACGATACGCATCAAAATGTCGCTATTTCGCGGCGAAAAAGGAGCGCGCAATGAAGTTCTGGCGACCCGGTATTACCGGCAAACTGTTTCTGGCGATTTTCGCCACCTGCATTGTCTTGCTGATCAGTATGCACTGGGCGGTGCGTATCAGTTTTGAGCGTGGCTTTATTGATTACATCAAGCATGGTAATGAACAACGGCTGCAAATGCTCGGCGATGCGCTTGGTGAGCAGTACGCCCAGCACGGGAACTGGCGCTTCCTGCGTAATAACGATCGCTTTGTATTTCAGATCCTACGTTCGCTGGAGCATGATAACAACGAAGATAAGCCCGGCCCCGGTATGCCGCCACACGGCTGGCGCACGCAATTCTGGGTGGTTGATCAAAACAACAAAGTGCTGGTTGGCCCGCGAGCACCGATTCCACCAGACGGCACACGGCGGCCCATTATGGTCAATGGGGCGGAAGTGGGTGCGGTGATCGCCTCCCCTGTTGAACGACTGACCCGCAATACCGATATCAATTTTGACAGACAACAGAGGCAAACCAGTTGGCTGATTGTCGCTTTATCTACCTTGTTAGCGGCGCTGGCGACATTCCCACTGGCGCGCGGTTTGCTGGCTCCGGTCAAACGACTGGTGGACGGTACACACAAACTGGCAGCGGGCGATTTCACTACTCGCGTAGCCCCCACCAGCGAAGATGAGTTGGGCAGACTGGCAGAGGATTTCAATCAACTCGCCAGCACACTGGAGAAAAACCAGCAGATGCGCCGCGATTTTATGGCCGATATCTCCCACGAGCTGCGCACGCCTTTAGCGGTACTGCGCGGCGAACTGGAAGCTATTCAGGATGGCGTGCGTAAATTCACGCCGGAGACGGTGGCTTCTTTACAGGCAGAGGTCGGTACACTGACCAAACTGGTGGATGATCTTCATCAATTGTCGATGTCTGATGAAGGCGCTCTCGCCTATCAAAAAGCACCGGTAGATTTGATCCCACTGCTGGAAGTGGCGGGCGGCGCATTTCGCGAACGATTCGCCAGCCGTGGCCTGAAACTGCAATTTTCCCTGCCAGACAGTATTACCGTATTTGGCGATCGCGACCGTTTAATGCAGTTATTCAATAACTTACTGGAAAACAGCCTGCGCTACACTGATAGCGGCGGTAGCCTGAAAATCTCTGCCGAGCAGCACGACAAAACGGTGCGCCTGACCTTTGCCGACAGTGCACCGGGCGTTAGTGACGATCAACTGCAAAAATTGTTTGAGCGTTTTTATCGCACCGAAGGTTCCCGCAACCGTGCCAGCGGCGGTTCCGGCTTGGGGCTGGCGATTTGTCTTAACATTGTTGAAGCACATAATGGTCGCATTGTTGCCGCTCATTCGCCTTTTGGCGGGGTAAGCATTACAGTAGAGTTACCGCTGGAACGGGATTTACAGAGAGAAGTATGACCGAGTTACCAATCGACGAAAACACGCCACGTATTTTGATCGTGGAAGATGAACCGAAGCTGGGGCAGTTGCTTATTGATTATCTGCGTGCTGCGAGCTATGCGCCGACGCTTATCAGCCACGGCGATCAGGTACTGCCATATGTGCGCCAGACACCACCGGATCTGATCCTGTTGGATCTGATGCTCCCTGGCACCGATGGCCTGACGTTGTGTCGGGAGATTCGTCGTTTTTCTGACATTCCGATCGTGATGGTGACAGCAAAAATCGAAGAGATCGACCGCCTGCTCGGGCTGGAGATTGGCGCAGATGATTATATCTGTAAGCCGTACAGCCCACGGGAAGTGGTAGCGCGCGTCAAAACCATTTTGCGCCGTTGCAAACCGCAGCGCGAGTTGCAGCAACAGGATGCTGAAAGCCCGTTGATTATCGACGAAGGTCGTTTTCAGGCTTCATGGCGCGGAAAAATGCTTGACCTGACGCCTGCGGAATTTCGTCTGCTGAAAACGCTCTCTCATGAACCAGGAAAAGTGTTCTCCCGCGAGCAATTGCTCAATCATCTTTATGACGACTACCGCGTAGTAACCGACCGCACCATCGACAGCCACATTAAAAACCTGCGCCGCAAGCTGGAATCTCTCGACGCCGAACAGTCATTTATCCGCGCCGTTTACGGCGTCGGTTACCGCTGGGAAGCCGACGCCTGCCGCATCGTTTAATATTTTTACCTGCCGGAGAAGGCATTCACGCCGCATCCGGCAACATTATCCCATGCATTGTCGGCTATCTGACATTATCTCTCCGCCCTGGCAAGCACCTGAAAATCGCTCATACTTTAATCGGCAAACAGTCCTTTTAGATGCTGTTTTCGATACGCAATTTCAATCAAGGAGTCATTATGGCTGGTTGGTTTGAACTCAGTAAGAGCAGTGATAATCAGTTCCGGTTTGTGCTAAAAGCGGGCAATGGTGAGACTATCCTCACCAGCGAGCTGTATACCTCAAAAGCCTCTGCGGAAAAGGGCATCGCGTCGGTACGTAGCAACAGCCCGCAAGAAGAACGCTATGAGAAAAAAACGGCAAGCAACGGCAAATTCTATTTCAATCTGAAAGCCGCCAATCATCAAATTATCGGCTCCAGCCAGATGTACGCCACCGCGCAATCTCGTGAAACCGGAATTGCCTCCGTTAAAGCCAATGGCACAAGCCAGACGGTAAAAGACAATACGTAATTACGATGCCGGGCGTGGGTTGTTGGCGTCCGGCTTTATATCAAAACAACTCTTAGTTATTGATAATTAAGATTAACCTCCGCCATTAAAATAGTGGGCACTGACGAGCACTCGTTGTGCTTTCTTTGTTTACCATCCCATACTTATCTTCCTGAACATGTTCATATGCCAAAATATCTTCTAATACTTTCGTGACGCTATCCGGTTTATGAAATACACTGATGTAAGATTTTTACTTACAGGCGGGTGTAAAATGGCCAGAACGATGACGGTTGATCTCGGCGATGAGTTGCGTGAATTTATCGAGTCCTTAATTGAATCCGGCGACTATCGCACCCAAAGCGAAGTGATCCGTGAGTCGCTGCGCTTACTTCGAGAAAAGCAAGCAGAGTCTCGCCTGCAAGCGTTACGTGACATGCTCGCTGAAGGGTTGAGTAGTGGTGAAGCTCAGCCGTGGGAAAAGGACGCGTTTTTACGGAAGGTGAAAGCAGGGATAAGGAAATAATGTGCGTACTATAAAACTCATGCCAAAAGCCAATGAGGATTTAGAAGGCATCTGGTATTACAGCTATCACCATTTCGGCGAACCACAAGCCGACAGATATGTGGAACATCTTTCAGACGTTCTCCAGATTCTGAGTAACAATAATATAGGTACGCCCAGACCTGAATTAGGCGAAGGTATTTTTGTTCTTCCTTTTGAACGCCACGTAATTTATTTCCTGCAATCGCCAGAGGAAATTATCGTCATTCGTATCCTTAACCAAAACCAGGACGCCTCCAGACATTTACACTGGAGCTAAACCCGCCGATTGCGCTACAATGCCCGCCCTTAAAGTGGGGGCACTCCCCTAACCGCTTCATCAGGTGAAGCGGATCTGACCTGTCATCAGAACGAGAGAATTATGTTTAAACCGGAACTCCTTTCCCCGGCGGGAACGCTGAAAAATATGCGTTACGCTTTCGCTTATGGCGCAGATGCTGTTTATGCGGGCCAGCCGCGTTACTCCCTGCGTGTGCGCAACAACGAATTCAACCACGAAAATCTCCAGCTCGGCATCAATGAAGCCCACGCGCTGGGGAAAAAGTTTTATGTCGTGGTCAACATTGCACCGCACAACGCCAAGCTGAAAACCTTTATCCGTGACCTGAAACCGGTGGTGGAGATGGGGCCGGATGCGCTGATTATGTCCGATCCAGGGCTGATTATGCTGGTGCGCGAGCACTTCCCTGAAATGCCGATCCACCTCTCGGTGCAGGCTAACGCCGTGAACTGGGCGACGGTGAAATTCTGGCAGCAAATGGGACTGACCCGCGTGATCCTCTCTCGCGAGCTGTCGCTGGAAGAGATTGAAGAGATCCGTAATCAGGTGCCGGATATGGAGATCGAGATCTTCGTTCACGGTGCGCTGTGCATGGCCTACTCCGGTCGCTGCCTGCTCTCTGGCTATATCAACAAGCGCGACCCGAACCAGGGCACCTGCACCAACGCCTGCCGCTGGGAGTACAACGTCCAGGAAGGGAAAGAAGATGACGTTGGCAACATCGTGCACAAGTACGAGCCGATTCCGGTGCAAAATGTTGAGCCGACGCTGGGCATCGGCGCGCCAACCGACAAAGTGTTTATGATCGAAGAAGCTCAGCGTCCGGGCGAGTATATGACTGCGTTTGAAGATGAGCACGGCACTTACATCATGAACTCGAAAGATCTGCGCGCTATCGCCCACGTTGAACGCCTGACCAAAATGGGCGTGCATTCGCTGAAAATCGAAGGTCGTACAAAATCTTTCTACTATTGCGCACGCACCGCGCAGGTTTACCGTAAAGCTATCGATGACGCAGCTGCGGGAAAACCATTCGATACCAGCCTGCTGGAAACTCTGGAAGGTCTGGCGCATCGTGGCTATACCGAAGGTTTCCTGCGTCGTCATACTCACGACGATTATCAGAACTACGAATACGGTTATTCAGTTTCTGACCGCCAGCAGTTTGTTGGTGAGTTTACCGGTGAGCGCAAGGGCGACCTCGCGGCGGTAGCGGTGAAAAATAAATTCTCCGTTGGCGACAGCCTTGAGCTGATGACGCCGCAAGGGAACATTAACTTTACCCTTGAGCATATGGAAAACGCCAAAGGCGAAGCAATGCCGGTCGCACCGGGCGATGGTTATACTGTGTGGATCCCGGTGCCGCAGGATCTTGAGCTAAATTACGCGCTGCTGATGCGTAATTTCTCCGGGGAAACCACGCGTAACCCCCACGGTAAGTGATTAATTTCGATTATTTTTCCCGGATGGAAAATTCTTAGAAACCGATCACATACAGCTGCATTTATTAAGGTTATCATCCGTTTCGCTGAAAAACATAACCCATAAAATGCTAGCTGTACCAGGAACCACCTCCTTAGCCTGTGTAATCTCCCTTACACGGGCTTATTTTTTATGCATAAGCCCTATCTCTGGTAACCGTCTTCCATTGACCACATCGATAGAATCTCCCTTCATAGCACGATGCCTTTCACTTATTGGCATCGTGCTCGCACAGGTTCCGGTTACGCACAGCCAGAACGCGCATGTTTGACGCTTACCAAAAAATATTCTCACTCTCCACATTTGAATGTCAGACGAGCGACGCCATGTAATCCTGCACCTTCTGTCTTCAATTTAACTATCTGCATTTTTTTGCCCTGTGTAACACAGAAATGAACTGCATCATTTTTTACTATATTTTCTGCACCAGATATTCTACCCCTGGCTAAAGAAGCTTCGGCTTCGGTGTAGTATTGGTTATCGAGTTTACGCTGAATATTACTTTTATATGCAAGACCAAATTTACCGATACTTGTCTCATCATTATGTACAGCACACCCAGACATAAGAAAAACACTAATTAATGATATAGCAGCTATCTTTTTCATCTTACCTTCCCCCATTAAATACCAACGACACGCTCTGGTGTTTAAATATAATAATGGCATGATTATTATAATTGAATAGGATTATAATAAATGTTCTGTACAACATTTCCTACATAAGTAGGAATTACATACACGGATGCCCTTCCGGGTAACCCCATGGGGGGGGGGTAATATATTTTTAATAGTAGATTGAAGATGCCACTGTTTAGTTGAATATTAGGTATATGCTCTTTTTTGAAATTTATCGGTGGCTGCCGTTAATATTCGCTGTTCCCATTGCAAGCTCCTGGTGGTAACCACTGAATCCCCATACCTGAACTGACTTTTTATCCTCCGACTTTCATCCTGTTCTGACTCCACCTTTTCTTTTCTGCTCTACACTATCTACAGACCAATCATAAAGGCACATACGATCATGGCAGAATTTCCCGCCAGCTTACTGATTCTTAATGGCAAAAGTACTGACAATCTACCCTTGCGCGAAGCAATTATGCTGTTGCGTGAGGAAGGAATGACGATCCATGTGCGGGTCACCTGGGAGAAAGGCGATGCCGCACGATATGTAGAGGAGGCCCGGAAGTTGGGCGTCGCAACGGTGATTGCCGGTGGTGGCGATGGCACCATTAATGAAGTTTCTACGGCGTTGATTCAGTGTGAGGGGGATGACATACCCGCGCTGGGAATTTTGCCATTAGGAACCGCCAATGATTTTGCCACCAGTGTAGGGATTCCTGAGGCACTGGATAAGGCGCTGAAACTGGCAATTGCCGGTAACGCCATTGCAATAGATATGGCGCAGGTCAACAAACAAACCTGTTTTATTAATATGGCGACAGGCGGATTTGGGACGCGTATTACCACAGAAACGCCGGAAAAATTAAAAGCCGCGCTGGGTGGCGTCTCTTACATCATTCATGGCTTAATGCGCATGGATACTCTGCAACCGGACCGTTGTGAAATCCGCGGTGAAAACTTTCACTGGCAAGGTGACGCCCTGGTCATTGGTATTGGTAACGGGCGTCAGGCTGGTGGCGGTCAGCAATTGTGCCCGAACGCGTTAATTAACGATGGCTTGCTGCAACTGCGCATTTTTACCGGCGATGAAATTCTTCCGGCTCTCGTATCAACCTTAAAATCTGACGAAGATAACCCGAATATTATCGAAGGCGCTTCGTCGTGGTTTGATATACAAGCCCCACACGAAATCACTTTTAATCTTGATGGCGAACCGTTGAGCGGACAAAACTTTCATATTGAAATACTTCCGGCGGCGTTGCGTTGTCGATTACCACCGGATTGTCCATTATTGCGTTAATCAAACTATTCTCTCTTGAACCAGGGAAAATCCGTAATGCCGGATGCGGTGTAAACAACTTATCCGGCATACAGAACAATACTACACCGTAATTAATTTCACTCGTGTCTTCTGCAATGCCAGTTTATCCACCTCTGACACAGCATCGTCGGTAATAATAATGTCAATTTTTTCGATTGGCAGTACCTGATTAAAACCGCGACGATTAAATTTCGATGAATCGAGAACGGCAATCACTTTATTTGCGGCTGTGACCATCGCCCCGCTAATCGAATAGCCTTCATTAAAGGTCGTAATACCATTAACCGCATCAATACCATCAGCACCGACAAACATTAAATCGGCATTAATATCCTGCAATGAACGCTCAGCAATGGAGCCATGCATCGAGCGCGTTTTATGGCGGACCGTGCCACCGCAGACGACCAGAGTAATGTCTTTATTTTCGGAAAGGGCAAATGCTGCCGGGAGACTGTTGGTAATCACCGTGATATTTTTGGCGGTCATTAATCCTTCGGCGATAAGCATTGTCGTACTTCCGCTGTCGAGAATAACGGTCATCCCTTCGTGGATCATTTTGACTGCCGCCTGCGCTATTCTGTTTTTTGGCGCGCTGGCGAGCTGAAATCGCTCTTTAAACCCGACTTCCTGGGTCTCGGTTTCACTATTACCGGACATTATTTTCGCCGCACCGCCATGAAAGCGCGTAACCACGCCTTTTTGTTCGAGAAAGCGCAAATCGGCACGGATTGTCGCTTCCGAGGCAGCAAATACTCCCGCCAGATCCTGAACAAGCACGGTTCCCTGTTCATTCACTAATTGGATGATCTTATTCCTTCGCTCGAATGAATTCATCGTCATTTACCCATATTCAATTGTGGCTAGTGTAAACGAAGGGGGACCATTGGTGAATGATCTGTTTTGCACAATACCGGGCCAGCATCACGCTGGCCCGCGGTTTCAGGGAATGAGCAACACTTTGCCCGGCATAGCATTACGAGCGATGTCACGCACCGCCTGGGCGAAGCTTTCAAAGCTTCCACGGTGAGCGATTAATGGCTCCAGGCTTAACTTACGTTCTGTCAGCAACCGACTCGCCGTTTCCCACTCCTGCCCCGGCCAAGGGCTGGAGTAGTTCATCCAACTGCCGATAACCGTCAGCTCTTTACGTAATATTTTGCCAAACGTTGTCGATGTTAAATGCAGATCCTGATGCAACGTGCCCACCAGCGTCAGCTGGGCATGAGGCCCGGCAATCTCTACCGCCAGTTCGACGGTTTGCGGGACGCCAGCCGTCTCGAGGATAAGCTGATTAAAGCGCAGCTCGCGTAAAACGCCCTGCATTTGCGGCGCGCTCATTTCAAGGCTGTTAAATGTTTGCATCGCACCGAAAGATTTTGCCAGTGCCAGTTTTTCTGAGCTAATGTCGATTGCCGTCACACTCTTTGCTCCCAGCGCGACAGCGCACTGAATGGCCAGCAGGCCAATGGTTCCGGCACCAATAATAATAACGTTTTTATTCTCACATCCTTGCGCTAAATGGAACGCATGCAGGCCAACGGTAATCGGTTCAATAAAAGCGCCATCCTCAATAGGCATATCCGCAGGTAGTGCAAAGACATTGTTTCGCTTAACGACAATATATTCGGCAAATCCACCATCACGCCGTGAGCCAATAAAATCATATTTTGCGCACTGGGAATAAAACCCTTTCAGACACTCTGGACAAGTAAAACAGGGTAATAACGGCACACAGGCAACCGCATCGCCGGGGTGTAAATCATCAACACCGGATCCCACCGCATCAATATAGCCGCTAAATTCATGGCCTAACGTTATTGGATAATAATGTGCACCATTTTTAAATATCCTGGGTAAATCGGAACCACATAAGCCCGAGCTTGCAATTTTTACCCGCACCTCATCCTGATGTTTAATTTCAGGAATGACGCTTTCTGCAACGCGCACGATACCATCAGTATCATTCACCACTGATTTCATAAAAACTCCTGATTGTTAAGGGGGATTACCTCCCCCTCAGGTAAAAATTATTCTGCGAGAACGGCTTTCTCTTGTTTAATAAAACCACGCGCTCTACGCCAGGTCATGAAAATACCGGTCAGATAAATTGCGCCGATAATAATGAAACCGGGAATATTTTGCGGGGAGAAAACCTGAATCAGTAACCAGGTAATGGGAGAACCGCCCTGATCCATTGAAGCCACCATACCCCCGGCTTTTAACGCGCCCGCATTAGCCGCCAGTTGGGTGTGCAAACCAATAGTTTGCGTAGCGATCCACAGGGTGATGCTCATAATGATGACACCCGAGATTAAGGTGCGGAACAGATTTCCACGATGCACCGCGACCGCCATCGCCACAAAGAAGCCGATGGTGGCAAGGTCGCCAAACGGCAGCACCTGATTACCCGGCACACAAACAGCAATTAAAATGGTGAGCGGGATAAAAATCAGGCTTGCCGATACCACTGCCGTATGCCCCAGCAACAACGCCGGATCAAGGCCAATCAGGAACTCCTGACCGCCGAACTTCGCCTGTAAACGACTACGGGCCTGCTTAGCGATGGGCGTTAAACCATCCATGATAGGTTTAATCACCCGTGGCATCAGCAGCATAACTGCCGCCGTTTTTACCGCCAGCTGCAATACACCTTTGACATCGTAACCCGCAAGGATGCCGATAATCAGCCCCATCACAAAACCCACGGTGACCGGTTCGCCAAAAGGGCCAAATTTGCGCTGAATATCATCGGCGCTAAATTTAATTCGGTTAACGCCTGGGATTTTCTCGATGATAGCATCGACCAGCACCGCAATCGGCCCCATATACGCCGACGTACCGTGCGGAATAGCAATGCCTTCCAGCTCAAAGAAATTTCGGGTATCGCGGGCAAACCAGTCGCCGAGCTTATAAACAAACGCCGCGTGAATTACCACACCCGCCATCCCTATCATCCATGAACCGGTTGCCAGATGCAGCAACGCGCCGGTGAAGGTCATATGCCAGATATTCCAGATATCAACATTTACCACCCGCGTCATACGGGTCAGTAACATCGCCACGTTAACCAGAATCGCAATCGGAATCGCCACCAGCGCAATTTGCGACGCCCAGGTCATGGGTGAAGAGCCCGGCCAGCCGACATCGACCACATGCAGATTCAGGTCGAAATTTTCCGCCATCGCTTTCGCCGCCGGACCAATGGAATCCAGCATTAAGCCAATCACAAGGCCAATGCCAACAAAGCCAATCCCGATATGCAGACCCGCTTTAAAGCAATCGCCTGCCTTCATGCCTAATATTTTAGAAAAAATAATGATGACAATCGGCAGCATCACCGTAGGGCCGAGGTCGAGAATATAACGCATGACTTCTGAAAACATAGGTCACCCCTGTAAGATAGTCAGAATTTTATTTTGTAATGCTTCGATACCGACACCAGAAACAAAAGGCATGCCGTGAACTAACGGAATATTGCCAAAACTACGATCTACCCTGGCAGTGGTGCATATCAAATGCACGCCATCCATATAGGTTTCTATTTCATTAACCCGACACTGGATTAATTCAACAGGAATATTATGACTCTGACACAACTCTTTAATTTCTTCCGCCGCCATCGTAGAGGTCGCAACCGCACCTCCGCAAGCGACAATAATTTTGCGTTTCATAAATAGTCCTTTTTATTGTTACAGAGGGATTTATTCGTCTGAATCTAAAACATACTTTGTGAAGTATTCCTTTAACTGGGTTTCAGGAAGAGTGATTAGTGTCTCGACGATATCGGGCTGTTGTAACTTGCCAAATAAACAGCGTAAAAGTTTCAATTGCTGCTGCGGATTTTCCACAATCAACGCAATAACCAACGATACCGCCACGTCGTTATCATCATCCGCTTGCTGAAAATGAACTTTATTTGTTGGCCTTAACAGATAAATGGCTGACGACTTAGCATGAATCGCCTCACAATGTGGTATTGCAATGGCGTGCTGCTCAAGCATTATCCCGGTAGGGAATTCTGCTTCTCTGGCAATTAATGCCTGTGGCCAGGTATCATGAACCACACCTTTCGCGAGCATCTCATTACCGATATGGGTTAAAACTTCGCTACGATCGACAAAAGAAATTCCGCTACGAACAAACAGGTTAGTCATATACCGTCCTTATTCCGCACAGCCGTAGCGATAGGCGCGCAAAACATCATAAATTTTATCCATAATCAACTGATGCGGTATTGCTGATAATTCCCCGGACTGAATGCGTTCAAATTGTTTAGGAAGATACTGACTAATCATGCCCAGAGGGATTTCCATGCCTTCCAGATTCACCATCATCGTTTCGACGCTATTTTTAATCCGGCTATGCGGCCAGTAATAACGAATACGATCCGACAGGCTGTAACGAATATCCAGTAATGAATCGTGAAAACCCGGGCGATAATATTTCTTCCAGTACTGCGGTTCGTCGAGCATTACTTCTTCAATTACCGCCAGGCAACCGCTGCGATTTTCGGGGGCGATAAGTTCCTGCTCAATTTGTGCCAGCGCAAATACCGCCTCACGTAAAGCAAAGGTTAATGCGGGACCGACTTTCAATATTGCAAAGTGATCGCGGACTAATTCCCGATAGGCCGCCTGAGTCTGGTAATCGGTGGAATGCGCTTCATAAACCATTTTGGTTTTTTCTATCCATTGCGCCAGCGCCTGAGCTTCTTGCGCCTGATAATGAATAATATTGCTATGGTCAAATTCCACACCAGGCTGCACCACGATGGCAATCACGCGTGTTAACGCCTCTGCCAGACCACGGGCAATAAAGGCCTTTTGATGCGTGCGTAAAGTATTGGCGGCATCTTCAACCTGGGTGATGTGTACTGACTGAATGGCGCTGGCCTCACCACCCGGAACCGGAACTTCGGTGCCAATGACATAGCTCAGTTGCTCACGCTGGCAATCTGTCGCCACACTTTCCGCCGCCAGACAAAGCACAGCAGCTCGTTCAGCAACCGTTTCTGGGGCTAACGGTATAGGATCCCCCGCGCAGGACATTGACGCATCAAGATGAATTTTACTGAAGCCGGCACGAACATATGCCTTTACCAGCTCGACGGATTTTTCCATCGCCGCATCCGCATTTTCTTGCTGCCAGCAGTTTGGCCCCAGATGATCGCCGCCGAGAATAATGCGTTCGCGTGCAAACCCAACTTTATCGGCAATCGCAAAAACAAATTCGCGAAAGTCTGCCGGTGTCATTCCGGTATAACCGCCAAATTGATTGACCTGGTTTGACGTTGCTTCAATCAGCACTTTGCGCGTGCTGTTGCGATCAAATGCCAGCGCCGCTTCGATAACCAACGGATGGGCAGAACAGACTGAACATATGCCGATATGTTCACCAGCTTTATGCCGGGCAATTAACGTTTTCATGTTTTTTCCTTGTTAAATGGCAGGTGCGTTATGCCCTGCCTTCGCAACCACAATCGGCAATCACTTTGCTCACCACATCGCGCATTGCGGATTTAGCCGACTGCAAATAATCCCGGGGATCGGTCGCTTCGGGGTGCTCGGTCAGGTAATTTTTTAACGCCTGCGAGAAGGCATTTTTCAGCTCCGTTGCAACGTTGATTTTGCATATCCCCAGTTTGATGGTTTGCTGAATATCCTTAGTCGATAATCCTGACGCGCCATGCAGCACCAGCGGTAAATTCACCCACTGACGAATGTTCTCCAGTCGAGAAAAATCAAGCGCCGGTGCTCTGGCATACATACCGTGAGCCGTGCCGATGGCGACCGCCAGGGAATCAATCCCGGTTGCCTCGGCAAATTCACGCGCCTGAACGGGGTTGGTGTACAACGCATCTGCTTCATTGACTTGCACATCATCTTCCTGGCCGCCAAGTTGCCCCAGCTCCGCTTCGACGCTGACATCAAAGCGATGGCAAAAATCCACCACCTCTTTGACCCGTGAAATATTTTGCGCAAAAGGCAAATGCGAGGCGTCAATCATGACTGAGCGCACGCCAGAACGAACCTTCTGAGCGATATCGTCAAATTTCGTGTGATGGTCGAGATGAATCGCCAGTGGATGGTGATATTGCTTCGCCATCGCGCTGACCAGCGCCATCAGATTTTCTGTACCGGCATGAGTAAATGTGCCGGGCGTTCCGGCGATGATGACCGGCGCATGCATGCTGGCAGCAGTTTCCACCACCACTTGCATCGTTTCGAGATTGTGAATATTGAATGCCGGAACCGCATAACCGCCGCGCTGCGCGTTGTTCAGCATCTGCTTTGTCGATACCACGTACATTTTCACATCCTGTCGTTTATTTTCGATATCAAAACATAATGAAATTATTTGTTTTTAAATGTCGAGATAACGATCACAAAAACGACAATTCGAAAATTAATCAGAATGACAGGCAAAAAAACGGCCTCCCGATAGGGAAGCCGTAGCAAAGTGCGCGTGTTTTTATGCCGGATGCGACGTAAACGCCTTTTCCGTTATACGGGGTAGTGCTGTTCGTATAAGGCGTATCAGGCGATAGTAATTTTGCTATCGAGATAAACGTCCTGCACGGCGTTAATCAGTTTCACGCCGTCAGCCATCGATTTCTTGAACGCCTTACGTCCAAGAATCAGCCCCATTCCGCCAGCGCGTTTGTTGATAACCGCAGTACGCACTGCATCGCTGAGGTCAGTTTCACCGCCCGCAGCACCGCCGGAGTTTATCAACCCAGCCCGGCCCATATAGCAGTTAGCTAACTGATAACGCACCAGATCAATCGGGTTTTCGCTGGTCAATTTGCTGTAAACACGATCGTCGGTATAACCGTAATTAATCGCTTTATAGCCGCCGTTATTTTCCGCCATTTTTTGTTTGACGATATCCGCACCTATGGTCGCCGCCAGATGGTTCGCCTGACCAGTCAGGTCGGCGGAAACATGGTAATCAACGCCATCTTTCTTAAAGGCGGAGTTACGCAAATAGGCCCACAGCACTGTCACCATGCCCAGCTCGTGCGCACGTTCAAAAGCCGCAGAAATTTCTTCAATCTGGCGACGTGACTCTTCCGAGCCAAAATAGATAGTCGCACCAACCGCCACCGCGCCCATATTGAACGCCTGCTCCACGCTGGCATACAGCGTTTGATCGTAGGTATTCGGGTAACTTAGCGTCTCGTTGTGATTAAGTTTGACGAGGAATGGAATGCGATGCGCGTAACGCCGCGATACCGATGCCAGCACGCCGTAAGTTGACGCCACACAGTTACAGCCCGCTTCGATCGCCAGTTCAACAATGTTTTTCGGGTCAAAGTAGAGCGGGTTAGCGGCAAATGAAGCTCCGGCAGAGTGCTCAACGCCCTGGTCAACCGGCAGAATAGAAAGATATCCTGTGCCAGCCAGACGCCCGGTGTTGTACAACGTCTGCATATTACGTAACACCGCTGGCGGGCGATTATTGTCAATCATCACGCGGTCTACGTAGTCATGTCCGGGGAGATAAAGCTGGTCAGAAGGAATAGTCATACAACGGTGCTGTAAAAGGTTGTCGGCGTCTTTGCCAAGCAACTGCGCAATATCTGTCATTACTATGCTCCCGTAAATTCCGATTGGATATCGGCTATGGATTGTCCTGGCCCGCCTTTTGCGGGCAATCATAATCCTGGTCGTTACGGGCGAGTTTTTCCATCTTTTGGATGTTTTTTCAGCGTTTTCTGTTGGCTCGATTCATCAGAAAAAATGTTACAGCGGTCAAGCTTTCACCGCAAAGGTATTTAAAAGGTATTATTAAGTGGTATTGTCATCGCGTACCTTACATTACCTGTCATGAAGGAATTAAAAGATGAAAACAACAGCAAAGCTGTCGTTCATGATGTTTGTTGAATGGTTTATCTGGGGCGCGTGGTTTGTGCCATTGTGGTTGTGGTTAAGTAAAAGCGGTTTTAGTGCCGGAGAAATTGGCTGGTCGTATGCCTGTACCGCCATTGCGGCGATCCTGTCGCCGATTCTGGTTGGCTCCATCACTGACCGCTTTTTCTCGGCACAGAAAGTGCTGGCGGTATTGATGTTCGCTGGTGCGGTGCTGATGTATTTCGCCGCGCAACAGACCACTTTTGCCGGGTTCTTCCCGTTACTGCTGGCCTACTCGCTAACCTATATGCCGACCATTGCGCTGACTAACAGTATCGCTTTTGCCAACGTGCCGGATGTGGAGCGTGATTTCCCGCGCATTCGTGTGATGGGGACTATCGGCTGGATTGCCTCTGGTCTGGCATGTGGATTCTTGCCGCAAATGCTGGGTTATGCCGATATCTCACCGACGAACATCCCGCTGCTGATTACTGCCGGAAGTTCTGCTCTGCTTGGTGTGTTTGCGTTTTTTCTGCCCGACACGCCACCAAAAAGCACCGGCAAAATGGATATTAAAGTCATGCTCGGCCTGGATGCGCTGATCCTGCTGCGCGATAAGAACTTCCTCGTCTTTTTCTTCTGTTCATTCCTGTTTGCGATGCCACTGGCGTTCTATTACATCTTTGCCAACGGTTATCTGACCGAAGTTGGCATGAAAAACGCCACTGGCTGGATGACGCTCGGCCAGTTCTCTGAAATCTTCTTTATGCTGGCATTGCCGTTTTTCACTAAACGCTTTGGTATCAAAAAGGTATTGTTGCTTGGTCTGGTCACCGCTGCGATCCGCTATGGCTTCTTTATTTACGGTAGTGCGGATGAATATTTCACCTACGCGTTACTGTTCCTCGGTATTTTGCTGCACGGCGTAAGTTACGATTTTTACTACGTTACCGCATACATCTATGTCGATAAAAAAGCCCCCGTGCATATGCGTACCGCCGCGCAGGGGCTGATCACGCTCTGCTGCCAGGGCTTCGGCAGTTTGCTCGGCTATCGTCTTGGCGGTGTGATGATGGAAAAGATGTTCGCTTATCAGGAACCGGTAAACGGACTGACTTTCAACTGGGCCGGGATGTGGACTTTCGGCGCGGTGATGATTGCCATTATCGCCGTGCTGTTCATGATTTTTTTCCGCGAATCCGACAACGAAATTACGGCTATCAAGGTCGATGATCGCGATATTGCGTTGACACAAGGGGAAGTTAAATGAAAACAGAACGTATTCTCGGTGCTCTTTATGGGCAGGCGTTAGGGGATGCGATGGGGATGCCCTCCGAGCTTTGGCCACGCAGCCGCGTTAAAGCACACTTTGGCTGGATTGACCATTTTCTGCCTGGACCAAAGGAGAATAACGCAGCCTGTTATTTTAACCGCGCCGAATTCACCGACGATACCTCGATGGCGCTGTGTCTGGCGGATGCGTTACTGGAACGTGAAGGCGAGATCGATCCGGATCTGATTGGGCGTAATATTCTCGACTGGGCGCTGCGTTTCGACGCCTTTAACAAAAACGTACTAGGTCCGACCTCGAAGATTGCGCTTAACGCCATTCGCGACGGTAAACCCGTTGCTGAACTGGAAAATAACGGCGTGACCAACGGCGCAGCGATGCGCGTCTCGCCATTAGGTTGTTTGCTTCCGGCGCGTGATGTTGATTCCTTTATTGATGATGTGGCGCTGGCCTCCAGCCCGACCCATAAATCCGATCTGGCAGTTGCAGGTGCGGTAGTCATCGCATGGGCGATTTCTCGTGCCATTGACGGAGAAAGCTGGTCAGCGATTGTTGATTCACTGCCTTCAATTGCGCGACATGCACAGCAAAAACGCATCACTACCTTCAGCGCCTCACTGGCAGCACGTCTGGAGATTGCGCTGAAAATTGTGCGCAATGCCGACGGCACCGAATCCGCCAGCGAACAGCTGTATCAGGTCGTTGGCGCAGGTACCAGCACTATTGAGTCCGTTCCGTGCGCCATTGCGCTGGTTGAACTGGCACAAACCGACCCGAATCGCTGCGCCGTCCTGTGCGCTAACCTTGGCGGCGACACAGACACCATAGGTGCTATGGCGACGGCAATTTGCGGCGCGTTGCATGGCGTTAACGCTATCGATCCTGCGTTAAAGGCGGAACTGGATGCGGTAAATCAGCTTGATTTCAACCGCTATGCCACAGCGCTGGCGAAGTATCGCCAACAACGGGAGGCGGTATGAGCAGCGCTCGATTACACACGCTGCTGCCTGAATTAACCACGCGTCAGCCAGTGATGGTCGTCGGCGCGGCGGTCATTGATGTGATCGCCGACGCTTATGCCCTCCCCTGGCGTGGGTGCGATATCGAACTGAAACAGCAGAGCGTTAACGTTGGCGGCTGTGCACTGAATATTGCCGTGGCATTAAAGCGCCTCGGCATCGAAGCGGGTAATGCCTTGCCGCTCGGTCAGGGGGTGTGGGCGGAGATTATTCGCAACCGGATGGCAAAAGAGGACTTAATCAGCCTGATCGATAACGCCGAAGGTGATAACGGCTGGTGTCTGGCGCTGGTTGAGCCGGATGGCGAACGCACTTTTATGTCATTCAGCGGTGTGGAAAATCAGTGGAATCGCCAATGGCTGGCACGATTAACCGTTGCGCCTGGCAGCCTGCTCTATTTTTCCGGTTATCAACTGGCCTCGCCCTGCGGCGAATTGTTAGTGGAATGGCTGGAAGAGCTGCAAGACGTGACGCCATTTATCGATTTTGGCCCACGTATTGGCGATATCCCGGATGCATTACTGGCGCGGATCATGGCCTGTCGACCTTTAGTGTCACTCAATCGTCAAGAGGCTGAGATTGCCGCCGAACGTTTTGCTCTATCCGCAGAGATAACAACACTAGGCAAGCAATGGCAGGAGAAATTTGCCGCGCCGTTGATCGTTCGTCTCGATAAAGAGGGCGCATGGTATTTCAGCAACGACGCTTCTGGCTGCATTCCGGCATTTCCAACGCAAGTTGTAGACACCATTGGGGCGGGCGACAGTCATGCCGGCGGCGTACTTGCCGGGCTGGCCTCTGGTCTGCCACTGGCGGATGCCGTATTACTGGGCAATGCAGTGGCGTCGTGGGTTGTCGGGCATCGGGGCGGTGATTGTGCGCCAACGCGCGAGGAACTACTCCTCGCACACAAAAACGTATAGATCGCTGCGACAGTGGCTGATGCTGTACTCAATAGGCCGTTGCTGTTGGTCAAGCGCCACTTGCTTGATCACCAGCACCGGTATTTTGCTATCTAACTGAATATGTGACTGAAACTCGGCATCCGGCATCCGGGCGCTAACGCGGGAACGCGTACGTTGTGGGTAAATGTGCTGGCTGCGGAAGTAGTCATAAAGAGAAATCCCGATGGCATCAACATCATGAATTAAATGTGCCGGAACCCACGATTCCTCAATCGATACCGCTTCTTCATCGACATAGCGAATACGCTTAAGCAAAAAGACATCACTTCCCGCTTCGACCGCCAGCTGCTGCGCAACTTCTTCGGGACATTTCACGACACGCTTGTTAACCCATAGCGTATCGGGCTTTTTCCCGCGCAATACCACCTGCTGAGAAAAACCTCGCGCTTCTTTCAACGAGTATTCGAAGATGTTGTTGATCTGCGTACCGTAACCACGCGAACGCGTCACCACGCCCTCTTCTTCCAGCGCCTGCATCGCCTTGCGCACCGTAATGCGCGAAACGCCGGTTAACTGACTTAAATCACGCTCACCGGGCAAAATATTGCCATGCTCCAGCACCCCGCTGCGCACGGCATTTTTTACCGTTTCGGCAAACTTAATATAAAGCGGCGTGTTATCCGCCGCTAAAATACGTTCGTTCAGTTGGGCAATCAGCTGGGTATGCGCTTGTTCCATTTGTCTTTTTCCTGCCGGGGAGTCTGGTGGGAGTATATCACTGCTTCTTATTTAAGGCGTTTCTTTAATCCCATCAACGAATCCCTGCAACTCCTCCTCTGTGCCATTAAACACATTAAAATCCACCGGACCATTAATGCCATCTACCTGCCCACGGTCGGAATGCTGCCAGAAGCGCCAGGCCATGCCGTCATTGTCCGGACGACGTTGATAGTAGTGAGCCACCCACCACGGATATTCATTGAAATAGCCCGCCAGATTCGTGTGATAAAAAACGGCTCCTGAGTAAATAATCGGCTTTTTCCCCGTACTTTTTTCGACCATTTTTAGCCACTGACTTACCCGCTTGCGTAATTCTTTTGCCGATAATTTTCCCCGTTCTTCTACGTCCAGCACGGCAGGGAAATCGCCTTGTGAGAAATCCACCGTTTGCAGAAATAATCTCGCCTGAACTGAAGCGGATACCGACGGGGAAAAATAATGATACGCCCCGCGCAGCAGGCCATTTTCGCGGCTTAGTTGCCAGTTACGCGAAAAATAGGGGTCCACCAGCTTTTCGCCTTCCGTCGCCTTAATAAAGGCAAATTGTAAGCGAATACCGTTATCGCGCATTTTTGCCACCCGCTGCCAGTCGATTCGCTCCTGCCAGCGTGAAACATCAATACCATGAATGGTGTAACTGGCAGGAATGCGAATAGCAAAAGATTTGACCGGGCGATAACCGTAGAAGTGGATGTAGTCTTTAATCTGAATTGCTGTCGAATAGAAAAAATTCACCGTCTGACGCGGATAAATTGCAACGATGGAAATTAGCCCAAGAGCGCATAATAAAGCGGTGAATTTTTTTCGACTGGTGATTCTCAGCTGCATTGGTTTCATCCCTGAATGTCAGCGCCAAAGGCTGACAATAACCAAAGCAGCTATAGTACGGTGCTCACCACCAGGCGTGGAAGTGGTGAACCGGACCAATACCGTGACCAACTTCCAGCGTGTCGGCCTGGGCTAACGCCGATGAAAGCCAGCTTTTTGCCTCCTGTACGGTGTCAGCCCAGTTTGTATGGCGCGGGCGCAGTGCAGCCAACGCCGCAGAGAGCGTACAACCAGTGCCGTGAGTGTTTTTGGTCATAATGCGCGGTGCGGTAAACCGTTGTTCACCCTCGCGGGTAAACAGCCAGTCCGGGCTTTGCTCATCATCCAGATGACCACCTTTCATTAGCACTGCGCCACAGCCCATCGCCAACAGCGATCGCCCTTGTTCCAGCATTTCCTGTTCGGTGCGCGCGTGTGGCGCGTCGAGCAAGGCGGCTGCTTCGGGCAAGTTTGGCGTTATTAATGAAACATGTGGCAATAATCGACTGCGTAGCGTGGCAACTGCCGAAGGTGAAAGCAGCGGGTCGCCGCTTTTTGCCAGCATAACGGTGTCGAGTACCACGTTTTGGATCTGATAACGTTGCAACCGTTCTGCCACCGCTTCAACAATATCGGTTTCCGCCAACATACCGATTTTAGTGGTGTCGATTCGCACATCACTGAACACCGAATCGAGCTGGGCGGCGACAAAATCAGGCTCAATGCGATACACCGACTGTACGCCACGGGTATTTTGCGCCACCAGTGCAGTAATCACTGAGCAACCATAAGCGCCAAGTGCCGAGAAGGTTTTAAGATCGGCCTGAATCCCCGCACCACCACTCGGATCAGTACCGGCAATCGTCAGAGCGTTAATTCGTTTCATGCCTGCACCTCCTGCGTCAATTGCCAGAGCGCATCAAGGAAATGTGGAACAAAACTGCCTGGCCCCTCGCTTCTGGCAACTGCGCGTTCTCCGGCTTGTTTCATCCAGTGACAGGCAGATGCGATATTTTCCAGCGTATCGCCTGGTAGCGCACAACAGGCAGCGACAACCGCCGATAATGCACAGCCAGTTCCTACCACTTTGGTCATTAGCGGATCGCCACCGTGAATGCCAACGATACGATGTCCATCGGTAACATAATCCACCTCGCCAGTGACCACGACGATTGCGCCAGTTTCCCGTGCCAGTGTTTGTGCAGCAGGTATCGCGTTAGCTGCGGCATCAGTGGTATCCACTCCCCGTCCGCCATTAGCAACGCCAGCTAATGCCATGATTTCCGAAGCATTACCACGTATGGCGGTTGGCTTATGAGACAGAAGTTCCAGACAAAAACGGCGGCGATAATCGAGTGCACCCACCGCTACTGGATCAAGCGTCCAGGGTGTTTGAGAGCGTTTTGCCTGTTCAACGGCGGCACGCATCGCCTGTGCGCGTGGCTGCGTCAGCGTGCCAACGTTAATCAGCAACGCACTGGCGATTGCCGCAAACTGACTGGCCTCTTCGGTTTCGATGACCATCGCTGGCGATGCACCGAGCGCCAGTAAGGTATTGGCAGTAAAGGTTTGCACCACATCATTGGTCATACAGTGCACAAGGGGGGAATGTTTGTGAAAAAGATGTAACGCGTGCGCAGATTGCGCGGAACTCAGCAGGTCGACTTGCATAGTTTGCTCCTGCCATAACGTGAAGAAGCAATGACCTGGTGGTCCGTGACTTCCCTACGCTGGCATTATCCAGATCAGGTGATACGGGTATTTCTCAGCCTTCACGCAGAAGGGCACCCCGAGTCGTTTGGTTGAATCTCTATATTTTGTGCCAGCTTAGGGGAAGTGGCTTGCAGATGCAAGCTCGCCTCCATTAATTGCTTCTTCTCTGTGTACCCCATTTTGTACCCCATATCAGAAATGAAAAAGAAACATTTAACATCTATCATTCAGATGATAAAAACTATTGATTATCTTAATTTGCTAATTTATATTATTTATCTAAATTTGATAGGTGAGATAAAAAATGACAGAAACCCAGATCTACGAGAACATTAAGCAAGCCATTAGCAGCGCACCACGAAATAGCCAAACGATGGAAATGCACCTCCAGATGATCAAATATGCTGACCATCTGAAAAAGGTTACGGCAAAAGAGTTTTGTGAAGGTGTAGGACTTAAAGCCAGCTTTGGTACAGAGTTCAGCAAAATGAGAAATCTTACCGAGCGACTCAAAGCTGCTGGACTTGACACCACGAAGTTATAAAAAACAAATCATCAATATATTATTTTTGTTTTCCAGACTTACTTGCATATGTTTCTACGAGCATAAAAAACAACAACCACCACATAGCTATTACCATAATAATGTTTTCCTTTTATATTAAACAGAGAAATAGAATTAGAGCGTGGAATAGATGAATTCTATTTTCTATAACTTCTTGAGGTTGAATGTAGAAAAAGACAGCTCTTTCATTTCAATAACACCGAAATTTGATAGCTGTTTCAGCCAGAATTTTAAACCTGACTCAGAGCAACCTGCTCGATGTAACACATCGCTATATTTTAGCGGTGTTGGCTTTCCTTTATAGAGGTAAACAAGCGTTTCGTAGGTGTGTTTTCCGGTGTCGTTACACTGAATGCGGTCTACTTGATTTTTTACTAAATATTGGATCATAGTCCTCCTTATTAAAATGGAATGTCAAAATCGTCCTCTTCTGTCTCAGGTATCGTGTATATATGTTCTCTTCCTGTAAATTCAGAAACCACTATTGAAATTAGCCTGTATGCCTCTATTTTATCGCCCTGCGTTTCAGCTAAAGCCCACTCAAGGGCTGCTTCTGTTGGCTGTCCATTCGGTTTGCAAATAGTGACACCGCCCCAAGGAAGCTCTGTTTTTTCCTGCTGAATAGAGCGTGTTGTTTCTAGTGTTTTTTTATCTTCCGTAGGGGGAAGCTGTTCAGGAACAGCTTTAACAGTAGATACTTGCTCTGTCTGTGGCTTTTCTGCATTTACAGAGGCTTTCGCTTCTCTTGGTGCTGTAATATGTGCATCTGTAAAGGGTAATGCTTTATAGAGTGATGTTTGACCGTGGCGTGCCTCTACAGAAAGAACTCCCATATCAACAAACATATTTATAATATTGCGTACCTGACGATCACTAACCATTCCAATATTAGCTAATGTTTTTTGAGTAGCGTAACATTCTTGCCCTTGTTCATTGAATCCAGCTATATAGCTATAGATTTCAACGGCTGGCAGTGTAGCGGTGTATTCATTACCAGATGGTGAGTACCATTTTTTAAACATCTTCAACCATTGCTCAACAACTACATATTTTTGTTTACCATCTTTCTGATTTAGACATTTGGCTTTCGCTTCGGCAATTGTTTTGATATTTTTGATCATTTAGTTCCTCCTTTGTAAGGACTGTAATTAGTAGTTCATTAACAAGTTTTGGAATTGATTTCCCTTCTGCCTTTGCGCGATTTAACAACGCGTTATAAGTTGCAGAGTCAAAATTAATATTCATTTGGTTTTCTCCTCTCCTGTTATTATTCTTTCTCTGCTTCTGCCTTACGCAGTTCATCAATAATCTTGAGTGCATCGTCAAAGCATTTTTCACGCTCTGGATAACCTCGACTCCTTGCCATATTACGATTCATTACTACTTGATGTCGTGTTAACTCACCTTTTTTAAATGCCTCTACGACGTGTTCCGGTATAAACCATTTCATAAAAAACTCCTTATTCAGTTAAAAGAAAAACACCTTGCAAGCCTGACGGCTTCAAAGTGCATTGATTTTGATTATTTAGAGAAGAATGTTTTTCTGTCCCTCTAGTACCTATTATTACATATAAATAAACATTTGTCAATATCTTTTCATAAAAAATCAGAACCTTTTCATGCACTTACATTTTTTCTTAGCGATTCGTGCTCTCCTGTGTAGTGCTATTCTTCATTACCAGCTAAAACGCTCTAAAACGCGTTCTAACGAAGTTTTGATAAAAGCAATACATTCTCTTATGTAATGGCTGTTTAGCTCGCCAGAGGCTTATTTAAGTGGCTTATTTTGTATTTGTTAGATGATGATAGATATAAAACAGAGAGTTCTTAGATTAGTTACTTTATAAAACGCTCTGTAAAGCCCTGTAGTGAGTTTATATATGTAGGCAAAGCGGTTTCCATTCTCTACCCTGCTTAATGCTGTTAGAGAAGCATTTAGACCCCTTATTTTTAATTACCTAAAGTATCCTCTATACATCTCTGTTATGAAACACCTCTGAATCCTTCATAAAACACATTATGACGCAAAGAACACTTTTCTAAGGTGATTCCCTTCCTGAACTCTGTTTCTTGCGTCAGAGAGCTACACAGAGAGCTTATAAAGCTATTATTAATAATAAAGTAGATAAAGTAAGTAAGATAAGTAAGAAGATTAACTAAGATAGATAAGATTAATAAGATCAGAATTCTCTTTCGGTGTCGCCTCTGGCTTTTCCACCGAAAACAATTACACGACTACAGAATGTAGGAAGTGAAATTGTATTGAGGCTTAGTGAAATTACACGAGGAAAGCAGAGTGTAATTGAGCTTTAGCCGCTCTCTCTTCGAGTAATTACACAACTACAGAGAATAACAGAGTTATTAAATGTAGGAGGGTAATTAAGAGTTAGAGAGAGTTAACACGTAAGCAATCAGATGATTGGTTAGGTGATTACTCTTACTGCGCACAGCGCAATAGTATTCCTTCGTGGGCGTTACCGCCAACGATAGTTACACGAAGAAAGTAACGCTTTGCTTTCGGTGTGAGCGGAACGGGCCAGCCACAAAGCCCGAAAGGTAGCGGAGTAAGGCTGCTTGCCAGAGAGTGGAGCTAACGCCGGAAGGCAAAAGATCATATATATAGTATAAAGAATATTATTTAATTATAGTATTGGTGGAACTCATTACCTAAGGTAAACCGGAGACCACTTCCAACGGTTAGGCAACCACTTCCAATTGTGTTATTTCCCCTTTTACCCTAAGTAAATTTTAGCCTTTCGTTACATCCATTTATCACATAGCACTTACCCTGTGTAAATCATAGAATAATGCTCTCTATTCCCTGTGTAATTCCATACTAAAAAATTCAATGAAAAGTAGTTTAAAAGTGCAATGTTAGCTTTCTTCACTTTTACATCACTTTCGCTGCGCCTTGTGTAATGCGGCTTACAGAGCACTATCAGAAATTATTGATCAAAAATCAACCTATTATTTGTCGAACAAGTTTTCTTTAATGCAACAAAAATTATTTTTTCAAAATAAACACACAATTTAATAGCTTGCTAATTTTACCAAAATGTAACTACATGATTCTCATGCAAGAAGTGTAGTGATAAGGCAGGCTAAATCACCACACTAAAAAACTTCGAATTTCGTAGTGAAAAAAGTACTTTACACACCTAATCAACACGCTCAATAATCACTACACACAAATCAATACAGAAGAAAAAAGAAGATGGCTAATATTGGATACATTAGGGTATCGACTGTGCAACAAAACACAGACCGTCAATTAGCAGGAGTAACTCTTGATAAAGTCTTTGAAGATAAAGCGTCAGGCAAGAACACTCAGCGCCCACAGTTTGAGGCAATGATGAACTATGTGCGGGAGGGTGACGTGTTACACGTCCATAGTATTGATCGCCTTTGTCGTAATACAGCCGACCTTCTGGCAACTGTAGAGCAATTAACAAAGCGCGGCGTGTCTGTGCATTTCCATAAAGAAGACTTTAAGACAGGAAAGAACTCTCCCGCAGGGAATATGATGCTCACAGTTCTTGCAGCAGTGGCACAAATGGAACGTGAAATGATGCTTGAGCGTCAACGTGAAGGGATCGCCGCAGCCAAGGCCGCTGGACGTATAGCAAAACGTGGTAATGGAAAAGCAATTGATCGAGCGGGAATTGCTGCCGCTCTCGCGAATGGTGGCTCAATTCGGAGCGTAGCAAAAGATTTCAGTGTCAGCACGCAGACGGTGCAACGTATCAAGAAAGAGCAGGTGGCGTAATGCCTCCTTGATATTTGACAGGGACGGTCGGCAAAAATCGGGGCTTGCTGATCTCAGCGTTGAGCGGTTCTTGCAATGGTGCCTAGGTGCTCGCTTGTATTCCCCTTCGATAATCACCACTAAGCCACTTATTGCCTTGTGGAGTGGCCCGAAAATTACTGATATCTTATTGATTCAGTCGATCCCATTTAACCGCAGATACAATTCCCCAATTACCACTAGCATTAGGCCTACGCCACTTCGCGGTTTCCATTCCACGAAGGTATTCGAGAGCTTCATTGAACGAACTGAAACGTTTCTGGGCTGATTTTTCCCCTACTCTAAACGAACCATCGCGAGTACTTGCCAATCCTGGATGAAAACACGACCCATCTGCAGCATAAGGAACAAGTACCTCCTGATCATCAGGTTTCCTTGAATCAGAAGCCAGTAACTGCCAAGGCTCAATACGCAAAGCGTCAGCCAGAACCTCAATTGCATCAAGAGATGCATTAGAGCAACCACGCTCAATTCGACTCATATAACTACGTGCAAAACCACACCGATCTGCAAAGGCCTCTTGGCTTAAGCCAATAGCTATACGGAACTCTTTTACTCGTTGTCCAAAAAGGTATCTCAGATTCTTTCGCATGGCACAAAGATGCAATTTGACGCACCAATTAACCACGCACTAATCGTGACATTTTGAATCAATCATGTATTATTAGCATCACCATCCATTTGACACACCAAGGGAGACAAATGAAAAAACTAGTATTTGCCGCTTTGTTAATTCCAGTGATGGGCCACGCCACAACCTTTTCCTGTAAAGCAATACAGGAAGGTCATATTGACTCGGGAAGTCAGAAAGTTTCTGTAGATTCAACTTTTGATATACAAGATAAAAAAATGACCATAAATCTTGGCGGTAAAACTTGGAGACTTGATTTGGTAGGTCAAAAAAGCATCGCAAAGATGTATGCTACACCTGACGGAGGGGTTGCAGCCACATACATTGACAATGGCAGTATACCGATATTTGTATTACGCCCTTCTAATCCCGATGGGGAGATGGCTGTTTACACATTGAGTATGTGTTCTGAAGTATGATTGATCGGCGTGATATTCACGCCGTTTTTGGGGAAATTTGTATATTGAAAAATATAGAAATAGAACTTTTATCAAGCCTATTTATTAACAGGTAGTAATGTCAGATCGCCATAATGGGCTTGTCTATGGCAATTAGGACATAATGCAATAGCATTTTCCACAGAGTCCTCCCCCCCCTTTGAAAGCCACTCAATATGATGAACTTCTAGAAATGGAGTACCATCTTCCTTTAGAAAAGGAGCATCTCGCTTACAATATTGACATTTTCCATTTGCTCTCAAAAGAACTTCAGCAACTACATATGGGCTTCGTTTATAAACTCGTGTTGTTACTTCGATTAGTTCCGGGATTTTACTTTCTGTCGCTAAAATTTGCTTTCGTTCCACTGAAGATAATTTTGCAGCCGTCTCAACAGCTTCTTCGAAAACCGATTTTACTTGACGATAACGCCACATCCCTTCTAAATCCTGGTATAATTCCCAAATACCGTGCACAGATGGTTGATAGATTTCAAAAATATTTCCACGCTTGAACAATCGGTCATACTTATGATGCCGATGAGTTACATCATCAGTTCGTCGGGCAGTTTTGTTGAAACTCCAGTAGCTCCGCTTACAATTAACTGTATTAGCAATTAAATTGAGCCAAGTATTATCTTTATAAGATGGAAATAGCTTTCTAAGATAATCATCTACCTGCTTAGCCGTTGCAGCCCCACCAAACTGATTAGCAATTATCTGTATGGTAATAGCTCTTATCGGTTGATCGCCATACTTGTATTTTTTGCCTAAATTTTTAACCATAGAAGACTCACTAAGCCTAAATTCATCTTAAGTTATTATTGTAAATTAGTTGTGAAAATTTTTGATCTCAGACAATAAAAATCTACAAATTATTAGCTGGTTATACACTAAGAAGGATACACGAATAACTAAGTCTCCCAACAAAGACCATCGATCACATAACAAACGGTGGAAAGTGGGAATGTGTGCAGATAACGCTGGGTAATCCCTACTCCACTCTTTTCATGACCTACCACCTGTTGCAGATGCGCCAAATTACTCACCCAACCAGCTAAACAAGTAGAAATCATAGTATGCCGGAAACTATGCACCAAGCGCCGCTGCCCATAATCATCAAGATAAGGAATATCAAGCTGATCACGAACATCTGAAAGAACTTTACCTATCTTTGACATATTTCGACCTGAGACTTCCGAAAAGATTTTCTCTTTCCATTGGCGGTTAACAAAATCCAGAAACCCCCACTCAATCAGTTTGGGATGAATCACTACCTGTCTTGTAGCATTCTCAGTTTTACCCAGCCTTCTTTCCGCGATCAGAAGATAGTGCCGCTGGCTATCTTCATCAAATTTGATCTGCGACTTCTCCAGTTTAGCAATCTCACCTCTTCTGGCTCCTGTGTACGCCAACAACAAAGTGATCCACTTCTGCCATCCATCAGGCTGCTTTAGTGCCCATCCTACAAATTTTTTCATTTCTGCTGCACTGTATGCACCAAACCTAGCTTTGGATGGTGCCGCTACTATTCCATCAGTCGGAGACTTAGATAGAATATCTTTGTTTTCAGTCAGAAATGTTTTGAATAACGATTTGTAGATTTTAAGGTGCTTATGTACAGCCTCAGCACCAACTAAATCCTCTGGCAGCACATCATCACATTCGATTAGTTGCTGAATAGTCATTGACCTATACGGTTGCACTACACGCTTTGGTAAGTTTTCGACAGTTTCCATTACTCGCTTAATATCTTGTTTGGTGATTGCCGTTACGTCTGTTTCTTTTCCCAAGACAACAAGCAATACCTCCATATAACGCTCATTTGCCATTGAGATCGATTTTGTCCAATTTCGACCTCTTTCCTCCTTGTACATAGCCCACGCATCAGCAAGTGTTAGCACCTTTTCCGGTTTGGCTGGTGGTTGAAGCTGCAAAACTTCTTTAGAAATATTGTTCAATTGCTGAGGGAGTGGCAACGGAATCATTACGTTACGTGACGAAGCGATCAAGTTTGAAACAAACTTATTAAATTGTGGCAACGGAGTAGCGAGTGATTTAACGAAAGGAATGTGCGGAGTAAGGCCAATCATCAACGCCGATGCTTCGCGATAACTGTCAGTAAAAAGTGATTTTTTGTATATCCGACCATCCGAAAGCCGGATTTGTAGATAGTAATTACCGTTTCGCTGAAATGTGTATGGGAGAGTTCTTGACCTCATAAACGACCCCTTTTTGTACCTTAACAGCATGATTTATGGTCAAAAAGAGATACAACCACATAATTTTCAAGACTATTTTGGCCCCCTACGCTGGCATTATCCAGATCAGGTGATACGGGTATTTCTCAGCCTTCACGCAGAAGGGCACCCCGAGTCGTTTGGTTGCGATGATAAATCGCAAAGGAGGATGGTAATGTCCAGCGCACGCGTTGTAAACGAGGAAAAACGGCAGTTTTACAATCGCGTTAATAAATTATTTGATATATGAATCCAGCACCTTCAGAACGACATCCAGATCTTCTTCACGTTTTAGCTCATCCCCCTGGTGAACGATGTGTTCCGTCAGATGACCTTTAATCACTTCCCGCATCAGACCGTTTACCGCGCCACGGATAGCAGCAATCTGTTGTAAAACTGCAGCGCATTCGTGCGGCTCGTCGAGCATTTTCTTGAGCGCCACGACCTGGCCCTGAATCTTACTGGCACGCGCTTTCAGTTTCTGTTTATCACGGATGGTATGAGACATGGCAACACCTGGTTAACAAGAATATGAAAAATCATAGCACTATTAATCTACTGGGGGGTAGTATCAGGTACTGGGGGGGAGTAGAATCAGATTGCCGAATTAATACTAAGAATTATTATCATGACCGAATTTACCACTCTTCTTCAGCAAGGAAATGCCTGGTTCTTCATCCCCAGCGCCATCTTACTTGGTGCGCTTCATGGCCTGGAACCAGGGCACTCAAAAACGATGATGGCGGCGTTTATCATCGCCATCAAAGGCACCATTAAACAGGCGGTGATGCTCGGACTGGCAGCAACCATTTCGCATACCGCGGTGGTCTGGTTGATTGCCTTTGGCGGGATGGTGATCAGCAAACGTTTTACTGCTCAATCTGCAGAACCGTGGCTCCAGTTGATTTCCACGGTGATCATTATTGGCACCGCGTTCTGGATGTTCTGGCGTACCTGGCGCGGCGAACGCAACTGGCTGGAGAATATGCACGAGCACGAGCACGAGCACGAGCACGAGCATGATCATGAGCATCATCACCATCACGAACATGGCGAGTATCAGGATGCCCATGCACGAGCCCATGCCAATGACATTAAAAGACGATTTGATGGTAGAGAGGTCACCAACTGGCAAATTTTGTTATTTGGCTTAACCGGTGGCCTTATCCCCTGCCCGGCAGCAATTACCGTGCTGTTGATTTGCATTCAGTTGAAAGCCCTGACACTGGGCGCAACACTGGTCGTCAGTTTTAGCATTGGCCTGGCGTTAACGCTTGTCACCGTAGGCGTTGGCGCAGCAATCAGCGTTCAGCAGGTCGCAAAACGCTGGAGCGGATTTAACACTCTCGCTAAACGCGCTCCCTATTTTTCCAGTCTGTTGATTGGCTTAGTTGGTGTGTATATGGGCGTACATGGCTTCATGGGCATAATGCGATAACTCAATCCTTTAGGCTTGCATGTTATCTTCAGCCCAGGATGATTCTTAAATCAGCTATTTCCGCTGACTCTCTGCTCGCTAAGGATGCTTTTAGGGCATCCTTTCATTTACACTTTTTACGAAATCATGGGATCACTAACAAAATATCGCTTGTCAGTTATATTGTATGGCAGGAAAGATATGCGACTGATATTACAGATCCCCAAAGTGGAGAGTTTATGACCATTAAAAATAAGATGTTGCTGGGTGCGCTTTTGCTGGTTACCAGTGCCGCCTGGGCCGCACCAGCCACCGCGGGTTCGACCAATACCTCGGGAATTTCTAAGTATGAGTTAAGCAGTTTCATTGCTGACTTTAAGCATTTCAAACCAGGTGACACCGTACCAGAAATGTACCGTACCGATGAGTACAACATTAAGCAGTGGCAGTTACGTAACCTGCCCGCGCCTGATGCCGGGACGCACTGGACCTATATGGGTGGCGCGTACGTGTTGATCAGCGACACCGACGGTAAAATCATTAAAGCCTACGACGGTGAGATTTTTTATCATCGCTAAAAAAAGCCCCCTCGGAGAGAGGGGGAAATGCAAACACCTTGTTATTTTTTATTATTAGCCACTTGCTCGTCTTGCTTATTATTAGTCGTATTTCACATTGATTAATGCGGTTGCCTCCAGTGCGCCAGATTTAACTTTGTTTGTATCGTAAACGTAGTAACTGGCCGTTATCGGAATTGAAACCGTTGTATCTGTAAGTTTTGACTTTGCCGCAATTTCTTTTAAATTTGTATATCCTTTACTGCTGTTAGTGATATTTAAAAGTGTGACTGGCGTACCATTACTTTCAAGAATAAATCCTACGCCATTATCTTCCGCACCTTTCAGGATCGTGTTGCTGTTGGTTAACAAGTCAGAACTTGATAAATACACCTGCATTTTCCGTGATGTTTGATTTTGTTGACCTAATAAGTTTTTACAACGCAGAACAATATCCCCTTTGTTACTATTTATTGTTGCTTTGTTACCTGTAGCTGGTAATTGTGAAACGGGAATACTCTCTAACGTAATTAATAAATCGTCCGGTTTGCAGGTTGTGGTTATCGGGTTGTATGACAATGTCAGATTAAAGGAATAGACACCTGCATTTTGTGCCAATGCATTTCTGTAGCTATTTACACATGCATCCCATGACTTGCCACCGAATAAACACAGTAAAAATTGTACTGCAGCACTCCCGCGTGTCGATGATGAAGCACTGGATAATGTCGCAACACCATTAATCATCACTGAACCGCCGCCCCCCGCAGAAACATTCACTTTTGCATTACTGGCCGCAGGTGTCACCGTTACCGAATAACCACTGGTGAAACTGGTCTGAGTATTTGACAACGTGATGTTGTTTTTATTGGTCCATTCAAAATGTAAATTTAATTTAATGGTATCGTTATAAAGTCCAACAATAATATCCGACGGGCTCATAGGGGTGATAGTATTTGTACTCACGCATGACGAATCATTAAAATTATGCTCATATGTCGCCATTTGTGTTTGAGTAAGTGCAAAATCCCCCTGAACAACCAAATTGTGCTGAACAGATAACTCACTATAACATGCTGCATAGCTCACAGGCATAACCATCATTATTAATATAAATAGCATTATGCGAATTTCCATAGAACCACCTGACTATTACTGGCAAATATAATTTTTACTTTCATCAATCTCTTTACCGAAGGTGATTGTGCATGAAAGCCCTTGTTGCTTATCAATTGCCACATTAACCGATGGCGGTACTTCATTGGTGCGAATAAATAACTGGCTTCCCTGGCCGACAACACCAATATTATGACCATGGATATCATTGACTTCATAACCAAACGTTAATGGTTGCCCATCCGCTCTTAATGCTTTTATAAACCATGGCTTGCGCTGATCGGTATCAAAATTAACCAGTACAACCGCGCCGCGATAAGGGGCGGCAATTTTCCGGTTGCCACGTAATTCTGCTTCGCTATCGCTTTGTGACACATCCAACATCAGGTAATTTTCCCGATAAGGTGTCATTCCGTCGTATACCACCACTCCATTACGGTTTGTTGTGCGATATTTTTGCCCATTGACATAAGCATCTTTAATTCCTGGCGCATTCATCACAGCAAACGTTTCAGAAAGACGGTTTGCCAGATTAACGCCACCCGACCAGGCGACAATGCCCCCTGAAACACTGGCTCCAGCCTGTCGATAAGCACTCGACTGACTATAACTGCCATTCACTGTCGCAACCGGCGCGTTCCAGGTTAAATTCGCCCCAGCTGTCGTTTCATTTCCCTGATACTGATAACTCAGGTTGACCCCATAGTTAAACTGATCCCGGCTTCCAACGGTTCCTGATAATCCCGTATTATTTGAGGCAACCCCCTGATCATCAAACGTCGTTGAGTTAGACATATATATTTGCCGACGAGGCGTCGTAACGTCATCACCCCAATCAAAGGGAATCGATATAAAAATATTAAAACGTTTCTCTTCATGATGATTCTCGTCATAAGCCTGGCTTGCCGCGAGGGTATAGCTTATCCGTCGCAGGTTGTTGGAATAACTCAACTGATAATCCTTACTACTGCCGCTACGCCCCCAGTAATCTCGCCATAACGTACTTAATGACACAGAACCCCAGCCTTCTGGCAATGACTGGCTCATATTAGCAGAAAAGCTATTTTTACGGCCAAAATCGTTCTGGTAATAATCGGCAATGTCATAGATATCGTTTTCATCACGGCGATAATTATCTTTATTGTTTGCCCAAACGTGATCGTTAAATGTCCGGTAATCACGCGACGAATAACGCCAGGCTGCCAGACCAAAACGCGTCGACGTTTGGCTCACAAATTTGTTGTAGGCAATTTGATAACTTTGCCCGTCAAACACATCGCCGTTGTCTTGTTTACTATGCGACTTCGTGGCATCGACGGAAATGGCACCAATGCGTGTATTCCAGCCAGTCCCCAAAGTGAACGCGTAATAATTATTCGCGACCATCGATCCGCCATACAGCGTCAATAAGTTATTAAAACCATACTGATAACCCGCCTGAACAAAATCACTTTGTTTGCTCGCCCCTTCAATATGGCTACGACCTGCCGCAAAATCATATTTCGACACGCCGGGTTGCAGCATATTCGGCACTGCTGCATAAGGCACCAGATAGGTGGTTACCGAACCGTCCGCCTCTTTCACGCTGACATCAAGATCTGCTCCACCACCGGCCAACTGCAAATCTGTAATCGCAAACGGGCCAGGAGGAACCTCTTTCTGATAAACCACAAAACCGTTCTGTTCAATAGTTACCAGCGCGTTACTCTGAGCAATCCCCTGCACCCGTGGCGTAAAATTCTGTTTCGAGTTAGGCAACATCTGCATATCACGAAACAACCGCACACCGCTGAAGCGAACAGAATCAAAAATATCGCTTGATGTGTACATATCACCCACGCGAAGCGTGCCGAGAAGTTGGGCAAATCCACGTTCCAGATACAGGGTATTGCTTTTCCACACCCCTGGATTGCTATTTGTTTTACTGAAACTGGCATCAGAATGCAGTTGCCCCCCCAGTAAGTTTAACCCGCTGTTAAAACGTACATATGTACTCTTGCTATTACCCGACGCTTTATAGTCGCTGTAATACTGACTCACATAATAAGAGGTATAAAACGCATTAATACCCCGCTCCCAGTTTTCCGGTGGAACATAGCCACTTTCCAGTTCTTCCACCCACGCCTGCGGGACACTGAAATCGAGACGAAAAACTCCGATATCCCAGGTATAGCTCCCACCCTGAACAAGTTGCTCAAATGTTAAACATTGCTTACCGCTGGCAAAGTTATCGGTATTAATGCCTAACCGCTTGATAATTTCCCTTGATAAACATGTTTCTTGCGGGTTGTCTTTAACAATAATCTCATATTTCCCGCGCCATTGCTTATTGACATAAATATCGATGTCATACTGCCCCGGCAAGGGTTGATTATCATCAAGACGAATATTTGCAACCTGCTGGTCTTTCATTCCACCTATCATAAAATGGGTATCAAAGGTTTCTTCAGCTGCATAAGCTTCAATGCCGAGCAATAACGCTACGATTGCTGATGCAAGTGGGGTCATTCTCAACATAGGCAGCTCCTGCAATTAAATTTTGTCACTAATATAGTTGCCATGGTCATCGATAATGGTCAGATGCCAGTTATTCGCATTATTACTTTTGACATTAATACTCTGACTTTCTAAGGGGGCAATCATAATAGTTTCATAATTGACTTTGACATTATTAGCTTTGACATCCGAAATCGTCACCCAATTTGCTGAGTCATTTTTTATCACCAATCCATTGCCACTGCGATTTACCCGTAACTTTTTAAATGTCGCTTTATTTACCGGTGCAATACCCGCAGGCCGGTAAAACAATTTGATTCTGTTTTGCATTGCAAATTTCAGTGCATTCTTGCCCTCTTGCTCTGGACTATTTGGTGGAATATCCAGAACATTCAGATAAAAAATGCTCTCTTTATTAGTGGGCAGTTTATTCGGCATAATTTTGATTTTTACTTGCTGCCCGGAATTTGCCCCTATTTTTGCCACTGGTGGCGTTAACATGAAAGGAACCTGAATTTTTTCTGGTGGTAACGACGTATCACCATCATCAATCCACGCCTGCAGCAGCGAAGAACGGTTTCCCTGATTCATCAACTGCACCATCACTTCTTTATTTTCTGCCGGGTAAATAATACGCGTCCCGTAGATAACAATACCGGCATGTGCAGGAAGGACCATAGAAGAAATGAGTAAAGCAAATAATCCTTTCATCTTAATGCCTCTTAAATTAAAAGGCCGCCATGGGGATAGCGGCCATGTTTATTACCTGGAGAAACTTGAAATTTTATTTATTAATCCTGCGCCACACGCATAACCAGAGAAGATAACACATCACCTGATTGCACTGAATTATCTGTCAGCTTCAGGTATTTTGCTTTAAACGGAATAGCATATTGACCTTCCGCTGTTTTATAACTCTCAATGTTAAAAGGTGCAGAAACATCCAGGACATCGCTGTTATCACCTAAATAGAGATAGTACCCCACGGTATCGTTGCTACTGGCTATCGCCTTATCGTTTCCGGTTATTTTATCGTTGGTAATCAACGAGAGTTTTACACCAGCAACTTCTTTCGGACAGCTAATTTTTAACATGCTGCTGGTTACACCGACTGCATCATCATAGGTCGAGTATTTAGCTTTACCTTCAAAGACAGTGGTTGGTACAGTTGGCATATTAATACTTACTGAATCGCCACCCGCTTCGAATTTACACGGAGATTCTGCAATATTCCCTTTAATGGTTAATGTTCCGGTATCAACGTCTGCGGCAAATACCCCAGCGCTCATAAAAAAAGAAGAAAAGACAGCGGCAGCAATAATTGAACGTTTCATAATATGTTCCTTAATAAAATTTATTTTTTGGTTGTTAAGAGTCTGTATCTCTTAGAAACAAATTTCTCACATCAAAAAAGTTGCCGCAATGTAAACATATTGTTTTATTGATTTAAAGCAAATTAACTATTGCAATATAAATACAACAAATACTTAAGCATATTAAATATTTATCACATCTATTAATTAATGCAGATTTTTGTAAATGGTATTATTTATATCAATAAAAAAGCTAAAATCATTCACACGAATGATTTCAGCTTTCTAAATCCGATTAAAAAACCAGGGTGGCAAATTAATCGTAGCGATTTAACACGATTCGACGTTTGCTATCGCTACCTGCAACAACCACTTCTGTCGTTACACCTTTGACTGGCGAAGAAACCTGATGACGGGTATCAACATCATACGTTAACTGACCACAATGCTGTTGAGGTTGTCCATTAACCATAGCCATACTGCATGTTGGGGGACTGATCCTGCCATTAATCGTTAATGTGGCAGTCTGTGAAGAGAACGCGGGAGAAGCCATTCCATAGGCAAGAAAAATAATTCCTGACAGCCAGTACTTATTCATTGAACGTTATCCCTGTAGTAAAGGTTATGCCTGGATAGAATGAGTGCATAACAAACTATAGCTGTACATCCACTACACAGCCACGAAGGATGATAATGAAGCATTGCCTGTACGATCAATCGACTTTATAGAGTTTCGGACGAAGGTCCGCAGAATATTTGCAGCATTAAATAAGTGTTCATTAATGCGGCAAAAACAAATACACCGCATCAATGTAACATCTCTGCGGTGTATGAAAAGCAACCAAAAAGGTTTATACGCGTTAGACCGCGCGGAAGGAAATCTCGCCAGGAATGACTTCTCCCTGCCAATAAAGCTGGGCTGCAACGCGGTCAGCCAGCTGGCGGTAGATAGCGGTAAATTCGCTCTCCGGACGGCTGATAACCGTTGGCGTGCCTTTATCGAGATCTTCACGTAAGGAGATGTGTAACGGCATCTGCCCCAGCAACTGCGTGTGGTATTTCTCGGCCAGTTTCTCTGCACCACCGGTACCGAAAATCGGTTCATGGTGACCACAGTTACTGCAAATATGCACACTCATGTTCTCGACAATACCGAGCACCGGAACCTCGACTTTCTCGAACATCACAATGCCTTTTTTCGCATCGATCAACGCAATGTCCTGCGGGGTGGTGACCACTACCGCGCCAGTTACTGGAATGTTCTGTGCCAGTGTCAATTGAATGTCACCGGTGCCTGGCGGCATATCAAGCACCAGATAGTCGAGATCCGGCCACAAGGTTTCCTGCAACATTTGCATTAACGCCTTGCTCGCCATCGGACCACGCCACACCATCGCATTGTCGTCAGTGACCAGATAACCAATTGAATTGGTTGCAAGGCCATGAGACATAATCGGTGCCATGTGGGTACCGTCCGGCGAAGTTGGACGCTGATTTTCTGCGCCCAGCATGGTGGGGATTGATGGGCCGTAGATATCGGCGTCCAGAATGCCGACTTTCGCCCCTTCCGCCGCCAGTGCCAGCGCCAGGTTTACCGCCGTGGAGGATTTACCCACGCCGCCTTTACCGGAGCTGACCGCAATGATGTTCTTCACGCCGTTAATTCCCGGCTGATTCTTCACGCGTTTTAAGGTGGCGATATTGTGCGACAGTTTCCAGTCGATAGCTTTCGCCCCGGTGATACGCAGCAGTTCGGCGCTACATTGCTCTTTTAACTCTTCGAACGCGCTATGCCAGACGAATGGCATAACCAGTTCCACATGCAACGTGTCGTCCATCCAGGCGACATGGTGCAACGCTTTCAGCGTGGTGAGGTTATGCTTCAGGGTTGGGTGCTGAAAATTGGCCAGTGTCCCGGCGACCATTGCGCGCAAGGCTTCTGGTGATTTGGCCTGGGATTGTTCGTTCATCCCGACTCCTTTTTTGTATAGATAAACCATCAGCTGATAGTTTACCTGAAGAATATAGAGAAGTACTTACTTAACATTTTCCCATTTGGTACTATCTAACCCCTTTTCACTATTAAGAAGTAATGCCTACTATGACTCAAGTCGCGAAGAAAATTCTGGTGACGTGCGCACTGCCGTACGCTAACGGCTCAATCCACCTCGGCCATATGCTGGAGCACATCCAGGCTGATGTCTGGGTCCGTTACCAGCGAATGCGCGGCCACGAGGTCAACTTCATCTGCGCCGACGATGCCCACGGCACACCGATCATGCTGAAAGCTCAGCAGCTCGGTATCACCCCGGAGCAGATGATTGGCGAAATGAGTCAGGAGCATCAGACTGATTTCGCAGGCTTTAACATCAGCTATGACAACTATCACTCGACGCACAGCGAAGAGAACCGCCAGTTGTCAGAACTTATCTACTCTCGCCTGAAAGAAAACGGTTTTATTAAAAACCGCACTATTTCTCAGCTGTACGATCCGGAAAAAGGCATGTTCCTGCCGGACCGTTTTGTGAAAGGCACCTGCCCGAAATGTAAATCCCCGGATCAATACGGCGATAACTGCGAAGTCTGCGGCGCGACCTACAGCCCGACTGAATTGATCGAGCCGAAATCGGTGGTTTCTGGCGCTACGCCGGTAATGCGTGATTCTGAACACTTCTTCTTTGATCTGCCCTCTTTCAGCGAAATGTTGCAGGCATGGACCCGCAGCGGTGCGTTGCAGGAGCAGGTGGCAAATAAAATGCAGGAGTGGTTTGAATCCGGCCTGCAACAGTGGGATATCTCCCGCGACGCCCCTTATTTCGGTTTTGAAATTCCGAACGCGCCGGGCAAATATTTCTATGTCTGGCTGGACGCACCGATTGGCTATATGGGCTCTTTCAAGAATCTGTGTGATAAGCGCGGCGACAGCGTAAGCTTCGATGAATACTGGAAGAAAGATTCCACTGCCGAGCTGTATCACTTCATCGGTAAAGATATCGTTTACTTCCACAGCCTGTTCTGGCCAGCAATGCTGGAAGGCAGCAACTTCCGCAAGCCGACCAACCTGTTTGTTCATGGCTATGTGACGGTGAACGGCGCGAAGATGTCTAAGTCTCGCGGTACCTTTATTAAGGCCAGCACCTGGCTGAATCATTTTGACGCCGACAGCCTGCGTTACTACTACACTGCGAAACTCTCTTCGCGCATTGATGATATCGATCTCAACCTGGAAGATTTCGTTCAGCGCGTGAATGCCGATATCGTTAACAAAGTGGTTAACCTGGCCTCCCGTAATGCAGGCTTTATCAACAAACGTTTTGACGGCGTGCTGGCAAGCGAACTGGCTGACCCGCAGTTGTACAAAACCTTCACTGATGCCGCTGAAGTGATTGGTGAAGCGTGGGAAAGCCGCGAATTTGGTAAAGCAGTGCGCGAAATCATGGCGCTGGCTGATCTGGCTAACCGCTATGTCGATGAACAGGCTCCGTGGGTGGTGGCAAAACAGGAAGGCCGCGATGCCGACCTGCAGGCAATTTGCTCAATGGGCATAAACCTGTTCCGCGTGCTGATGACTTACCTGAAGCCGGTACTGCCGAAACTGACCGAGCGCGCAGAAGCATTCCTCAATACAGAACTGACCTGGGATGGTATCCAGCAACCGCTGCTGGGCCACAAAGTGAATCCGTTCAAAGCGCTGTATAACCGCATCGATATGAAGCAGGTTGAAGCACTGGTGGAAGCGTCTAAAGAAGAAGTGAAAGCAGCTGCCGCGCCAGTTACTGGCCCACTGGCAGATGATCCGATTCAGGAAACCATCACCTTTGACGACTTCGCCAAAGTTGACCTGCGCGTGGCGCTGATCGAAAACGCAGAGTTTGTTGAAGGTTCTGACAAACTGCTGCGCCTGACGCTGGATCTCGGCGGTGAAAAACGCAATGTCTTCTCCGGCATTCGTTCTGCTTACCCGGATCCGCAGGCACTGATTGGTCGTCACACCATTATGGTGGCTAACCTGGCACCACGTAAAATGCGCTTCGGTATCTCCGAAGGCATGGTGATGGCTGCCGGTCCTGGCGGGAAAGATATTTTCCTGCTAAGTCCGGATGCTGGTGCTAAACCGGGTCATCAGGTGAAATAATCTCCTTTCAAGGCGCTGTATCGACAGCGCCTTTTCTTTATAAATTCCTAAAGTTGTTTTCTTGCGATTTTGTCTCTCTCTAACCCGCATAAATACTGGTAGCATCTGCATTCAACTGGATAAAATTACAGGGATGCAGAATGAGACACTTTATCTATCAGGACAAAAAATCACATAAATTCTGGGCGGTGGAGCAGCAAGGCAACGAGTTACATATCAGTTGGGGCAAAGTCGGCACTAACGGGCAAAACCAGGTAAAAAGCTTTGCTGATGCTGCGGCAGCGGCAAAAGCGGAGCTTAAGCTGATCGCGGAGAAAACGAAAAAAGGCTATGTGGAAAATGCTTCAGCAAACGTGCATATCCCCCCCATCACCAAAGCCACTCCTGAAGTTAAAACTCCCCCTGTGAGTCAAAATAAACACCCATGGCTGGCTGATGATGCAGTCATTCCTGTCACTGACGATATTAATCGATTTGCTTTTCCACATCGCTCTCGCCCCAGAGAGATCAATTATCTGCACAAAGATGGTCAAATATGGCAGCGCATTGCGAATAACACCAGGGCATATGACCCCGACAATAATTACCGCTCTTATCCTGAAAACTGGCAGCAAGCGTTTGCCGAGTTACAAAGTCGAATTCTGGACAATCAACAAACAGGGAGTGCGCAATCTGATGCGGCATTGCTCTGGAGTTTTTGGAACTCTTACTCTGCAGATGAACTGGTCGATGACTTAGTCATTCGCTGTGGTCTGGAAAGTGCCGTTGAAATCGCCCTTTTTGCTCTTCAACTCAAATATAAACCAGTAAAAGGCGCAGTCACCACCATCATTCCACCTGGTCACAAAGCAGAATCGCTACCGAGTTGGCATCAACGTCTATGTCATCATCTTTCACTCGCTTCAGAAGATGAGTGGCAACGCTGTGTGAATAAAGTGCTTACTGCTATTCCGACGCTATCCCCAGCACGGCAACCTTTTGCGGCGTTACTGCTCCCTGAACGCCCGGATATTGCCAATGCTATGGCTCTACGTTACGCAGACCAAAACGTTCCGGCGATGACCTGGTTAAGACTGGTAGTAACCGATGATGCCGCTCTGACTGCAGCAGAAAAATACGACTTCCCACCGTTATATCGTGATTTTCGCGCTTATCTGGCAATGTTGCTGGCAAATAATGGGGTGAGCGGTGTAAGCCGGATACTTACTGAGTTTGTGGAAGAGCATTCTGACAATCCCACTTATCTCTTCGAGCGCATCAGCGAGACTGAAGATCTTGTCAAATGGTTATGGAAAACGAATCACCCGGATGCGATTCAAATTCTGATCCTCGGTGTAATTGGCAAGAAAAAGCACCTGGAATACTTAAGCAAAGCCTGTCAAAAACATCCCGCTGCGGCTATTGCCGCTTATGCAACTTTGCTGGCAATACATGAAGATGCACAGTGGCGCAACGCGCTTGTCAAACTGGTTACCGTCACGCCAGAGTTGGTATGTGACGTCATTCCCTGGGTTAATGCTAAAGCGGCAGGCATCTTATCTGAATGTCGTCCGCAGCCAGTAGCTGAAGAATGTGAATATGCCACTGTGGATATGTTGCCGGAGCTGTTTGTTTCGCCGCCCTGGATGACCAAAGAGAAAAAGAAAAATACGCCTGTGTTTGATCTTCCAGTGCTTCCAGTTCCTTCTGTTTCTGATGTCACTCCCGAGATTGCCAAAAGACTAACCCGTACTTACCTTGTCACCCGCTTCCAGCAAATAGCCCAACAGCAGGCGACAAAACAAACATTGTTTACCGACCTGCCGCCGATAAAAAAAGCAAGCTGGGAGAAACACTTAATACCGCTTACACCGGAGCAACAAATACTGTGGCATCTTGGTTTTGAAAAATGGCGGGAAAGCGGAGAAAAAATCTACGAAAAAATTCCGGCGCCACAAAGCGCCGTTGATGCCCTGCTACGCTTCGATTTTCCAGCACTCAATGCTGAATTTGTGCAATACCATAACAATGCATACAAAAGCTGGAATCTCATTGCCCTCTGTTACCTGCCTGGTCAACAGGCCATTTCTTTTCTTAACCAGATAGTCAAAGAAGATAACTACTCTGATGAGGGAAATATTCTGGCAATTTTTGGTAGCGCCGCCATACCTGCATTTATGACCTGCCTGCAACGTGATCCACGACGTCTGTGCTTCTTCCCCTTTTTCCTCGGTGTCAGTGACCTGGCCTTACCGATGGCGCAACAATTACAGAAAAAAATGTCTTATGACGATGCGCGAAACTGGCTGACTGATTACCCGCGCCATGCCGCCGCCGGACTGCTTCCTGTAGCACTGGGTAAACACTGCCAAAATCGGGAATATGCCCGCCAGGCGCTCCGCCTGCTGGTGAATTTAAACCAACGAGAAACGATTGAGGAAATCGCCCGGGGGTATAACCAACCAGATGTTTTAGCTGCGCTGGCAACATTGTTCGATAGCGACCCACTGGAAGAATATCCTGCAAAAATCGCCCCATTGCCCGGCTTTTATCAGTTCACCTTATGGCGCAGACCACGGCTTAAAAGTAACAATCTGCCTCTGTCCGATGACGCTATGCGCCACCTGGGCACTATGTTGAGCTTCCCTCGCGACATTACCGCCTACGCTGGACTGGATATCATTAGAGAAATCTTCACCCGGGAATCACTGGCTGACTTTGGCTGGGATCTCTACACGGCATGGATGGAATCTGGCGCGCCCGCAAAAGAAAACTGGGCATTTACCTCGCTGGGGATTTTAGGCAATAACGACACCGCGCGTAAACTAACCCCGCTTATCCGGGCCTGGCCGGGTGAATCCCAGCATAAACGCGCGGTTTCTGGGCTCGATGTGTTAGCCAGTATCGGTAGCGATATTGCGCTGATGCTGCTTAATGGCATTGCACAAAAAATTAAATTCAAAGCATTGCAGGAACATGCCCGCGACAAAATCAATATGGTCGCCGAAAATCGCGGATTGACAATGGCCGAACTGGAAGACCGCCTGGCTCCAGATTTAGGGCTTGATATCAACGGCTCGCTGATACTTGATTTCGGCCCACGTCAATTCACCGTTGGTTTTGACGAAACCTTAAAACCTGTAGTGCGCGATGCAAACGGCAAGGTCCTGAAAGATTTACCCAAACCAAATCAGAGCGATGATAAAACACTGGCAACTGACGCCGTTAACCTCTTTAAACAATTGAAGAAAGATGTTCGTGCTATCGCCAGCCAGCAAATTACCCGTCTGGAACAGGCTATGTGCCAGCGCAGACGCTGGACGACAGAGCAGTTCCGCCTGTTCATGGTGGAGCACCCACTGGTACGTCACTTAACCCGACGACTGTTATGGGGGGTATATACTGAGGAAAACACGCTGATTGCCTGCTTCCGGGTCGCAGAAGACAGCACTTACAGCGATATGCAGGATGAGCTATTCACGCTACCAGCAGGAAACATCGGTATTCCGCATATGCTGGAAATCCCCCCTGAATCTGCCGCTGCATTCAGGCAAATTTACGCTGATTACGAACTGCTCCCCCCCTTCCAACAGCTCGATCGTGGTAGTTATCGTCTTGCTGATAATGAACGGAATACCCACGAACTGACACGCTGGAGCGGACGCCTTTGCCAGGCAGGGCGCATTGTCGGGCTAGAGCGCCGAGGTTGGCAACGTCTGGAAGAAAGCGGCAGCGTCTATGCGATGCGCAAATCTACTCCTTATGGCGATCTCGAACTTGAAACAGAACATTTTTCATTAATTTATGGCGAAACAGGTTATGGCGACCTGTTACCTGTTGAAAGCGTAAAAATCACCTCGCCAGATGATCGCTACGGTAAACAACCTTTACTTACTTTTTCCATGCTCGACGACATCACCGCCAGCGAGCTGATTAACGACATTGAATCATTGTTTGATTAAAAGGATTTAGCAATGAAAACCTATATTTATCAGGACGAAAAATCACATAAATTCTGGGCAGTGGAGCAACAGGGAAACGAGCTGCATATTAGTTGGGGCAAAGTCAGTACCAACGGGCAAAGCCAGGTAAAAAGCTTTGCTGATGCTGCGGCGGCGGAAAAAGCGGAACTGAGGCTGATTGCGGAGAAGATGAAGAAGGGGTATGTGGAGCAAGCGAAGGATAATTCTTTGCAACCTTCCCAAACGGTAACGGATTCTCTCAAGGTAGCGGCCTTATCCACCATTATTCAGGAACAACCCTTTTGCGTAGCAGAAGCCCGTGTGGCTGACAAAAATACAGATGATGTTTTACCGTGGCTGGCGAAAGATATTGCTGTCGTTTTTCCGCCCGAAGTTGTACACACCACGTTAAGCCATCGCCGCTTTCCCGGAGTTCCTGTTCAGCAAGCAGACAACTTGACCCAGTTACGTCGCTTAGCCTGTAGCGTGTCGCAACGGGATAATAAAACAGCCACATTTGACTTCAGCGCCTGTTCTTTAGTATGGCAAAACACCGTCGCCCAGGCGATCAGTCAGATCGACTGCCTGAAAACAACACAGTTACCATCACCAGTAATGGCTGTACTCACGGCACTTGAAATGAAATGCACAAGATATAAAGTGCGTGAGGATGTTATGGATCAGATCATTCAGGAAGGCGGTCTGGAATATGCTACTGATGTAATAATACACCTTCAACAGATTGATATTGAATGGAATTATGCGAATAATATCATTATTATTCTGCCGTCTGGCATTGCACCTGATAACTTGCAGCAATATTCCAGTTTTGAATTACGCCTACGGAAACATTTATCACTGGCGGAAGAGTCTCTCTGGCAAAAATGTGCACAAAAACTTATTGCCGCAATTCCACATATTCCAGAATGGCGGCAACCATTAATTGCTTTGTTATTACCCGAAAAACCAGAAATTGCACATGAAATTGCCCAGCGTCTACTGGGGAAAAAAAAATTACCCTCGCTTGAGTGGCTAAAAATAGTGGCGACTGATGAGCACATTCTTGCCTCATTAGAAAAATATCACGAGCCATATGCCATTTTTGATGATTACTATTGTGGTGCGATATGGTCAGCCACCGTATTACAGGAGCAAGGTGTTGCAGCCCTGCCCCGATTTGCTCCCTATGCCGCAAGTGACTACTGCGCCGATGTGTTGCGTCATATCAATCATCCGTTCGCATTAACACTGCTTATACGTGTAGCCGGGCATACTAAACGCTGTCACGATCGAATGACGAAAGCCTGCGCTGCGTTCCCACACGCAGCACTGGCAGCACTGGCGGAACTTCTAGTGCAAAAAGAAGAGAATAGTTGGCGCATTATGCTAATGACGATGCTTATCTCGCAACCAGCACTGGCAGAACAGGTCATTCCCTGGCTTTCGACACCCGCAGCTGCAGTGCTGAAATCATGCCAGCAACAACTGACACAGCCATCAAACCATGCCAGCACCGATCTACTGCCGGCCATAGTAGTCTCCCCACCATGGCTTTCGAAAAAGAAAAAATCGTCGATTCCGGTGCTTGATTTAGCACCATTAGGCATTGAGCCAATCAGTTATCTGACAGAAGAAATCAGTAATCAACTTTTGGCGAAATATATCTGGTATTCAAAACACATCACGGTTAGTCATGAAGAAAGTACTGCCAATCTGTTGGCAAGGATGGGTTTTCAACGACGGATCGCTGGTACATATATTAAAGCTCCCGAAGCGGTAGTTGAGGCATGGCTAAATGAAGATTATTCAACCTTAATAAGTGAATTTAAGGTGTTTCATTCACCTACCGGGCATTATTGGCATTTGGGGATTTTGACAACATTGCCGCTGGAGAAAGCAATAAGAGCATGGAATGCCCTTACTCTATCTCCGCATACCGATACCGAATACGCCATGTTACATTTTGGACTCAAAGGATTACCTGGGTTAGTAAACTCACTTGCACGTTATCCACAGGAAGCCTTGCCCATAACGAATTACTTCGCAGCGAGTGAGCTGGCTCCTGCCGTCGCCCGCGCCTTCAACAAACTCAAAACCCTACGACAAGACGCCCGCACCTGGCTGCTGAAATACCCGGAACACGCCATTACCGGCCTGCTACCTTCGGCGCTCGGCAAAGCCGGTGAAGCACAGGATAACGCCCGCGCTGCCTTGCGTATGCTTATCGAAAACGATCATCAGCCATTACTGCAAGAAATCGCCCGGCGTTATAACCAGCCGGAAGTAACAGATGCGGTGAACGCTATGCTTGCGCTCGATCCCTTAGATAATCACCCGACAAAAATCCCCACTCTTCCGGCCTTTTATCAGCCATCGATCTGGACCCGCCCGGTATTAAAAGCAAATGCCCAATCACTGCCAGATAACGCCCTCCTCCACCTCGGTGAAATGCTCCGCTTCCCTCAGGAAGAGGCTCTGTATCCGGGATTATTGCAGGTGAAAGATGCCTGTACCGCCGACTCACTGGCTGAATTTGCCTGGGATCTGTTTACCGCCTGGCAGACCGCTGGCGCACCGTCGAAAGAAAGTTGGGCGTTCACTGCGTTAGGCGTTCTCGGTAACGATGACACCGCCCGCAAACTGACGCCATTAATCCGCGCCTGGCCTGGCGAATCTCAGCATAAACGTGCCACCGTTGGGTTGGATATTCTCGCTGCTATCGGCAGCGATATCGCCCTGATGCAGCTTAACGGCATCGCCCAGAAACTGAAATTCAAAGCATTACAGGAGCGAGCAAAAGAAAAAATTGCCGACATTGCCGAAAGCCGCGAACTCACAGTGGCAGAACTTGAAGATCGGTTAGCACCGGATCTCGGTCTGGATGATAACGGTTCGCTGCTGCTGGATTTCGGGCCACGGCAGTTCACCGTCAGCTTTGATGAAACCTTAAAACCGTTTGTGCGTGATGCTTCCGGCAGCCGCCTGAAAGACTTGCCTAAACCGAACAAAAGCGATGATGAAACCCAAGCGAACGATGCAGTTAACCGCTACAAACTGTTGAAAAAAGATGCGCGTACCGTTGCCGCCCAGCAGGTAGCAAGGCTGGAATCCGCCATGTGCCTACGCCGCCGCTGGTCGCCGGAAAACTTCCAGCTATTCCTGGTTGAGCATCCGCTGGTTCGCCACTTAACCCGCCGTCTGATTTGGGGCGTTTATAGCACCGAAAACGAGCTACTGGCCTGTTTCCGGGTGGCAGAAGATAACAGCTACAGCACCGCTGACGATGATCTTTTCACCCTGCCGGAAGGCGATATCTCTATTGGTATTCCTCACGTTCTGGAAATATCACCGACGGATGCCGCCGCCTTTGGTCAGCTTTTTGCCGACTACGAACTTTTACCGCCGTTCCGTCAGCTCGACCGCAACAGTTATGCCCTGACTGAAGTCGAACGCAACGCCAGCGAACTAACCCGCTGGGCAGGCAGAAAATGCCCGAGCGGTCGGGTTATGGGGCTGTCGAATAAAGGCTGGGTGCGTGGTGAACCGCAGGACGGTGGCTGGATCGGCTGGATGATCAAACCTCTGGGCCGCTGGTCATTAATCATGGAAATCGATGAAGGATTTGCAGTTGGTATGTCGCCAGCCGAACTCAGTGCCGAGCAACTCTTAAGCAAGCTGTGGCTATGGGAAGGCAAAGCAGAAAGCTATGGCTGGGGGAGTCATTCAACACAGGAAGCGCAGTTCTCCGCACTCGATGACATCACCGCCAGCGAGTTGATTAACGATATTGAAGCCCTGTTTGAATAAGGAAAGAACATGGACAAGGAATTACCGTGGCTGGCGGATAACGCCCAACTGGAACTGAAATATAAAAAAGGCAAAACACCACTCAGCCATCGCAATTGGCCGGGAGAACCGGTGCCTGTTATCACTGAAAGCCTCATCCAGACACTGGGTGATAAATTGCTACACATTGCTGAGAAGAAAAAAAACATTGTCTGGCGTTATGAAAATTTTTCACTGGAATGGCAGTCCGCCATCACGCAGGCCATCAACTTGATCGGCGAGCACAAACCCTCAGTTCCGGCCCGGACAATGGCGGCGCTAGCCTGTATCGCGCAAAATGACAGCCAACAGTTGCTCGACGAAATCGTCCAACAAGAGGGACTGGAATATGCGACTGAGGTGGTGATTGCACGCCAGTTTATTGCACAGTGTTATGAGAGTGATCCTCTGCTAGTGACATTGCAGTATCAGAACGAGGATTATGGCTATGGTTATCGCTCAGAAACCTATAACGAATTCGATCTCCGACTGCGTAAGCATCTCTCTCTGGCAGAGGAAAGCTGCTGGCAGCGTTGCGCCGACAAACTCATTGCCGCACTGCCAGGACTACCCCAAGTTCGCCGTCCTTTTATTGCGCTGATCCTCCCGGAAAAACCAGAAATCGCCAATGAGTTGGTAGGCCTTGAATGCCCGTGGACTCATTTTCATTCTAAGGAGTGGTTAAAAGTTGTTGCTACTGACCACAGGGCAGTGGGAAAACTCGAACGCTACTGGAGCCAGGATATATTTAGCGATCGCGAAGCCAGCTACATGTCGCATGAAAACCACTTCGGCTACGCGGCCTGCGCCGCCCTTTTGCGCGAACAAGGAATTGCAGCCGTTCCACGCCTCGCGATGTATGCCCATAAAGAAGATTGCGGCAGTCTGCTGGTACAAATTAACCATCCGCAGGTCATCCGTACCCTGCTGTTAGTTGCTGATAAAAATAAACCCAGCCTGCAACGTGTGGCTAAATACAGTAAAAACTTCCCCCATGCGACGCTTGCCGCACTGGCAGAGCTTCTGGCGTTAAAAGAACCGCCTGCACGCCCTGGTTATCCAATCATCGAAGACAAAAAGCTGCCTGCACAGCAAAAAGCTCGAGATGAATACTGGCGTACGCTGTTACAAACGCTGATGGCATCGCAGCCACAACTGGCAGAAGAGGTGATGCCGTGGTTAAGTACTCAAGCCCAGGCAGTGCTGAATAGTTATTTATCGGCACCGCCCAAAACGGTTATTGATAGCACCGATAACATCCAAATGCCTGAAATCCTCGTTTCACCACCGTGGCGTAGTAAGAAAAAAATGACAGTTCCACGTCTTGATTTGGCACCGTTCGAATTAACGCCGCAAGTTTACTGGCAACCAGGCGAACGAGAGAGGCTTGCCGCCACTGAGTCTGCCCGTTATTTCAGCACGGAATCTCTTGCGGAACGCATGGAACAAAAAAGTGGACGAGTTGTATTACAGGAGCTGGGTTTTGGAGATGATGTATGGCTGTTTTTGAATTATATACTCCCCGGAAAACTGGATGCTGCACGCAATTCACTCATTGTTCAGTGGCATTACTACCCAGGGCGGGTTGAAGAGATCATGAATGGCTGGAGCTCCCCGGAAGCTCAATTAGCAGAACAGGCGCTTCGCAACGGTCACGTAGAAGTGTTAATTAACATATGGGAAAATGACAGCTACTCACGCTATCGTCGGGAAAAGAGTATCTGGAACCTGTATTTATTGGCGCAGTTGCCGCGTGAGATGGCTTTGACTTTCTGGCTACGTATCAATGAGAAAAAGCATCTGTCTGCGGGTGAGGACTATTTTCTCAGTATCTTCGGATTGGATGCTCTACCAGGTCTGCTGTTGGCTTTTTCACATCGTCCAAAAGAAACATTTCCATTAATTTTAAATTTCGGCGCAACAGAACTGGCCCTGCCCGTTGCCCGCGTCTGGCGACGTTTCGCGGCGCAGCGTGATCTGGCTCGCCAGTGGATTTTACATTGGCCGGAACATACAGCTACTGCACTTATCCCTCTTGTCTTCACCAAATCCAGCGATAATAGCGAAGCTGCATTACTTGCCCTGCGTTTACTTTACGAACAGGGACATGGCGAATTACTGCAAACCGTGGCAAACCGCTGGCAGCATACAGATGTATGGCCTGCCCTGGAGCAATTACTTAAACAGGGTCCAATGGACATTTACCCGGCACGCATTCCCAAAGCCCCTGATTTCTGGCATCCGACAATGTGGTCCAGACCGAGACTTATCACGAATAATCAGCCTGTTACCGATGATGCTCTGGAAATTATCGGCGACATGCTGCGCTTTACCCAGGGCGGACGTTTTTATTGCGGGCTGGAACAACTGAAAACGTTCTGCCAGCCACAAACGCTGGCAGCTTTTGCCTGGGATCTCTTCACCGCGTGGCAACAAGTTGGCGCCCCCGCAAAAGACAACTGGGCATTTCTGGCGTTAAGTCTCTTCGGTGACGAAAGCACGGCTCGGGATCTGACAACACAGATCCTCGCCTGGCCACAGGAAGGCAAATCTGCCCGTGCCGTCAGTGGCCTGAACATACTTACTCAGATGAATAATGATATGGCGCTGATACAGCTGCATCATATATCGCAACGGGCGAAATCCCGCCCCTTACGTGATAACGCGGCGGAATTTCTTCAGGTGGTCGCAGAAAATCGTAGGCTAAGCCAGGAACAGTTAGCGGACAGATTAGTCCCAACACTGGGTCTTGATGATCCGCAGGCGTTGAGTTTTGATTTTGGTCCACGGCAATTTACCGTTCGCTTTGATGAAAACCTTAACCCGGTTATCTTTGATCAGCAAAACGTTCGCCAGAAAAGCGTTCCCCGGTTGCGCGCCGATGACGATCAACTGAAAGCGCCCGAGGCACTGGCCCGACTAAAAGGGCTAAAAAAAGATGCGACTCAGGTGAGCAAAAACCTGCTCCCGCGTCTTGAAACGGCCCTACGCACCACCCGACGCTGGTCGCTGGCAGATTTTCATACTCTGTTTGTTAATCATCCCTTTACCCGCCTGGTTACTCAGCGATTAATATGGGGCGTGTATCCGGCAAATGAACCGCGTCGTTTACTCAACGCCTTTCGTGTGGCCGCAGAGGGGGAGTTCTGCAATGCACAAGATGAGCCCATTGACCTGCCTGCGGATGCTTTGATTGGCATTGCCCACCCGTTAGAAATGACAGCAGAAATGCGCAGTGAATTTGCACAGCTTTTTGCCGATTACGAAATTATGCCGCCTTTTCGCCAGTTGACGAGGCGCACAGTGCTGCTCACGCCTGACGAGTCAGCCAGTAACAGCCTGACTCGCTGGGAAGGTAAATCCGCTACCGTTGGGCAACTTATGGGAATGCGATACAAAGGCTGGGAGTCAGGCTATGAGGACGCATTTGTCTATGACCTGGGCGAGTACCGGCTGGTCCTTAAGTTTTCATCCGGTTTTAACCACTACAATGTTGATAGCAAAGCGCTAATGAGCTTCCGTTCTCTTCATGTATACCGTGACAATAAATCTGTCACTTTTGCCGAACTTGATGTGTTTGATTTGAGTGAAGCGTTAAGCGCACCCGACGTCATTTTCCATTAAACCACAGCGGGCAGTGATGCGACTGCCCGTTATTAACACGACCTGCCACCGGGAAAAGCGATGATCGTGCAAAAAGAGCTGGTCGCTATTTATGATTATGAAGTCCCTGTACCTGAAGATCCGTTTTCCTTCAGACTTGAGATCCATAAATGCTCTGAATTATTTACAGGTTCCATCTACCGGCTGGAGCGATTCCGGCTACATCCAACATTTCATCAACGTGATCGAGAGGATATCGACCCGCTAATAAATGATGCGTTGATTTATATAAGAGATGAGTTTATTGATGAGCGAAAATTACGGGGCGAATCACCAGAAATGGTAATAGCCATTTTTAATCGTGAACTACAGAATATATTCAACCAAGAAATAGAAAAATAGCTTTATTAAAGAGGGAGACGGTATTCCCCCTTAGATGCGTTTCAATTTGCCCGTTACTTCAACAAATCAATCAACCGTAACAGAGCCACTAATAACTCCAGTACGGCAATGAGCACAGTTAACTTTTGTGTCAGCGTGTCCATCCGCTCTCCTTATTAAGGAGCGCAACACCAGCACCTTACCCTTACACTGCCTGTCGATACTGGTTTACGTATGTTGGACCACGATGTTGCACTCCGGATCAGGGCACTACCTGCGGCACCACCCGTCCGGTAGCCATGACTTGAAATGGGTTCGATCCGGCGCAACGTCCCAACAGTCAGGATTATAAATCTCATTATCTTAATTGCAACGGGGTCCACCGATGGTTATAATTCGTTCGTTGGAACACGATGTTGCACAGGCTGCGGCGTTGGGCCTGAAAATAGTAAATAAAAGAACCTGCCTCACCAGCAGGTTTTTTTATTTACTGTGATCTGCTTTCCAGATATTTTCCGCTCAAACAACTAATGCGCCAAACATTTATTGCGCGTAAAATATCGTTTATTTCATTAATACATTTCAGGGATGAATATATGTCACCGCAGAATAATCATCTGCAGCGTCCGCCTGCCGCTGTGTTATACGCCGATGAACTGGCAAAATTAAAACAAAATGATCACGCACCTTGCCCGCCCGGTTGGCAGTTAAGTTTGCCTGCGGCCCGTGCTTTTATCCTTGGCGACGAAGCGCAAAATATTAGCCGTAAAGTCGTGATCAGTCCCTCCGCTGTCGAACGCATGTTAGTCACTCTCGCTACCGGGCGCGGTTTGATGTTGGTGGGGGAACCTGGCACCGCAAAATCGCTCCTGTCTGAATTACTGGCAACCGCTATTAGCGGCGATGCCGGGTTAACCATCCAGGGCGGCGCATCTACCACCGAAGATCAAATCAAGTACGGCTGGAACTACGCTCTGCTTATCAATCATGGTCCATCAACGGAAGCGCTGGTCCCTGCCCCGCTTTACCAGGGAATGCGCGACGGCAAAATCGTCCGTTTTGAAGAAATAACGCGTACACCGCTGGAAGTGCAGGACTGTCTGTTAGGTATGCTTTCTGACAGGGTGATGACGGTGCCGGAACTCACCGGTGAAGCCAGTCAGCTCTATGCGCGGGAAGGCTTTAATATTATTGCCACTGCCAATACCCGCGATCGCGGCGTCAATGAAATGAGTGCTGCGCTAAAGCGTCGTTTCGATTTTGAAACTGTCTTTCCGATTATGGATTTCGCTCAGGAGCTGGAGCTTGTCGCCAGTGCTTCGGCGCGTTTGCTGGCCCATAGCGGTATTCCGCATAAAGTGCCTGACGCGGTACTGGAGTTACTGGTCCGCACCTTCCGCGATCTGCGTGCCAACGGCGAAAAGAAAACGTCAATGGATACACTAACAGCGATTATGTCCACCGCTGAAGCCGTGAACGTGGCCCACGCTGTGGGCGTCCGCGCCTGGTTTTTAGCGAATCGCGCAGGTGAGCCAGCCGATCTGGTGGACTGTATTGCCGGAACCATCGTCAAAGATAACGAAGAAGATCGCGCTCGTCTGCGCCGTTACTTCGAACAGCGAGTCGCCACACATAAAGAAGCTCACTGGCAGGCTTATTATCAAGCCCGCCACCGCCTGCCGTGAGGAAAGATGCATGAGCGAGCCGTTAATTGTCGGCATCCGGCATCATAGCCCGGCCTGCGCCCGGCTGGTGAAATCGTTAATCGAAAGCCAGCGGCCACGATACGTGTTGATTGAAGGCCCGGCTGATTTTAATGACCGGGTAGACGAACTGTTTTTAGCCCACCAGCTTCCGGTAGCTATTTACAGTTATTGCCAGTATCAGGACGGTACGGCCCCCGGGCGCGGTGCCTGGACGCCATTTGCTGAATTTTCACCGGAGTGGCAGGCGCTACAAGCCGCACGTCGTATTCAGGCACAAACTTACTTCATCGATTTACCTTGCTGGGCGCAGAGTGAAGAAGATGACGATTCGCCTGATACGCAAGAGGAAAGCCAGACCTTGCTGCTGCGTGCCACCCGCATGGATAACAGCGACACCCTGTGGGATCACTTGTTCGAAGATGAAAGCCAGCAAACTGCATTACCCTCTGCGCTGGCGCACTATTTTGCACAACTGCGGGGCGATTCCCCCGGAGATGCTCTCAATCGTCAGCGCGAAGCCTTTATGGCCCGCTGGATTGCATGGGCGATGCAGCAAAACAATGGCGACGTGTTAGTCGTCTGCGGCGGCTGGCATGCTCCGGCACTGGCAAAGATGTGGCGCGAATACACGCAGGAAATTAACACGCCGGAATTGCCCTCGCTGGCAGATGTCGTTACAGGTTGTTATCTCACCCCCTACAGTGAAAAGCGCCTTGATGTGCTGGCAGGATACCTTTCCGGTATGCCTGCCCCGGTCTGGCAAAACTGGTGCTGGCGGTGGGGCTTGCAGCAGGCAGGTGAACAACTGCTGAAAACGGTTCTTACCCGTTTGCGCCAGCACCACTTGCCTGCTTCAACAGCGGATATGGCTGCCGCTCATCTGCATGCGATGGCACTGGCACAGTTGCGCGGTCATACACTACCGTTACGCACTGACTGGCTGGATGCCATAGCAGGCTCGCTGATTAAAGAAGCCCTGAATGCGCCGTTGCCGTGGAGCTATCGCGGCGTTATTCATCCCGATACCGATCCGATTCTGCTAACGTTGATAGACACATTAGCGGGTGACGGATTCGGTAAACTTGCCCCTTCTACGCCACAACCGCCTCTGCCAAAAGATGTCACCTGCGAACTGGAACGTACCGCAATCTCTCTTCCGGCGGAGCTTACCTTAAATCGCTTTAACCCCAATGGACTAGCGCAAAGTCAGGTGTTACATCGGCTGGCAATACTGGAGATCCCAGGGATTGTACGCCAGCAGGGAAGCACACTGACACTTGCAGGCAACGGTGAAGAACGCTGGAAATTAACCCGCCCGCTTAGCCAGCATGCGGCATTGATTGAGGCCGCCTGCTTTGGTGCAACACTCCAGGAAGCCGCACGCCATAAATTAGAAGCCGATATGCTGGACGCGGGTGGAATCGGCAGTATCACCACATGTCTTAGCCAGGCGGCGTTAGCGGGTCTGGCGTCCTTCAGTCAGCAATTACTGGAACAACTCACATTATTAATCGCCCAAGAAAATCAGTTTGCCGAAATGGGCCAGGCGCTGGAAGTGCTTTACGCCTTGTGGCAGCTCGATGAAATCAGCGGTATGCAAGGCGCGCAGATATTACAAACGACGTTATGCGCGGCTATCGATCGCACGCTGTGGCTGTGTGAATCTAACGGCAGACCGGATGAAAAGGAGTTTCACGCTCACCTGCATAGCTGGCAAGCGCTTTGCCATATCCTGCGCGATCTACATAGCGGCGTTAATTTACCCGGCGTTTCTCTTTCTGCGGCGGTAGCCTTACTGGAGCGACGCAGTCAGGCGATTCATGCCCCGGCGCTGGATCGCGGCGCGGCTCTTGGCGCACTAATGCGTCTGGAACATCCCAACGCCAGTGCCGAAGCGGCGCTGACGATGCTGGCGCAGTTATCCCCGGCACAATCCGGCGAGGCGCTGCACGGTTTGCTGGCGCTGGCCCGCCATCAACTGGCCTGTCAGCTGGCATTTATCGCCGGTTTCAGTAGTCATTTAAATCAACTGAGTGACGACGATTTTATTAACGCCCTGCCCGATTTACGCGCGGCGATGGCCTGGCTACCACCACGAGAACGCGGGACGCTGGCGCATCAGGTGCTTGAGCATTACCAGCTCGCACAGCTTCCCATTTCAGCGCTGCAAATGCCGTTGCATTGTCCACCGCAAGCCATTGCACATCATCAACAACTCGAACAGCAGGCACTGGCATCGCTGCAACACTGGGGAGTTTTCCATGTCTGAACTGAACGATCTTCTGACCACCTGTGAGCTACAACGCTGGCGATTAATTCTTGGCGAAGCGGCAGAAACGACCCTTTGTGGGCTGGATGACAATGCCCGGCAGATAGACCACGCGCTGGAGTGGCTGTATGGGCGCGATCCTGAACGGCTCCAGCGTGGTGAACGCTCTGGTGGATTAGGTGGCTCAAATCTCACCACCCCTGAGTGGATCAACAGTATTCACACACTGTTTCCGCAACAGGTGATTGAGCGACTGGAAAGCGATGCCGTACTGCGCTACGGCATTGAAGATGTGGTGACGAATCTCGACGTACTGGAACGTATGCAGCCTTCTGAAAGCCTGCTACGCGCCGTTTTGCACACCAAACATCTGATGAATCCCGAAGTACTGGCTGCCGCCCGCCAGATAGTGCGCCAGGTTGTTGAAGAAATTATGGCTCGACTGGCAAAGGAAGTTCGTCAGGCTTTTTCTGGTGTCCGCGATCGCCGTCGCCGCTCATTTATTCCACTGGCGCGAAACTTTGATTTCAAAAGTACTCTGCGCGCCAACCTGCAACACTGGCACCCGCAACACGGCAAGTTGTATATCGAATCCCCCCGCTTTAACAGCCGCATTAAACGCCAAAGCGAACAATGGCAACTGGTCTTACTGGTTGATCAAAGCGGATCAATGGTGGACTCGGTGATCCACTCCGCAGTGATGGCGGCCTGTTTATGGCAGTTACCCGGTATTCGTACCCATCTGGTGGCGTTTGACACCAGCGTCGTCGATCTCACGGCAGACGTTGCTGATCCGGTAGAATTATTAATGAAAGTGCAATTAGGCGGCGGGACCAATATCGCCAGTGCTGTGGAATATGGTCGGCAACTTATTGAACAACCAGCGAAAAGCGTCATCATCCTCGTGAGCGATTTTTATGAAGGGGGTTCATCATCATTGCTGACGCATCAGGTGAAAAAGTGTGTCCAGAGCGGCATCAAAGTGCTGGGGCTGGCAGCGCTCGACAGCACCGCAACGCCTTGCTATGACCGCGATATGGCCCAGGCGCTGGTTAATGTTGGCGCACAAATAGCCGCAATGACACCGGGTGAACTGGCTACCTGGCTTGCGGAGAATTTGCAGTCATGAATTCACTACGTCCGGAATTATTAGAACTCACGCCGCAGGCCCTGACGGCGTTAAGCAATGCCGGTTTTGTTAAGCGCAGTCTTAAGGAACTGGAAAATGGCAACGTCCCGGAAATCAGCCATGAGAACGGCGCTTTAATCGCCACCTTCAGTGACGGTGTCCGTACCCAACTGGCGAGCGGTCAGGCACTGAAAGAGGCTCAGTGCAGCTGCGGGGCCAACGGCATGTGCCGCCATCGCGTGATGCTGGTTTTAAGTTATCAGCGACTTTGCGCCACCACCCAGCCTACGGAAAAAGAAGAAGAGTGGGATCCGGCAATCTGGCTGGAAGAACTGGCTACCCTGCCCGATGCCACCCGCAAACGCGCACAGACACTGGTCGCTAAAGGCATCACCATTGAGTTGTTCTGTACGCCGGGCGAAATTCCCTCTGCCCGCTTACCGATGAGCGATGTACGTTTTTATTCCCGCAGCAGCATTCGTTTCGCACGCTGTGATTGTATTGAAGGCACGCTGTGTGAACACGTAGCACTGGCTGTGCAGGCCTTCGTCGAGGCCAAAACTCAGCAAGCGGAATTTACTCATTTAATCTGGCAGATGCGCAGCGAACACGTCACATCATCTGACGATCCGTTTGCCAACGATGAGGGCGACGCGTGTCGTCAATATGTTCAGCAATTAAGCCAGGCGTTATGGCTTGGCGGCATCAGCCAGCCGCTTATTCATTACGAGGCTGCTTTCAGCCGCGCGCAGCAAGCGGCGGAACGCTGCAACTGGCGCTGGGTAAGTGAATCACTACGACAGCTACGGGCAAGCGTTGATGCCTTCCACGCCCGCGCCAGTCACTATCATGCCGGAGAATGCTTACGTCAGCTTGCGGCATTAAACAGTCGATTAAATTGCGCACAAGAGATGGCGCGGCGCGACAGTGTTGGTGAAGTTCCTCCTGTGCCGTGGCGCACGGTCGTTGGCGCTGGCATTGCCGGAGAAGCAAAGCTTGATCATCTGCGGCTGGTGTCTTTAGGTATGCGTTGCTGGCAGGATATTGAACAGTATGGTTTACGCATCTGGTTCACCGATCCCGACACCGGCAGTATTTTGCACCTTTCGCGTAGTTGGCCGAGAAGCGAACAAGAAAACGCTCCCGCGGCAAAACGTCGGCTGTTTAGTTTTCAGGCTGGCGCACTGGCAGGTGGGCAAATTGTTTCACAAGCAGCGCGTCGCAGTGCCGAAGGCGAACTGCTGTTCGCGACCCGTAACCGCTTGAGTAGTGTTGTGCCGCTGTCGCCAGATGCCTGGCAAATGTTGAGCGCGCCGTTGCGCCAGCCGGGCATTGTGGCTTTGCGGGAATATTTACGCCAGCGTCCCCCCGCCTGCATACGGCCTCTTAATCAGGTGGATAACTTATTTATTCTGCCGGTCGCTGAGTGTATTTCACTCGGTTGGGATAGCAGCCGCCAGACGCTGGATGCGGAGGTAATCAGCGGCGAAGGTGAAGATAACGTGCTGACATTATCCCTACCAGCCTCTGCCTGTTCGCCCTTTGCTGTTGAACGCATGGCAGCTCTGTTACAACAAACAGAGGACCCCGTGAGTCTGGTTTCTGGCTTTGTCAGCTTTGTAGAGGGGCAATTGACACTGGAACCACGGGTGATGATGACAAAAACCCGCGCCTGGGCGCTGGACGCAGAAACTGCGCCTGTGGCACCGCTACCTTCTGCCAGCGTTCTGCCTGTGCCGTCTACCGCTCATCAGTTGCTGATGCGCTGCCAGGCGTTACTTATTCAACTGCTCCATAACGGCTGGCGCTATCAGGAACAGAGTGCTATTGGTCAGGCAGAGTTGCTGGCGAATGACCTCACCGCGGTGGGTTTTTATCGGCTGGCACATGTGTTGGCACAATTTCGTAATACAGAAAGCGAGGCACGGGTAGAAGCAATGAATAACGGTGTTTTGATTTGCGAACAATTATTCCCCATGCTTCAGCAACAAGGATGAAATAGTGCTTTTTACTAAGAGTTCTACTCCAGTTCCGGACTGCTCACGCCACAGTATTAGGCATATCCTATATAGCCCCTGGTGAGAGTCACCAGTTCCTTGATTAAATAAAATGGAGTTTTACATGAAGGCTTTCAATAAGCTGTTTTCCCTTGTGGTAGCATCTGTTCTGGTTTTCTCTCTTGCTGGCTGCGGTGACAAAGAAGAATCGAAGAAATTCAGCGCCAATCTGAACGGCACTGAAATTGCCATTACCTATGTCTACAAAGGTGACAAGGTGCTTAAGCAATCTTCTGAAACCAAAATTCAATTTGCCTCCATTGGTGCAACCACCAAAGAAGATGCCGCCAGGACACTTGAGCCGTTAAGCGCCAAATACAAAAACATCGCGGGTGTTGAAGAAAAATTAACCTATACCGATACCTACGCGCAGGAAAACGTGACTATTGATATGGAAAAAGTGGATTTTAAAGCCCTGCAGGGTATTTCAGGAATCAACGTTTCTGCTGAAGATGCCAAAAAAGGTATCACTATGGCGCAAATGGAACTGGTGATGAAAGCCGCTGGTTTTAAAGAAGTGAAATAATCTGTCGGCGGCCATGTTTCGCATGGCCGCCATACCCGTCTTAGCTTTTCTTCACATGCTGGCGCGCTGCCAGTCCACGCAGAAAATAACGTAAAAATTGATCGCCGCATTCGCGGAAGTTTTTATGATCCGGTGCACGCATCATCGCCGTAATTTCCGGCATCGAAACGCGGAACTGCTGTTCGGTGAGGATTGCCAGAATGTCATCGGTTTTAAGCGAAAACGCGATGCGTAATTTTTTCAGCACGATGTTGTTATTAATGCGACGTTCCGGCTCCAGTGCCGGAGCAGACTCATCCTTGCCGCGTTTTTCATAAATCAGGCAATTGAGGAATGAAGACAAAACAATGTCCGGACAACGCTGAAAACCCTCTTCGTCTTCTTTACGTAGCCAGACGGCGATCTGTTCCGCGGTGGCTTCGACATTACCCAGCGCCAGAATACGCACCAGGTCATTATTATTGGCTTTCAAAATGTAGCGCACGCTGCGCAGAATATCGTTACTTAGCATGAGGCCTTCAGGTGTTGATGAGGCAAAAAGCCATTTTAGCAGTCTTTTACAGGCCAATCGCCTCTTTTAAGCTTTTCAGATAACGGCGGCTGACCGGCACGGTTAAGCCATTACGCAAAATCAACTCGGCCTGACCGTTATCTTCCAGACGAATCTCCTGTAAATGCGCGAGGTTAACCAGATACTGACGATGGCAGCGCAGTAGTGGTGTACGACTCTCCAGGGTACGTAATGTCAGTTCGGTAAAGCCCTCTTTCCCTTCGTGACTGGTAACGTAGACACCGCTCATCCGACTGCTGACAAATGCCACATCTTTCATTTGCAGCAAATAAATCCGACTATGCCCCGTACAAGGGATAAATTTCAGCGCCTGTTGATTTTCCGGTAACAACGAAACATCCTGCTTGCTGCGCTCCAGACGCAATCGCGCCAGCGTTTTCTCCAGTCGCGCTTCATCAATTGGCTTCAGCAGATAATCAAAGGCATGTTCTTCAAAGGCTTTAATGGCGTATTCGTCAAACGCGGTGAGAAAAACAATATACGGGCGATGTTCCGGGTCGAGCATCCCCACCATTTCCAGACCACTGATGCGCGGCATCTGGATATCGAGAAACAGCACATCCGGGCGCAGTTTATGCACCGCGCCGATCCCTTCTACGGCGTTTGAACACTCTCCAACGATTTCAATATCGCTCTGCTCCTGCAAAAATACGCGCAGGTTCTCCCGTGCTAACGGTTCATCATCGACAATTAAGACTTTAATCATGCCTCGTCCCTCCATGGTAGTCGTAACGTTATTCGGGTGTAACTATCAGGCTCACAGGCGACGCTTATCCCATAGTCATCGCCAAACCGTTCACGTAAACGCTTATCCACCAGATTCATCCCCAGCCCACTGGCATTGGTTACCGGTTGATACAAACCTGCATTGTCTTCGATCTCCAGCATCAAATGTTGCCCCTCACGTCGGGCGCTGATTGCCACTCGCCCTGTATCCAGCAGTTGTGATGTCCCATGTTTAATGGCGTTTTCCACTATCGGTTGCAGGGTAAACGCGGGCAATTGCTGCTGGGATAATTCTTGCGGAATAGCAATGTTGACCTGCAACCGCGACTGGAAGCGCGCCTTTTCAATTTGCAGATAAGCGTTCACATGTTCAATTTCGTCGGCGAGAGTAACAAACTCCGAAGGCCGCTTTAAGTTTTTGCGGAAAAAAGTGGAAAGATACTGCACCAGCTGGCTGGCCTGTTCGCTGTCGCGGCGGATCACCGCTTTAATGGTGTTAAGCGCATTAAACAAAAAATGGGGATTCACCTGGGCGTGAAGCAGTTTGATCTCTGACTGGGTGAGCATCGCTTTTTGCCGCTCATATTGCCCGGCGAGGATCTGTGCCGAAAGCAGTTGCGCAATCCCCTCACCCAGCGTGCGATTGATTGAACTGAATAAACGGTTTTTGGCTTCATACAATTTGATGGTACCCATCACTCGCTGATTTTCACCACGCAACGGAATGACCAGCGTCGACCCCAGTTTGCATTGCGGATGCAAAGAGCAACGGTAAGGCACTTCGTTGCCATCAGCGTAGACCACTTCACCGGTTTCAATCGCTTTTAAGGTATAAGTTGAAGAAATCGGTTTGCCGGGTAAATGGTGGTCGTCACCAATTCCGGTAAAGGCCAGCAATTTCTCTCGATCGGTAATCGCGACTGCACCAATATCCAGCTCCTGATACAGCACCTGTGCCACTTTCATGCTGTTCTCTTCGTTAAACCCCTGGCGCAAAATGCCTTCCGTCGAGGCCGCCACTTTCAGCGCAGTGGCAGAAAAAGCCGAAGTGTATTTTTCAAACATCGCGCGTTTATCGAGCAATATACGCATAAACAGTGCCGCGCCGACGGTATTGGTGACCATCATTGGCGCAGCAATATTACTCACCAGACGCACCGCATCTTCATAAGGTCGGGCGATCGCCAGGATGATCAACATTTGCACCATTTCAGCGACGAACGTAACGGCACCGGCGGTAATGGGGTTAAAGACTTTATCAGTGCGCCCGCGACGGATCAGGATGCTGTGTACCAGGCCGCCGAGCAATCCTTCAACGATGGTCGAGATCATGCAACTTAGCGCGGTCATGCCCCCCATCGAATATCGATGTAACCCGCCGGTCAGACCAACCAGCCCACCGACGACCGGACCGCCGAGTAAGCCGCCCATTACCGCGCCTATCGCACGGGTATTGGCAATAGAATCGTCAATGTGCAACCCAAACCAGGTGCCCATGATGCAGAAGATGGAAAAGACGATGTAGCAGAGAAATTTATGCGGCAGACGAACCGTGACCTGCATTAGCGGTATGAATAATGGCGTTTTACTCATTAACCACGCAATGACTAAAAAAACGCACATCTGCTGAAGCAGCAGCAACACCAGATTAAAATCGTACATACCCGCAAACCACACTTCCCTTTAAAACGCGTAACATACATTGCCTGCGTTTAACTTTCTTTGAACTCTTGCAGAAAAATGAGAATTCGTGAGTACGATCACTCAAAATCGCCTGGCAAAAATAAAATCACCCTATAGATGCACAAAAAACGGGCAAAACTACCTGGTTCGCAAAACTGCGTCTAAAGTTAAACCGGGACCTCGCGAGCAAGGGTGAGACGATGGCGCTTTACACAATTGGTGAAGTGGCGTTGCTTTGTGATATTAACCCTGTCACGTTACGCGCGTGGCAGAGGCGTTACGGATTGCTGAAACCGCAACGGACAGACGGCGGTCATCGGCTGTTCAACGATGCCGATATTGACCGGATCCGCGAGATCAAACGCTGGATCGACAACGGCGTGCAGGTCAGCAAAGTAAAAATGCTGCTCAGTAATGAAAATGTTGATGTGCAGAACGGCTGGCGCGATCAGCAAGAAACATTACTGACTTACCTGCAAAGCGGCAATCTGCATAGCCTGCGAACGTGGATCAAAGAGCGCGGTCAGGATTACCCCGCCCAGACACTCACCACACATCTGTTTATTCCTCTGCGCCGACGACTTCAGTGTCAACAACCGACTCTCCAGGCGCTGCTAGCGATCCTCGACGGCGTACTGATCAACTACATCGCCATCTGTCTGGCTTCGGCACGTAAAAAACAGGGTAAAGATGCGCTGGTGGTTGGCTGGAATATTCACGATACCACCCGTCTGTGGCTGGAGGGCTGGATTGCCAGTCAACAAGGATGGCGCATTGATGTCCTCGCCCACTCGCTCAATCAACTACGCCCTGAACTGTTCGAAGGCCGTACATTGCTGGTGTGGTGCGGTGAAAATCGAACCTCCGCCCAACAGCAGCAACTCACCAGTTGGCAGGAACAAGGCCATGATATTTTCCCACTCGGCATTTAATGATTCGTTAACAAATGCGCTTTACTGTACAATCCTTTCGTTAACATAAGGAGTGCATTATGCGCATAGCTAAAATTGGGGTCATCGCCCTGTTCCTGTTTATGGCGTTAGGCGGAATTGGTGGCGTCATGCTCGCAGGTTATACCTTTATTTTGCGTGCTGGCTGAACGCCTGCACCAGCCTTTCAAACAGGCGGTCTGCGATGATCGCCGCCAGTGCCACCAGTAACGCCCCCTGGATCACATACGCGGTATTAAATCCGCTAAGCCCGATGATGATCGGCATACCCAGCGTGCTGGCCCCTACCGTTGAGGCGATCGTCGCCGTACCAATGTTGATAATCACCGAAGTTCGCACGCCCGCCAGAATCACCGGAGCCGCCAGCGGTAGCTCGACCTTACGCAGTCGCTGACCACGACTCATTCCCATACCTTTCGCAACTTCTGTCACGCTGGCATCAATCGCTCCCAGCCCGGCAAGTGTCGCCTGCAGGACGGGCAGCACGCCGTAAAGGATCAAGGCGATAATCGCGGGTTGCAGACCAAAGCCGATCACCGGAACGGCAATCGCCAGCACCGCGACGGGCGGAAAAGTCTGCCCAACGGCGGCAATAGTTTCCACCAGTGGGCGAAATTCCGCGCCCCACGGGCGAGTAACAATAATTCCTGCACCAGTGCCAATGATCACCGCAAACAAACTCGAAATTCCCACCAGCCAGAAATGAGCCAGTGCCAGAGCTGCAAAACTTTCTTGCTGATAAACGGGGCGTGGCAGTTGTGGGAACAAGGCAGCAAACAGCGGCTGGCTGTAAGGCAGCCAGAAAATCAGTGCCACAAACAAAGCAATGAGCCAGAACAGCGGATCGCGCAACATCTTCATACGTTTATGCCTCCACCAGCAGATCCTGAAAATGCAGCGTGCCGCAAGGCTGGCCCTGCGTGTTCATCACCGGCAGCACCTCGCATCCCCGCGCGACAAACAGGGAGAGCGCATCGCGTAGCGTCATCTCTTCTGCCAGTGCCTCACCTTCTGCACGTTCTTCGCGACGCACGTAATCCGCCACACTACGTAACGAAAGCAGGCGCACACCCAGTTCACTACGTCCAAAAAACTGGCGAACAAAATCATTCGCCGGACGAGTCAGCATCGTCAGCGGATTGCCCTGCTGCACCACTTCACCGTGATCCATCAATACCAAATGTTCTGCCAGCCGTAGCGCCTCATCAATATCATGAGTGACCAGCACAATAGTGCGCCCCTGCAAACGGTGAATGCGCGTCATCTCTTGTTGCAACGCGCCGCGCGTTACCGGGTCCAGTGCGCCAAAAGGTTCATCCATCAGCAAGACTTGCGGATCGGCAGCCAGTGCGCGCGCCACTCCCACACGTTGCTGCTGACCACCGGAAAGCTGATGCGGATAACGCTCACGCAGATTTGACTCCAGCCCCAGTAGCGCCATTAATTCGTCGATACGATCGTCAATCCGTGCCCGCGACCATTTTTGTAATTGCGGCACGGTAGCGATGTTTTGCGCCACGCTCCAGTGGGGGAACAGGCCAATAGATTGAATGGCATAGCCCATCCGGCGGCGCAACTCCAGTACTGGCAGCGAGCGAATTTCTTCTCCGGCAAAGCGGATCACGCCGCTGTCATGCTCCACCAGGCGGTTGATCATTTTCAGGGTGGTGGATTTGCCGGAGCCAGATGTGCCAATCAGCACCGAAAAACTCCCCTCCTGAAAATTGAGATTGAGATCGTTAACGGCTTTTTGTGCGCCGAACAGTTTGCTGACATGGCTAAATTCAATCATTACGTTTCACCTTCAGCAGTGCGATAAGCAAATCGAACAGCGCGTCGGTAAGCACCGCCAGAACAATTACCGGGATCACCCCCAGCAACACTAAATCAATGGCGCTGCTTAGCAGCCCCTGGAAAACCAGCGCACCAAAACCGCCTGCGCCGATTAACGCCGCAATCACCGCCATGCCGACGGTTTGCACCATCACCACCCGCAGGCTACGCAGAAATACCGGTAACGCCAGCGGTAACTGAACATGCAGGAATCGCTGCGCCTCGCTCATGCCCATCGCTCTGGCGCTCTCCAGCATATCGCGGGGGATCTGGTTCAAGCCGACTACCACGCCGCGCACCAGCGGCAGCAAGGCATAGAGCACCAGCGCAATCAGTGCGGGTGTCATTCCGGTTCCTGCTATGCCGAGCTTACCCAGCCACGGAAAGGCCGTAACCAGCGCGGCAAGCGGCGCAATCAACAGGCCAAAGAGCGCCACCGAAGGCACGGTCTGAATGACATTCAACAGAGAAAAAATCGCCCCCTGCCGCGCAGTGGAAAAGTAGCACCAGACGCCCAGCGGCACACCAATCACTAACGCAGGCAGCACCGCACCAAACAGCAACGTCAGATGTTGTGCCAGCGCGTCGTCAAACACATCCTGACGGTTGGCGTATTCTTTCATTAGCGAGAGATCGTTAAGCGTGCCGGAGTACAGCAACCACAGCGGAATAATGGCAATCTGCATATGCAACAACCAGCGCCACAGCGGATGCGTGGAGATTCGGCGGATGGCATCGCTACAGGCCAGCAATGCCAGCGCCGCAGCCAGCCAGAAACCACTGCCGAGGCTGGTACGCGCCAGCGCACTGCCATTTTGCGCCAGTTGGGTCGCCGCTTTTCCCGCTCCCCACACCAGCAATACGAAGACGAGTTGCGCCAGGATGAGTGCAAAAATGCTGCCTTTTCTACCGGGAATAAAACAGGCTGTCAGCCAGGCGCAACATACGCCCACCAGCATCCAGATCGTTTGCGGCCACAACTGCCAGAGATGACGCCCCTCACCAGAGACTAAACGATTAGGCGCGTAACTGATAAACGGCAGCGCCGCTGCGATTGCCGTCAGCAACAGCAGCAGCGCCAGAACAGGATTAATACGTAAATAAGTCACGGGAAATTACTTCGTCCACCCTTTTTGTTTCAGGTAGTCGGCAGCCACTTTTTTGGCATCCAGTCCTTCAACGGCAATGCTGGCATTCAGTTGCTGTAATGTTTTTTCATCGAGGCTGGCGAAGACTGGCTGTAGCCACTGTGCCATTTGCGGATACTCTTTCAACACCGACTCTCGCACCACTGGTGCAGGCGCGTAGATAGGCTGAACGCCTTGCGGATCGCTTAAGGTTTGCAGCCCCAGCGCCGCGACCGGACCGTCAGTGCCGTAAGCCATTGCGGCATTAACGCCGGATGTTTGCTGGGCAGCGGCCTTGATCGTCACCGCCGTGTCGCCACCAGCCAGTGACAGCAACTGATCCTGACCGAGCTTAAAGCCATAGGCTTTTTCAAAGGCGGGTAACGCATCGGCGCGTTCGATAAACTCTGCTGAGGCAGCCAGTTTGAAGGTGCCACCCTCTTTCAGATAACGACTCAGGTCAGCAAGCGAAGTGAGTTTGTTTTTCTCTGCCACATCCTGACGCACGGCGATGGTCCAGGTGTTATTTGCAGGCGCGGGCGTCAGCCAGATTAACTTGTTTTGCTCTGCATCGAGTTTTTTGACTTTCTCATAGCCTTGCTGCGCGTTTTTCCATGCCGTATCGTTTTCATCTTTAAAGAAAAACGCGCCATTGCCAGTATATTCCGGATAGATATCCAGCTCACCAGAAGTGATCGCCCCGCGCACTACGGGAGTCGTTCCCAATTGCACTTTATTTACCGTAGGAACGCCGTGACTTTCCAGCACCTGCAAAATGATATTGCCGAGCAGCGCGCCTTCGGTATCGATTTTTGAACCGACTTTAACGGGGGAAGCCGCGTGCAGCGGCAGGCTCACGGCTGCCAACAAAACCAGTGAACCTGCCCAGACCTTTGAGAGTGGCATGATGCTTTCCTCATTCTTTTACTGTTGTTTTCAGCGAATTAAGAGAAAAGCATAGTTGATAATGACAGGGTTAGCCTGAGCGGACGGATTCAGTTGCAGAATCAGATAAATACTTAAGAGGCATATTCGGTCCGGCGTTTCCTGCCGGATGCGGCGCGAGCGCCTTATCCGGCCTACAAAGGGCGAAAATTCAGCAAGTTAAGATATGAACATCAGGCAAAGGGCGCAAACGTCGCGCCCTTGCTAAAGCATTACAGCAACTCAAACTCGCCTTTCTTAACGCGTGCGGAATCAGTGCCGATAAAGACATTGAACTTGCCAGGCTCGGCGTCATATTTCATCTGTTGATTCCAGAACTTCAGCGCCTCGATATCAATCGGGAAGCTGACGGTCTGGGTTTCGCCCGGTTTCAGGGTGATTTTCTCAAAGCCTTTCAGCTGTTTTACCGGGCGACTCATGGAAGCCGTCACATCCTGCAGGTACATCTGAACTACCGTCGCCCCTTCGCGCTTACCGGTGTTCGTCACCTGCACGCTGGCGGTCACTTTGCCGTCACGCTTCATGGTCGGCGCAGAAAGTTTCACATCAGAGACGGTGAAAGTGGTATAGCTCAGACCATAGCCGAACGGATAAAGCGCCCCGTTAGCTTCATCAAAATAACGCGAAGTGTATTTGTTCGGCTTGTCGGCATTATACGGGCGACCGGTATTCAGATGACTGTAGTACACCGGGATCTGCCCGACAGAACGCGGGAAGGACATCGGCAGCTTGCCGGACGGGTTGTAATCGCCAAACAATACATCGGCAATTGCATTACCGCCTTCAGTCCCCGCAAACCAGGTTTCCAGAATCGCATCCGCCTGCTGATCTTCTTTCACCAGCGCCAGCGGACGCCCGTTCATCAGCACCAGCACCAGCGGTTTACCGGTGGCTTTCAGCGCCGCAATCAAGTCACGTTGGCTTTGCGGAATAGTGATATCGGTACGGCTGGAGGCCTCGTGCGCCATCCCCTGAGCTTCACCGACCACAGCCACCACCACATCAGATTGCTTCGCGGTTTGCACCGCTTCATCAATCATCTCTTGCGGCGAGCGCGGGTCGACTTTGACCGCCTCTTCATACTGATTCAGGAAATCGATAATGCCTTTGTCACTGGTGACGTTCGCCCCTTTGGCGTACAGCACTTTACCGTTTTCACCGACGGCGTTTTTAATCCCTGTTAGCACAGTAACAGATTGATCGGCGACACCTGCTGCCGACCAGCTTCCCATCACGTCACGCTTGCTGTCTGCCAGCGGGCCAACCACCGCAATGGTGGCTGATTTTTTCAGCGGTAACGTTTCGAGACGGTTTTTCAGCAACACCAGGCTTTCGCGTGCCACTTCACGCGCTTCTTTGCGGTGCAGGCGGTTTTCGGCATTGGTATCCACCGGGTCAGACTCTTTCGGACCGAGATGGCTGTACGGGTCGTTAAACAACCCCATATCATATTTAACGTTCAGTACATGACGGGCAGCGTCATCCAGCTCTTCCATCGTCACTTTGCCGGATTTGATCAACCCAGGCAGATACTTCGAGTAATACTCGTCGCTCATACTCATGTTGATGCCGGATTTCAGCGCCACGCGCACCGCATCTTCCGGGTCTGCCGCCGTGCCATGTTTAATCAGCTCTTTGATTGCGCCGTGATCGGAAACGGTGATGCCTTTAAAGCCCCACTGGTCGCGCAGAACATCTTTCAGCAGCCAGGAGTCGGAGGTGGCTGGCGTGCCGTTCAGCGAGTTCAGCGCCACCATCACCGCACCGCTGCCTGCATCCAGCCCCGCTTTGTACGGCGGCATATAGTCGTTAAACAGGCGCTGCGGACTCATATCGACGGTGTTGTACTCTTTACCGCCTTCTACCGCGCCGTATGCGGCAAAGTGTTTGACGCTGGTCATCACCGAGTAGCGATCTGCCGGGCTTTTACCCTGCATCGCTTCCACCATGGTTTTGCCCATTATTGAGGTGAGATACGTATCTTCGCCAAAACCTTCGGAAGCACGTCCCCAGCGCGGATCGCGCGAGACATCGACCATCGGTGCCCAGGTCATGTTCAGGCCATCATCTGCCGCTTCATAAGCAGAGACACGCCCGACTGTTTTCACTGCATCGAGGTTAAAAGACGAGGCCAGACCGAGGCTAATCGGGAACACCGTGCGCTGACCGTGCAGCACGTCGTAAGCAAAGAAAAGAGGAATTTTCAGGCGGCTTAATTCCATCACCTGATCCTGCATGGCGCGGATATCCTGACGGGTTACGGTGTTGAAAATCGCCCCAACCTGCCCGTCTTTGATCATCTCGCGGATCGCCTCTTTCGGATTATCCGGGCCGACGCTGATTAAACGCAGCTGACCAATTTTCTCATCAACTGTCATTTTCTTAAGCAGTTCGGTGACGAACGCATCCCGCGCTTCGGGCGTTAATGGATGGTTGCCGAATAAATCATCCGCCAGTGCTGGCTGCAGGGCCAGACTCACCGCGATTCCTACTGAACATAGCCATTTCATATGGATTTTTCTTCCTCTGTTGCCCGACGAGGCAGCGAAAATGGTGCAAAAACCGTAGTTTGCCATAAGCATGATAGAGAGAGAAAAAGAATGCTCAGTTTATTGTCTGAATTTTCAAAATATTCACTCGCTGAATTGTCATACAAGGCGCTATTCTAGTTTGTGATATTTTTTCGCCACCACAAGGAGTGGAAAATGTCTTCCATGACAACAACTGATAATAAAGCCTTTTTGAATGAACTTGCCCGTCTGGTCGGTCATTCACACCTGCTCACCGATCCCGCAAAAACGGCCCGCTATCGCAAGGGCTTCCGTTCTGGTCAGGGCGACGCGCTGGCTGTCGTTTTCCCTGGCTCACTACTGGAATTGTGGCGGGTGCTGAAAGCCTGCGTCACCGCCGACAAAATTATTCTCATGCAGGCCGCCAATACAGGTCTGACCGAAGGATCGACGCCAAACGGTAACGACTATGATCGCGATATCGTGATCATCAGCACCCTGCGTCTCGATAAGTTGCACGTTCTCGGCAAGGGCGAACAAGTGCTGGCCTATCCGGGCACCACGCTTTATTCGCTGGAAAAAGCCCTCAAACCGCTGGGACGCGAACCGCACTCGGTGATTGGATCATCGTGTATAGGCGCATCGGTCATCGGCGGTATTTGTAACAACTCCGGCGGCTCGCTGGTGCAGCGTGGCCCGGCGTATACCGAAATGTCGTTATTCGCGCGTATAAATGAAGACGGCAAACTGACGCTGGTGAACCATCTGGGGATTGATCTGGGCGAAACGCCGGAGCAGATCCTTAGCAAGCTGGATGACGATCGCATCAAAGATGACGATGTGCGTCACGATGGCCGTCACGCCCACGATTATGACTATGTCCACCGCGTTCGTGATATTGAAGCCGACACCCCCGCACGTTATAACGCCGATCCGGATCGGTTATTTGAATCTTCTGGTTGCGCCGGGAAGCTGGCCGTCTTTTCGGTACGTCTTGATACCTTCGAAGCGGAAAAAAATCAGCAGGTGTTTTATATCGGCACCAACCAGCCGGAAGTGCTGACCGAAATCCGCCGTCATATTCTGGCTAATTTCGAAAATTTGCCGGTTGCCGGGGAATATATGCACCGGGATATCTACGATATTGCGGAAAAATACGGCAAAGACACCTTCCTGATGATTGATAAGTTAGGCACCGACAAGATGCCGTTCTTCTTTAATCTCAAGGGACGCACCGATGCGATGCTGGAGAAAGTGAAATTCTTCCGTCCGCATTTTACCGACCGTGCAATGCAAAAATTCGGTCACCTGTTCCCCAGCCATTTACCGCCACGCATGAAAAACTGGCGCGATAAATACGAGCATCATCTGCTGTTAAAAATGGCGGGCGATGGCGTCGGTGAAGCCAAATCGTGGCTGGTGGATTATTTCAAACAGGCCGAGGGCGATTTCTTTGTCTGTACGCCGGAGGAAGGCAGCAAAGCGTTTTTACACCGTTTCGCCGCTGCGGGCGCAGCAATTCGTTATCAGGCTGTGCATTCCGATGAAGTCGAAGACATTCTGGCGCTGGATATCGCTCTGCGGCGTAACGACACCGAATGGTATGAGCATTTACCGCCGGAGATCGACAGCCAGCTGGTGCACAAGCTCTATTACGGCCATTTTATGTGCTATGTCTTCCATCAGGATTACATCGTGAAAAAAGGCGTGGATGTGCACGCGCTGAAAGAACAGATGCTGGAACTGCTGCAGCAGCGTGGCGCGCAATACCCTGCCGAACATAACGTCGGTCATTTGTATAAAGCACCGGAGACGTTGCAGAAGTTTTATCGCGAGAACGATCCGACCAACAGTATGAATCCGGGGATCGGTAAAACCAGTAAGCGGAAAAACTGGCAGGAAGTGGAGTAATAATTACGGATGGCAGAGTATCGCCATCCGTCATTCATTTAATCGTTCTGTGCCGTCTGCCCCGCCGCCGCCATCTGGGCGGCTTTTTGTTTTTTATAGCTCAACGCTGCTGCCGGAACAGGCATCACTTTACCGGTCTCAATCCAGGTACGCAGGCGGCTGGCATCGGCAAAATGGGTATATTTGCCAAACGCGTCCATTACTACCAGCGCCACCGGTTTATTATTGATAACCGTACGCATCACCAGACAATGGCCCGCCGCATTGGTAAAGCCGGTTTTGGTTAACTGAATATTCCAGTTATCGCGATACACCAGATGGTTAGTATTGCGGAACGGCAGCGTATACGTCGGGTTAGAGAAGGTTGCCATATCTTCCCGGGTGGTACTTAACTGCCCGATCAACGGATATTGTTTGCTGGCAATGAGCAGTTTGGTTAAGTCACGGGCGGTTGAAACGTTATGCACCGACAATCCGGTCGGTTCAACAAAGCGCGTGTTGTTCATTCCGAGCGATTTCGCTTTCGCATTCATCGCCTTAATAAAGGCTTTGTAACCACCGGGATAATGGTGCGCAAGGCTTGCCGCCGCGCGGTTTTCTGAAGACATCAGCGCCAGCAACAGCATATCTTTACGGCTGATTTCGCTGTTCAGTCGTACGCGCGAATAGACCCCTTTCATCTCCGGCGTCTGGCTGATATCCACTTTTAGTTTTTCATCCAGCGGCAGTCGTGCATCCAGCACAACCATCGCGGTCATTAATTTGCTGATAGACGCAATCGGACGCACCAGATCCGGGTGGTTCGAATAGATCACTTTGTTGGTATTCAGATCAACAATCATCGCGCTACCGGAGGCAATTTCCGGTTGTGACGCGGTGGTAGCGGCTGCCGTTTTCGCAACGGCCTGCGGTGCAAAAGGCACAGCCAGCATCAGGGCCAGGCTAAATAAAGAAACTCGAAATTTCGGCATGATGAGCATTCAGATAGTGGTTCACGCGCACGGGTTGCGCACCGCCGGAGTAAGGATTTACTGAGGCTAGCGACGCCATCATAACGAGCAAAAAGTGCGATCGTCAAAGAAGAATCGTGAGGAAATGCTGCATTGCTGACATTTACGCCAGCAATGCAGCGCAAAAGAACTTTCTAGAACAAACGATAACCGTAGCCCCATAGTATAACGGTAAGGGCGAGCAGCACTTCCAGCACCAGCACGCCTATCGCCAGTGTCGAACTGGAGAAGCTAAGTCCTTCCTCTTTGTTGATATTCAGGAAGCTCGGAATACCGAGATACAGCAGGTAGCCGGTGTAAAACAGCGCCACCGTGCCGACCAGCGCACACAACCAGACCAGCGGGTAAAGCGCCACCAGACCGCTTAAAAACAGCGGAGTTGCAACGTAGCCCGCGAAGACCATGCAGTGCGCAAGTGACGGACGCTGCGGATAATTACGCGCCATCCACCAGATGACCCGCCCCATCACCGCAACCCCAGCCAGCATAACGCCGTAAAACAAGACAGCCAGCGCCAGTCCGGTAAACCAGGATAACTTCAGGATAGTGCCATCGCCAAAATTCCAGCCAATCTGTGTAGTGCCAATGAAGGCGCAAATCACCGGAATCGCCGCCATCAGCAAAACGTGGTGGGTGTAATGGTGAGAAATCGTTTCGTTTTCGCGATTAATCACCTGCATTTCACGATCGGGATGGGAAAACAGTCCCCAGACATGGCTCATACCGCCCCCTTGTTGTGAGTTCATGAACCTGACAGTTCAAGTATAAGTCAGCTTGTGATTATTTTTTGTTCGCTCATATAATTTGCACCGTCTGATGTACGTCCTTTTTCAGCGTGAATGATTCACAGGGTGTATGCTTACAGGCAAGCAAAGGGAGACAGACTGTCCTATGGATCTCAATACACTCATCTCACAATATGGTTATGCCGCGCTGGTGATCGGTAGCCTGGCGGAAGGTGAAACCGTGACTTTGCTGGGAGGCGTTGCGGCACATCAGGGGCTATTAAAGTTCCCGCTGGTGGTACTTTCTGTGGCGCTTGGCGGCATGATTGGCGACCAGGTGCTTTATCTGTGCGGGCGGCGCTTTGGCGGCAAGCTGTTACGCCGTTTCTCGAAACATCAGGATAAAATTGAGCGGGCGCAGAAACTTATCCAACGCCATCCGTATCTGTTTGTCATTGGTACGCGTTTTATGTATGGCTTTCGGGTGATTGGCCCGACGCTGATTGGTGCCAGCCAGCTGTCGCCGAAAATCTTTCTGCCGCTGAATATTCTCGGCGCATTTGCCTGGGCGCTGATTTTTACCACTATCGGTTACGCTGGTGGGCAGGTGATTGCGCCGTGGTTGCACAATCTCGACCAGCATTTGAAGCACTGGGTCTGGTTGATTCTGGTCGTGGTTCTGGTGGTAGGCGTGCGCTGGTGGCTGAAACGGCGCGGGAAGAAAAAGCCGGATCATCAGGCGTAAAACCATTGCCCTGGATAAGGTGTTCGCGCCGCATCCGACATCCGGTGCACCATGCCTGATGCGACGCTGGCGTGTCTTATCTGGCCTAACCCAATGAAATAACCACGCACCTCACTGCGCTATTCTGGGTTGAACTGCGGATTCGCCAACATAAAGCCGCCATCCACTATCAACGACCGCCCGGTGGTGTAATTTGCGCCCTCCGAACAAAGCCATACCACCAGACTGGCAATCTCATGCGTTGTGCCAAAACGTCGCAAGGGAATCGAAGGCTCCGCGTCGGGCTTCACATCGCCGTCATCCATGCCGTTCATTGGCGTGGCGATCGCCCCAGGTGCGACTGCGTTCACCAAAATTTTATGCCTGACCAGCTCCAGCGCCATTGCTTTGGTTAACCCGCCGAGCGCATGTTTAGCGGCTGTGTAGGCGCTGGCATCCGGCAGCGGCGTATGTTCATGTACCGATGTAATGTTGATGATGCGACCGCCCTGCCCTTGCTTCACCATCTGGCGGGCAGCAATTTGCGAGCATAAAAATGCACCATCGACATCAACGGTAAAAATCTTGCGCCACTCATCGAAAGCCATATCAAGAAACGGCGCTTTGGTCATTGCGCCCGCATTATTCACCAGCACATCAATACGCCCCAGCCGATGAATAAGTTTCTCCAGCGCCAGTGCCCCTTCTGGTAGATTGCCGAGATCCAGTTGCACGATCTCCGCACGTACGCCGTGGCTAACTACCTCACGCGCGGTATCTTTTGCCCCTTCTTCATCTGAGTGCCAGGTAATGCCAATATCAACCCCCTGCTGCGCCAGTAATAACGCGCACTCTTTGCCGATCCCCGAATCGGAGGCGGTAATTATCGCGACCTGTGCCATCGAGTTCTCCACTTAACGCTGAATAAATGTTAAGTATAGAAGGCGCATATCATCAGCGTTTGTAACCTCCGCCCAGCGCACCGGTGAGTTGAATGGAGGCATCCAGCCACTGCCCTTGCAATAACAGGCCATTGGCCCGCTCACGCAGCGCGGGGATTCTGGCTTCGCTGACGCGGGAACCAGCAATGATGCCCGCGTTAAAGCGCGCCTGCGCAAGACCTACCACACGCAAGGCATCGTGCTCAATTTGCGCCTGATGCTGGTTTTTCTCCGCCAGTGTCTGAACCTGGCTGGCCGCCCGCGCCACGTCATTTACCGCTTCAACCACCGCTTTGTTGTAGCTGGCGATAGACAAGTTGCTTTCGGCTTTTGCGATATCGAGATTGGCGTTAAGACGACCACTATCGAAAATGGGTAGCGTCAGGCCTGCCGTAACGCCCATTTGCTGCGCGGAATGACGGAACAGATCGCTTAAGTGCAACGCATCCTGTTGCAGAAAGGCCATCAGGTTGATGTCAGGATAAAATGCCGCTTTTGCCGCATCAATAGTGCTTAACGATGACTCAACGTACCAGTGCGCCGCCTGCAAATCTGCCCGCCGGGCCAGTAAGGAGTACCCGAGTTCATCAGGAAGCTGACTTGCCACTTTCGGCAACGCGACCGGTTTAAGCTTCAATGACTTTGTCTGGTGGTTGGTGAGCGCACTTAACCGTGCCTCAATAATTTTCATTTTCCCCGCGACATCGTTGAGCTGCTGCCGGGTTTTGCTGGCATTAATATCGGTTTCCACACCTTCAACTGAAGAAGTAATCCCGTTCTGATATAGCTGGCGATCGGTCGCGATAATGGTGTTCTGCTCTTTTTCGATTTGCTGCAAGACCGTGTTTAACGCCGCCTGGGTTTGCCACTCCCAGTACAGGCGGGCTACGCTGCCAGCCAGCAATTGGCAGGTTTGCTCGCGTTCCGCCGCCCGTGCTTTAACCGTACCGAGGCGAGCAGTAACCTCCGCCCGATTCTTTCCCCAGATATCGAGATGCCAGCCCGCCGTTAAGCCAAAAGTACCGTTGGTGTACCACGGACCGGTCGTACCTGCGGCAGGATCGTTCAGAGCAAACGGCCCCATTAACCCTTCTGCAGACATTTTTTGCCGCTCCATATCCGCAGAAAAGTCGATCTGCGGACCATCCTGAGTGGCAACTGCCTTCGCCTGGGCTTCAGCCAGCTGAATGCGCTGTTCAGCCACCTGCATATCCGGTGCGTTCTGTAGTGCATTGTTAATTAATGAAGTGAGTTGATTATCGTGATACTCCAGCCACCATTGGCTGTCTGGCCAACCATTTTTCAGCGCCGTGGGTAATGCGGTGTCAACTTGTGCCGCGGGTGTTTGCTGGCTTAACGCCTGGCGGGTTTCATGCATAGGCGCACACCCGGCCAGCATCAGTAACAGCGGAAAACAGGCGATGGCTGGATAAAAAGAATCACGATTCATGGGGGAATAATCAGGTAAGAAAAGGTGCGCGGAGATTACCGTGTGTTGCGATATATTTTTTAGTTTCGCGTGGCAATACATCAGTAGCAATAAAACGACATATCCAGAAAAATATACACTAAGTGAATGATATCTTCCGATTTATCTTAATCGTTTATGGATAACGGCAAAGGGCTTCGTTTTTTCCTATACTTATTCAGCACTCACAAATAAAGGAACGCCAATGAAAATTATACTCTGGGCTGTATTGATTATTTTCCTGATTGGGCTACTGGTGGTGACTGGCGTATTTAAGATGATATTTTAAAATTAATTAATGTCATCAGGTCCGAAAATAACGAGAATAGTTCAGTCTCTCATCCTGTTGCGCTCCTGTCATGTGCATTGCTTCATATCATCACTGGCGCAAGGAGCGCGCAGGGGGCGGCCAGTCGCCGCCGCCCCCTGCACCCCCGGGCTCTGGCGAACAAAATCGCCGCTGCGCGGTACCCTCGGCTTATCCCTTGCTGCTACCGGGTCGGGCGCGAGGTAACATATATGGACGCTCCCGGAATGCAATGCTTTCTTCAGTTATGTAATAAAACGGGTAGGTGCAGCCATATATCCGGTTTCTGATGGG